>JBCCGJ010000122.1:0-15560 GCA_039029335.1 Actinomycetota bacterium | reverse complement strand
GGTGGTGGCTGGTGTTGGCTTCGACGTTGTCGACTACGGTTGTCGGGGATGGTTGGTCTGCGCCCTCCTCCATACCGGATTCGGTAACCCATGCGGCTCGAGGAGTTGCTGAGCGCCCCACTGCGGTTGCGCCAGGTCTACATTGCCGCGGCGATCGCTGCCCGAGGTTCGATCCGGGACGCCAGCGAGATGCTCTACCTGACCCAGCCGGCGACCAGCCGCAGCCTCCGTGAACTGGAGGAGGTGCTGGGGGTCCGGCTGTTCGACCGGACCGCAAAGGGGATGACCCTGACCGCAGCGGGGGATGCGCTGCTGCCCCATCTGCAGCTGATCGCCTCCGAGGTCAGCGCTCTCGTTCGCCACGCCGAGGAGGTGCGGTCCGGTGCCGGTGGCAACGTCCGGATCGGGACGATCCTGGCCGGTTCGGCCCGGCTCCTACCGGACGCGGTGCTGGATCTGAAGAGCCACGATCCGAGCATCCGGGTCTCCATCGTCGACGGGACACCGCTGGCGCTGCACGACCAGCTGCTCCTCGGTGACCTGGACCTTGTGGTCGGCCGGACGTTGCCGATCGCCTCGTACGCCGGGGTCGCGGTCGAGGTGCTGCACAGCGACTCCGTTGCTGTTGTCGGTGGTCCCGATCACGGCTTCGCAGACGACGTGGAGCTGGTCGATCTGCTGGACGCTCCGTGGGTGTTGCCGCCGGCGGAGACGTCCCTGCGGCAGCAGGTGGACAGTGCGTTCGTGCGGGCTGCGGGGCGGACACCGGACGATGTCGTGGAATGTGTCCCGCCGGTGTCCACCCGGCGGATGCTGCTCCGGGGGAACCGGCTCGGCGTGGTCCCGGCCGGGGTGTTCGCCGACGAACTGGAGCGGGGCGAACTGGTGCGGTTGGCGGTGGACGTTGAGGGGACCGCGGTGCCTATCGGGATCATCACGCGGCAAAACGGCGATCTCCCACCCAGCGCCGCCCGGCTGGTCGACGCGCTGCGGGAGACTTCGCTCCGGCTATTCGGGGACGAGGCGTCTTCTACGCGCTGACGCCGGCCTGCTCGGCTTTGATCAGCTGCCACCGGCCGAGGAGGGTCTGCCATCGGGTGGTGATGTCCACCGGTCCGTCGGCGGTGCCGTAGCGAATGACAAACTCCCGCCACTCCACATCCTGCCGGTCGGACACGATCTCCCAGCCGGTCGGGCCGTCGGGGAGTGCGCCGCCGGCCTCCTCGAACACCAGGCGGGCGTTGCCGTAGAAGTCGTCGAAGGCTCGTTCCCGGTTCCCGTCCACCAGGTCCTGGGCGTGCCGTTCCGCGGTCTCCTGAGCGGACGGGATCGGGTCCGGCAGGTGGAGGTGGCCACAGCCGGTGATCTCGCCGGCCAGCCGCTGCAGCTCACCGAGGTGTGCCTCGTAGACGCCGGGCGGGTTTGTGCCGTGTTCCAGGCAGAGGTGGGCGGCAACACCGACCGCTGCGCCGTGCTGGCCGCCGTTGCCCATGAACTTCACGCTGCTGCCCGCCACGTGGGTCACGCTGATGTGCTTGCCGGCCATCATCAGGTTGTCGATCGAGGCCGAATACAGGCAGCGGAACGGGATGGAGTACGGCTTGTGGTCCCGGTTGTCCCACACCCAGTCCTTGAGCCGGAAGTCGTAATCCGCCTCGCCCTCCTTATGCGGATAGTGCAGACAGAACGCCCCGTCGTTGCGGACGACCGCGTCGGGGAACTCGGTGTGGTTCCGGATGTCGTTCTCGGTCAGCACGTGTTCGCCCCGGTAGCGGACGAACTCGCCCTGGGCGGCGACGTGGGCGATCCAGTCGAATTCCAGGTTGGCGTAGTGGTCGGGGTCGAGGCGTTTGACGTTGGAGAACGTGCCGTAGAGCGCCCGCAGCAGATGGTCACGGATGTGCTCGCCGTCCAGCTGGAGGTCCAGCCACTGGCCGTACTCCCAGAAGTGGGTGGCCGGGAATCCCATCATCGGATTCTCGCCGGGAGCGGCGTTGGAGAAGTCGAACACCGGATCCACCTCCGGATCGAGCCCGGGCCGGGGGCCGGGGCCGTTGTCGACCCCGGGTTGGACCAGCTGGCCACTGAGGTTGGCGTAGTCCTTGGAGATCTCGGTGGCCCACGGCACGTCCGGGAAATCGACCGGGGCGTCGGCCAGCCTGGTCCGGAAGAAGAGGGTGTTGCCGTGGTGCATCCCGTCGCGCTCGTCGGGAGCCCGTGGTTCGTCGTACTCATCCGACGCCTCCTGGCCGGACAGCAGCTCGGCCCCGGCCAGCTGGCCCAGGATCGCCGCCCCCGTGCAGTCGATGAACACCGGCGCCCGGAAGCGGGTCTCCTCCCCGGTTCTGGTGGCCCGGACGTCGATCGAGGTGATGGTCCGATCCGCAGTGGCCAGGTCGTAGACCCGGCGCTCCAGGAAGAGGGACACATTCGGTTCGTTCTCAAATATGGAACGGGCGGCGATGTCGCCGTCCGGGGTGCGCTCGGCGATCTCCTGGATCAGCTGCCCCGATTCGCCACGGGGGCTCAGGCCGATTTCTTTGCTGGCGTTGCCGCCGAGCACCGGTCGGTCCTGGATCAGCGCAACCCGGGCGCCGAGACGAGCTGCGGTCAACGTCGCAGCGCAACCGGCGATACCCCCGCCGACGACCACGACGTCGAACTCACCCCCGTCCACCGGCGCCGCCGGCAGACCCCGAAGTTGTCGTCGCCAGGCCAGCGCATCCTCACCGGCGCCGTCGACCGGTACCGAGCCGTCGTTGCTCAGATAGATGGCGTCGCATCGGCCGTCGAAGCCCGTCAGGTCGTGGAGCCGCAGCTCAACCTGGCCGGCGTTGAGCTCGACCGTGCCGACCTCCTGCCAGCCCCAGTCCTGGCCGTTCGCCCCCAACTCGGTCTCCAGCCGGGTCCCGCCGACCGACACCCGGAAGCGACCGGGGGAGTGGGACGGTACCCAGTCCTTGGCCCGGACCCACACCGTGTACGAACCGGACTGATCGACGGTCACCTCGGTGACGGCATCGGCAACCGGCCGCCCAAGCCCGTGGGCCAGGAGGTACGGGCTACCCATCTGGATCTCGAACTGGGAGTCCAGCAGCCAGCCGCCGTAATCGGCGAACTCCTCGGCCTCGATCAGCAGCCGCCGGCCGGCTTCTGCCGCGGTGTCGTCCTGCCCATCCGATGCCATCTCAACCTCCATCGGCCCGAACGGCCCCTTCGCCGTCTTACGTTGTATCAATCAGCACTGATACAACCACGAATGGCCCTCAATCGCAGAATTCGGACGTGAACGGGATGCGCGGTCGCCTTCGGCTTCCCCCGGGTCAGGTGGCGGCCGCTGGTACGGCGGGCTCCGACGGTTGGCGGCGGAGGTCGGCCGGTTGCAATTCGTGTTCGGCGAGGGTTACGCCGGATGCCGACAGTTTTGCCTTGGCCAGCGTTCCGCCGGTGACCGCATCGTCGATCTCGCCGTCGAGGATCACCAGCTCGACGGAGGCCAGCTCCAGCTCCACCACAAGATCCAGCTCCAGAATGGTTTTGGTCACCCCACCGGCGGTTGCCTCGACGGTCGGTGACTGTTTGCTCTTGATGGAGTGCTGAGCCAGCCGGACGGTCCGGGGTTCACCCGGTTCCTTCTTGCTGGCCTCGATGGCCTTCTGCACCTCCCGGTGTTTCCCCCATCCCTTGATTGCGATGTTGCCCACCGGCGCCTTGAGCAATCTGCTGAGCACCGAGGCCACCTCGATCAGCGGCGTGGCGAACGGCCCGACGAGCAGCCCGTGGATCGGCAGGGTGGTCGCACCGAGCGCAACGGTCAGCTGGTTGAGGTTGCCGGCGTCGTCCGAGCCGGGATAGAGCAGGTCGGCGATGGAAGTCATTGGTCGGCTCCTTCGTTGCGGTCGGTGAGGGTGACGGCGGCGGTCCCGCTGTTGAGCGCGGCGACAAGCGTCGGCCCGGCGTGGGCCGGTGCGTCGAGCGATTGCGTGCCGGGATCGCCCCGGACGCCGAGCGTCGGCCGGGGTGTGTCGGCTTCTGGTTGCTCGGTGCGGTCCGGCGGTTTGGGCGACGACCGGGGTGGAGGTGGGGGTGGCGGAGGCGGTGGTGCCTTCGGCCGTCTCCGGATCAGCCAACGGAGGATCGCCCCGAGGAGGATAAGACCGAAGATGGTCAGGGCACCGCCCGCCCAATCCGGCAGGCCACCCGTTGAGTCGTCGGTCGGCTCGTCGACGTCCTCGTCACCGTCTACGTCGGTTGCTGCCCCGGTGGTGTCCTCGGTGACGGTGGTCTCGGTCTCCGTCTCACCTTCGTTGGTCTCCGGTTCCGTCGTGTCGATGCTCGTTGTGGTGTCCGGTGGTGGGGGCGAAAGGGTGACCACAACCGGTGTCTCGAACAGCGGCTGGCCGCTGAGTGTCCGGATCGTCAGTGTCCCGACGCCATCCGAGGCGATGGTGTTGCCGGCGGCCGGGGTTGCGGTGATGACAACCGGACACGGCTGACCGGGGCTCATCGCCAGGAAACAGCCGGCATCGTGATTGAGGGCGAGGCGCAGATCGGTCTTGTCCGTGAGGTCATCGAGGTTGTCCAACGTGGGCAGCAGTTCGACCAGGGTTACGTTGCCGGTGTTGGTCACCTCGATGTCAACGGTGACCCGGTCTTCTTCAACGGTCAGCTCGATCGGTGACGGTTCGGTGGTCAACTCCGGGGCGGCGACAAAGGGGGCCAGGGTCACGTCGTCGACGATGAGCAGACTGAGGAACCGGCTCTCGTCAACCCAGCGGATCTGAGCGGCCACGATCTCGCCGGTCTCGCTGGTGATGGACAGCGGGTTTGTCGCCGGAGTGGCCTGGTCGGCGGCGGGGATGGTCACGGTGTCGGTCGCCACGACCTTGCCGTCCTCGTTGAAACCCTCCAGCAGTAGGTCAGCTCGCTGGCTCAGCGATCCGTAGTAGCCGGCGTGGGCCGATAGGTCGGCCAGCGGCGGGTCGAACTCCATGATGATCCGGGACGAGCAGAACTCCTGGGAGTAGCACGTCGAGATGACCGTGTCGCCGGAGCGGGGCAGGTCCGGCCGCGGGGGGAAACTGCTGTCGTCGAACACCAGTGCGGTGGCGCCGAAGGGGAAGGTCAGCCCCTCCCCCCGGTACTCGGTGGTGATGGGCGACGCCGCCGGGCTGCCGGAGATGTTGGCCGGGTAGTCGTCGAAGGTGACAACAACAGACCCGCCGCCCTGGGCGTGGGCGGGGCCGTGGCCGGGGGCGAGTATCGAGGCGGCGGCCAGCATCACAACGGCGGCGAAGGCGAGGCGGCGTTTGCCGCCAGGTCGGCGGTCGGGACTGGGTGTTTGCAGCGGACCCATGTCCATCAGACGGCGCTGGACCGGATTTGATACGAAGAGTCGGCCTGATCAATCCAAATGGGGTGACCCGTCGGTGAGCCCTATCGGGTGCGACGGACCTTGCCGGGGGTCTCGCCGTAGCGTCTGGTGAAGGACCGGGCGAAGCTCGCCGGCTCCGCATAGCCGACCCGTCTGGCAACGGACTCGACGCTGAGGCCCGCCGTCTTGAGCAGCTCGTGGGCGATCGAGAGCCGGGTGTCGGCGTAGACCTCCCGGAACGTCGTATCCTCCTCGGCCAGCCGGCGGCGCAGGGTCCGTTCGTTGACCGCAAAGCGGTCGGCCGCCCACCCGATCTGGCGTTCCTGGGACACGTCCTCCGCGATCAACTCCCGCAGCCTGGCCGACCACGGTTTTGTTCCGTCGTCCAGCTGGGAGCCCAGCAACTCGCACTGCTCAAGGCAGTACCGCAGCGTCACCGGATCGGACCGGGGCACGGGGAGATCGAGCATGCGGGCCGGGAAGGCCACCGCCTCCTGCGACGCCTCGGCCACCACATCCATGCGGACACGCGCCGCCAGGGCGTCGGCGTACTGGGCCGAGCGGGTGGTTTCGATCCGGAAGTCCCGAAGCTCCGCCCCGTGGACCACCTCTCGAACGAAATGCATCGTGACCACGGAATGGCGTTCCAGGACATACGGCCGAACGGCCGGCGGCAAACCGGAGACGTCAAAAACCAGCCGAGCGGTGTCCGTCTCGGCGTCCTCCTGGAGCTCGATTGCGGCGAAGACGTACGAGAGGCGGACGTGTTCGATGGCGGTCTCGGTCGCGGCCCGGAACGTCGGACTGGTGAGGACGGCAAACCCCCAGATCCCGAACGAGTTGACGTGCATACGTTCGCCGACGGCAACGCCGAGCCCGGCCTCTGACGGATACAGCGCAGCGACGTTGGCCACCGCCTGCATCTCCTGTTCGCCGGTTACCTCTCGGGTGTCGTCTGCAAGGTCTTCCGCATCCAGGCCGGTGTCAGCAAGCACTGCAGCAAGCCCGATTCCGGCTTCAGCCGCCGTTTCGCACAGCGCTCGGAGACTTGTCGCCGACCGCACGCCGCTTGCCGAGACCATGGGCCCAGGATAGTGGGTCCGGCGATTGTCCGATTCGGTCATGCCGTTGTCCCCCGGTGACATGGTTCGCAGAGGCCGGAGGATCGACGATGCAGAAGTACCTGATACGTCACCTGAAAGGAGTCCGCCATGGCCGACAGGCAGGCAACCCCGACAAAACGAGAACTCGCCGAGATCGACCGCATCAACCAGTCGGGACGGCAACCGATCATCCTGGTCCACGGCCTCTGGCTCCTGTCCGGCAGTTGGGACCGCTGGGTCGCGTTCCTGGAACAGCAGGGCTACGGGGTCCTGGCGATCGACTGGCCGGGCGATCCTGAGACGGTCGCCGAGGCCCGGTCCAATCCGGACCTGCTCGCCGGAACGTCCATCGAGCAGGTCGCCGACCACGTTGAGGAGATCGCCAGGCGGTTCACCCGCCGGCCGGCCGTCATCGGCCACTCCGTCGGTGGTTTGGTGGCCCAGATCGTCGCCGGTCGGGGCGTCGCTGTTGCAACCGCAGCCATCGATCCCGTGCCCTTCAAAGGCATTCGAGGGCTGCCGCGGTCGGTCGTGAAGTCCACGTTCCCGGTCCTGCGGAGCCCGGGGAACCGGAAACGAGCCGTCCTGCTCACCCTCGATCAGTTCCGCTACGGCTTCGCCAACGCCGTCGAGGCCGACGAGGCGAACGCGCTCTATGACGAGTTCCACGTGCCCGCCCCCGGCAAACCGATCTTCCAGGTCGCCTCGGCGAACTTCTCCCGGTCGACCGCCACCAAGGTGGACACCGGGAGCGCCGATCGAGGCCCGCTGCTCATCGTCAGCGGTACCGCCGACCACACCGTGCCACCGTCGCTGGCCGGCGCGGCCTACAAGAAGCAGTCGAAGAACCCGGCACCGACCGAGTTCGCCGAGATCGTCAACGCCGGCCACTCCCTGGTCATCGACAACCGGTGGCAGGAGGTTGCCACCAAGACCGTCGAGTTCTTCGGGCGGAACGGAGTTGTGGGCAACTCCTCCAGCGCCTCCCACACGGCTGACGCCGAGCAGGGCGCCGACACAGGGGGCATGGCATGACCCCCCGGCTGCTCATCGTCGGTGGCGGGTTCGCCGGGGTTTGGGCCGCCCTGGCTGCGGCGGAAACCGCTGCAGCGTTGGGTCCCGTCCAGATCGATCTCATCAATCCGGACGACCGGTTTGTCGTCCGCCCTCGGCTCTACGAAGCGGCGCCCGAGGAGAAGACCGTGCCACTCCGGGACATCCTGGAGCCGGTCAACGTCGGACATATCCGAGCGACGGTCACCCACATCGACGTCGACGCCCGGACCGTGACGGTGATCAACCAACCCGGCCCCGCCGACAGTTCCGATGACAGCGGCGACGGCGACGAGGAGGTGCTGGCCTACGACCGGCTGATCCTCGCCGCCGGGAGCAGGCTCAACCGTCCGCCCATCGACGACACCCATCTCGACAACATCGACACCCTGGCCGCCGCGGAGGCGCTGGAGCAGCGGCTCGATGCGCTTGGGTCGGATGCGACGGTGGCGGTTGTCGGTGCCGGTTTCGCCGGGGTCGAACTTGCAGCCGAACTGCCGGCCCGGGTTCCATCCGCCACGGTCATGCTCCTCGAACGATCCGAGAAGCTGAGCCCCAGCCTCGGCGACGGGCCCCGGCCGGCGATCCAGGATGCGATGGTTCGGCTTGGCGTCGAGGTCCGGACCGGCGTGTCGGTGCTGGCCTACAACGGCGAGACCGTCAGCCTCTCTGACGGGTCGTCGCTTCCGGCGGACGTTGTTGTCTGGACGGCCGGCATCAGTGCCAGCCCACTGACGGTGTTGGTGTCGCCAAACCTGGATCGCCTCGGTCGGCTGGCCGTCGACCAGCACCTGCGGGTGCCGGACGCCCCGGCGGTCTTTGCCGCCGGAGACACGGCCGCACCGCTTGATCAGTCCGGTCACACCGTCGCCCAGAGCGCCCAGCATGCGATTCCTCAGGGAGCCTGCGCCGGGAGGAACGCCGTTGCGGACCTGCATGGCGTTCCGCTGACGGAACTGCAGACACTGCCCTACGGCACGTGTCTCGATCTCGGAGCCGCCGGTGCGGTGTTCACCGAGGGCTGGGATCGGGAAGTGGTGCTGGTCGGTGACGACGCAAAGGCGCTCAAGCGGGACATCAACACGATCTGGCTCTACCCGCCGACGATTGCCCGCACCGAGTAGTCACCCCGTCCGGAGCGAAATCTGGGCACTCAGGCCACAGTCTCTGTCGCCTGGGAGCCCAGATTTTGCAGGGGTGGTGGTGACTCAGCCCTCGGACAGGAGTTTGTCGACCCGGCCGACGACCCGGTCGGTGTCATACAGGTCGTAGTAGGCCGACGCCATCAGCGCCGGCGGCCCGAAGAAGAACCGCTCATAGAGGGTCTGGCGGCTGCCGAACCCGGAGACCGCAACGTCGTGGGCCAGCCGGTACAGCGCAACCCGGTCACGGCTCTCGAGGTTGGCCAGCTGGAAGTACGTCTCGACGTCCCCGCCGATCTCGTTGGTGAAGTCGGCCTCGGCCGGGGTGGCCACCAGGGAGGACGAGCCGAGCAGCTGCAGGATCTCCACCATCCTCGGATACATCTTCGGGAAGAGGTTGCGGGACGTGTCCAGTGGTTGCCGCAGCGGAATGAAGTTGCCCCACTGGTCCTCATGGGCTTCGGCCTCCGCCATGTAGAGGTGGCTGCGAACGGTTTCGCACATCCACATGACCTCGGCGATCAGCCCCTTGGTGGTGAGGTCCTTGTCCTTGCCGGACGCGGCGGCGATCTTGGTCAGTAGCCCGACCATGAACTCCGCCTTGGCCAGCTTGCCGCAGGCCACCTGGTGCGCCATGTGGACCACGGCGTTTGTTGCTCCGAAGGCCTGGTTGCAGATCTCCGGCTGGCCGTACATGAAGACCCGTTCCCACGGGACAAGCACGTTCTCGAACACAACAACGGCGTCCATCTCCTCGTAGCGGGAGGCCAGGGGGGCGTCGAAGTTGGACTTCTGCTCGTCGTAGGTGTCCCGGCAGATCATCCGCATGCCCGGCGTCGACACCGGCAACGCGAAGGCGAACGCAAACGGAATGTTGTCCGGCGTGGCCTTCAGAACGGTCGACGGAAAAACCTCGATCTCATCCGCGAACGGGCCGAGGGTGGCGAGCAGCCGGGCGCCGTTGACAACGATCCCGTCGCTGTTCTCCTCGACGACCTGGAGGGCGACCTCGCTGGAGAACTTCCCCTCCCTGGCCAGGGTGTGGTTGAACGTCGGGTTGACCAGCGTGTGGGTGAGGACCTTGTCGTTGGTCCGGGCGAACTCGTAGAAGTCGATCATGTTCCGGGCCATCTGCCTGCCGCCCGGGCCTTTTGTGCCCTGCTCCAGGAAGCCGGGCGCAGAGGCGAACGCCATCAGTGACGAGTTCTTGTAGTCCGGTGTCCTGCCGAACATGCCGTTCGACCAGGTCGCCCACTCGTAGAAGGCCGCACCCCGCTTCTTGATGTCCTCCGCCGACGTGGGCACCTTGAACGACATGGCACAGCGCAGGCCGTCGTCGTCCACGTAGGTGACCGTGTCCTGCACCTCTGGGTCGTGTTGGCGGTCGAGGAACGAGGCGAGGGTGGCCACACCACGGGCCATGCCCGGTTCGGCGGTGACATCCTCAACCCGTTCGCCCCTGGTCCAGATCTCCCGGCCGTCCCGCAGACCGTCGAGGTATTGGGCCCCGGTTCGGATGCCGGCGCCACGCGCCGGTCCTCCCGGTGTGGTGTCGATGGGCGGGGTTTCGACGGTGTCGGTCATGATGGCTCTCGTTCTGCTAGGCCGAACGGGTCGGCGCGGTCTGGTCGGGCTGGCTGTTCTGGTCGGACGGGTTCGCCCGGTCGTCGGCTGCGTTTGCGGCGATTGCCTCGAGCGTGGCCTGCATCGCCTGCCAGGCCTCGGCGGGGACGCCGGCCCGGACGTGGCGGTTGATCTCGTCGACGTGGGGGACGACCTCTTCGCCGAGGGCCCGCCCCTCCGCCGTTGCGGTGACATAGACAACCCGTCGATCGGTTGTTGAACGCACCCTGGCGACAAGGCCCCGGCTCTCCAGCCGGTCGACGATGCCGACCAGGCTCGGTGCGGGCAGCAGGGTTCGGCGGGCCAGCTCAACCGAGCTTGTCCGGTCCACCTCCCACAGCACCCGAAGCACCCGCCACTGCTGTTCGGTGAGTTCATGGCGGGCAAAGAGCGTTCGGTACCGGGGCATCACCGCGTCGAGGGTGCGGTGGAGGATCATCGGCAGTGTCTCGTCGAACGTGGTCATGGGCCCCCGGCTACATCTGATGGTTCACGGCTGCTGGTCACGGCTGATTGTTTGCGGCTGCTGGTCACGGCCGGTCATTCACAGCTAATTGATGAATATATTAATGAATGCGACCACAACTTTCCACCACTACTTGTCCCCTGTCAAAGAACCCGGTGTAAAGGCGGGTTACCACACCGTCCGTGGCACGGTCTACGGTGACCGGTCAACGGAGCACCGAACCGGGAGAAACAGGGTCACATGGCGAACAGGATCGAAGCGGACTACGTGGTCATCGGGGCGGGGGCCATGGGCATGGCGTTCGTCGACGAAATCCTGACCCACAGCGACAAAACCGTCGCCATGATCGACCGGCACGGTAAACCCGGCGGCCACTGGAACGACGCCTATCCGTACGTCCGGCTCCACCAGCCGTCGTACTTCTACGGGGTCTCGTCCGCCGTCCTCGGTTCCGATCGGACCGACGAGGTTGGGCTCAACGCCGGCCTGTCGGAGCTGGCCTCCGGCGCCGAGGTCTGCAGCTACTTCGACCAGGTCATGCAGCGTCGGTTCCTGCCGTCCGGCCGGGTCCAGTACCTTCCGAGCACCTCGTACGCCGACGGCACCGCCACCTCCCTGCCGTCCGGCGAGACGTTCGACGTGGCGGCCCGTCACGCCGTGGTCGACGCCACCTATATGAAGGTGAAGGTGCCGTCCGTCAGCCCGCCGTCCTACAGCGTGGAACCCGGTGTCACCGTGATCCCGCCCAACCAGCTCCCTGACGTCGAGCGGCCGGCCGGGGGGTACACCGTGATCGGGGCGGGCAAGACCGCCTTCGACGCACTGATGTGGCTGTTGGCCAACCACGTCGGCCCGGACCACATCCACTGGATCGCCCCTCGGGACTCCTGGCTGCTCAACCGGGCCGTCATCCAACCCGGTGACGGGTTCCGCATCCGGGACCAGGCCAGGATCATCGCCGAGTCGTCCTCTGCCGAGGACCTCTACGCCCGCATGGAGGCGGAGGGGCAGTTTTTCCGGATCGACCCGTCGATCGAGCCGACCATGTACCGCTGTGCGACCGTCACCGAGGCCGAGCTGGAACAGCTTCGCCGCATCACCCGGGTGACCAGGGGCGCACGGGTGGTCAGCATCGCCCCCGACTCGATCGAGCTGGACAGCGGATCGGTCCCCGCCGACCCCGATGCCGTCTACGTCAACTGCAGCGCCGACGGGCTTGAGCGCCGTCCGGTCGAGCCGATCTTTACCGACGGCCATATCACGCTGCAGACGGTCCGGGCCTGCCAGCAGGTGTTCAGCGCCGGCCTCATCGGCCGCATCGAGACCCTGGCCGACACCTCGATGGAGGCCAAGAACGAGTTGGCCACCGTCATCCCCCACCCCGACACCCCGGAGGACTTCCTGCGGACATCACTGGCCCACATCCACAACGTCGGCCGTTGGATGCAACGCCCGGAGGTTGCGGCGTGGCTTGCCGAGTCTCGGCTGAGCCCGGGCGACGAGAGTGGTGGCGGCGATCTCGGCGTGGCGATTCAGGCGGTTCAGAAGCTGGAGGCGTTCCTCAACGGTTGACGGGCTCGGCGTCTGACGAGGTCAGTCCGATTGCGCCCTGCCGGTCTCAGTCCGATGAACCGAGGGCGAGGATATTGCCCTCGGAGTCTTTGAACCAGGCGGTCTTCTCGCCGTCTGGCGACACCAGCGCGCCGTTCTCCCAGTACGGCTGCTCCTCGCTTGGCTCGTTGAAGTTGCCTTCGATCGGATACCACTCGAACTCGACGCCGTTGGCCAACAGCGTGGCGTGGACGGTGTCGAAGTCGTCGGTCACCAACCGGGCCGCGGTTGCCAGATTCCGACCGGCGTGGTCGGACCGGTAGACGCCGAACTTTGCCGTACCGGTGTTGTAGAGGAGCTCCTCGTCACCGGGGTCGGCGTCGACCGGCTCAAGGCCCAGCTTGTCCCGATACCAGGCCCTGGCCCGATCGATGTCGATGGCCGGCAACTCCGGATGGATCGTGAACTTCATGGCGTTCCTCCCGCCCGGAGCGTACTTCGCCGACTTCGACCGGGGGCGGCGAAATTCGGGGAGAGGGCCGACGGGGCACGTCGGTGTCGTGAAGATTGTTGCCGGTCGGTCCCGGCTGGCAGTATTCGGGGCAGAGCCGTACATCGACCGGGGGACCGTATGACCGAACCGATACGAACAACGCTGGATGGCGCCGTCGCTGTTGTCACGCTTTCGAAACCGCCACACAACCTCATCGACGGTGACCTGATCGACGGCCTGATCACCGCCTTCGAGGGGGCGGCCGACCAAGGGGCCAGGGCGATCCTGCTCAACAGTGACATGAAGCACTTCTGCGCCGGTGCCGATGTCGACGGCCTGGGTTCCGGAGACCGGACGGCACGCCCGGCGGCCGAGGTGCTGGAACGGCTGGAATCTGTGGCAGTGCCCACGGTTGCCTCGGTCAACGGCCTGGCTCTCGGCGGCGGATTCGAGCTGGCGCTGGCCTGTGACTTCATCGTTGCCGGTTCCTCCGCCCGGCTGGGACTTGTCGAGAGCACGCTCGGCCTGGCCCCGCTCCTCGGTGGGGTCCAGCGGGTCGTTGATCGGGCGGGCGCCTCCCGAGGCAAGGAGATCGCCATGTTCGGCCGCCGGTACGACCCGGCAACCCTGGAGCGGTGGGGGGTGATCAACCTGGTGGCAGAGGATGGCGAGCTGGCATCGGCGTCCCTGTCGTTCGCCCGGCAGTTGGCTGCAGGCCCGACCGTGGCGTACGGCGCGATCAAACGGCTTGCCGCGGTGACCGTCGTCGACGGGGTCCGGGCCGCCGACCAGGTCCAGGAAACCGAGGTCGAACCGGTGTGGGCCTCCGACGACCTGCAGACCGGGTTCCGATCCTTCGCCGAGACCGGTCCCGGCACGGCGATCTTCGAAGGCTCATGAGCGCGCCGCTTGAGGGGGTCAAGGTCCTGGACTTCACCCGCGTCCTGGCCGGGCCCCACTGCACAAAGACGCTCCGGGACCTCGGGGCCGACGTGATCAAGATCGAACCGCCGGAGGGTGACGGCGGCCGAACCGGCCAGCCGATCCTCGGTCCGATGTCGCTGTACTTCGCCCAGCAGAACTCGGGCAAACGGGCAATCAGTCTGGACCTCAACTTCGACGAGGCTCGGGATATCGTCCGTAAGCTCTGTGCCGAGACCGACATCCTGGTTGAGAACTTTCGGCCGGGCACCCTCGACCTGTTCGACCTCGGCTACGAGGACCTCAGAGCCGTCAATCCGGCCCTCATCTTCGTGTCGCTCAGCGGCTACGGCCAGACCGGGCCGTGGCGCAACCGACCGGCGTACGCCCCGACCATCCAGGCCGAGTCCGGGTGGACCGAGATCGTCAAACGCCACTTCGGCGACACGCTGACGTCGATGGAGAACGACGCCTACAACCACGGCGACGTCTACAGCGGCATCCAGGGCGCGATCGCAACCCTTGCCGCACTGCGGCATCGGGATCGGACCGGGGAAGGGCAGCACGTCGATGTGGCCATGGTCTCGTCGCTGCTGTGGGTCAACGACCGGGTCAGCTACGAGCTTGCGGGGATTGACGTCGAAGGCGAACCGACGGCGCTGAGCGCACCGGAGTCCCCGATGTTCGAGATGCCTGACGGCGGGCACATCACCATCGCGGCCAGTCCGGTGTCCACCAACATCTTCGCCCGGTACTGCGCGATGATGCGGCGCAACGATCTCCTGCTCGACGCCCGGTTCGTCACCGCCGAACTCCGGCGGGAGAACTGGGCCGACCTGCATGCCGAGGTGCGGGCGTGGGTCATGACCTTCCGCTCCACCGAGGAGCTGGAGGCCCAGGTGAGCTCGGTCGGCCTTGCGGTCGGTCGGGTTCGCACGGTGTCGGAGATCGCCGAGTCCGATTGGGCCGAGGACCGAGGGGCGATCCGGGAGGTCGACGACCGATCCGGTGGGACGGCTCGGGTCCCGGCGCCACCCTGGATCTTCGGGGCCGCCCCGCTGCCCGACGGTGGGCTGCCGCCCTTCCAGGGTGAACACAACACCGAAGTGCTGGCAGAGCTGGGTTATGACCAGGCTGCGATCGACGCACTGGCGGCCCAGCGCGTCACGATCCGTTCGAAGTACATCTAGGTCGGTCCGGGTTGCCCCGAGATGGTCAGACGGTGAAGTTCGTCACTCTGCGGCCGTTCCGCCTGTTGAGGTTTTCATCGGTTGTTTGGCATGCCTACCATCGCGCGCTGTCCATCCACAAGCGTGTGGGTTTAGAGGGCCCGGCCGCCGCCGGTCCACGGGAGAGGAAGCAGACCATGAGTATTCGAGTACGGCTGGCCATATTGCTGGCCATCGCGCTGCTGGCCGCAGCCTGCGGCAGTGACTCTGAAACCGATACCGCCGCATCGGGCTCCGATTCGGCATCGGCGTCCGCGTCGGCTTCTGAGCCGTCGGCATCGGCATCCGGTTCCGGGTCGTCTTCCGCCTCAGAGCCGGCCGAAGACGACGCCATGGAAGAGGACGATGCCATGGAGGAAGACGACGCCATGGAGGAAGACGATGCCATGGAGGAGGACGACGCCATGGCAGACGGCGACGTCCCCTGTGAGGAGGACGGCGTGCTGTGCGTCGGGCTCGTCACCGACGTCGGCACGATCGACGACAAGAGCTTCAACCAGTCCGCCTGGGAGGGCGTCCAGGAGCTCGAGGCCGCCGGCGCCCACGTCGACTTCATCGAGACCCAGGACTCGGTCGACTACGGCACCAACATCGGCACCTTCATC
>JBCCGJ010000121.1:0-15773 GCA_039029335.1 Actinomycetota bacterium | reverse complement strand
GGCCACCACCCGGTCCCGGTCGCAGAGTCGGGCACTCACCTGGATCGGGGAGTCGAAGCGAAGCATCTCCTCAACCGCGGAGCCGATCAGATCGGGCTGCCGGGTCAGCAGCCGCCGCTGCTCCGGATGCTGGAGCAGGGCCAGGATCCCGTTGGTGATGCCGTTCGTCGCCGTTTCGTGTCCGGCGGTCATCAGGAAGAGCGAGTTGGCGAAGAGCTCGTCGTCCGTGGCGCCGGCGTCATCCTCACCGGTGGCCACGGCCAACATCGACGAAAACAGGTCGTCTGTCGGCTCCGCCCGCCGCCGTACCGCAAGATCGGACAGGTACTCCCTGGTCTGCCCGAGCGCATCGGCGATTGCGGTCGACTGGGCGTCGGACGGTGACGCCGCACCGACGAACTCGACGATCGTCATGGCCCACCGCCCGAAGTTGGCCAGATCGGTCTCCGGCACACCGAGCATCGCTCCGATCACCATCGACGGCATCGGATAGGCCACGGCGTCCACCAGGTCCGGATTGCCGCCGGCAGCCATCTCGGAGATCAGCCGGTCCGCGATGGCCCGGACGGCCGCTTCCTGATGGCGGATCACCCTCGGGGTGAAGGCGCTGGACATGATCCGGCGGAGGCGGGTGTGATCCGGCGGGTCGAGGAAGGCGATGATCGAGAGCAGCAGATCCTGCACCGGCTCGATCTCCAGCCTTCCGGCCTCGGACGCCGAGGCGATGACATTGCCGATCCTGGCTGCGATCATCTCTCGATCGGCGTACACCTCGGAGATGGCGCTGTGGCCGAGCACCAGGACCGGATGCGGCCCGTGTTCCGCCTCCCAGGATCGCCAGCGCCGATAGAACGCCGTCGGGTCCGCCAGCCCGTTGTCGGTGAGCAACGTCTGGAGGTCCGGGTTGTCTTCGGCAACCTCAGCGGCCATGTCGCACCAGTCTCACGGCATCCAGTGTTGACCGGGGAGCACCGAGGGGCAAAGCACCGCGGTCCGAAGAGTGGAACGACGACGTTGTGTCCGCGGTGTCGCCCGCGACAAGCTCGTTCCATGGAAACGGAGGCCATCGCCACCGCGCTGAGCCGATGGGCGGACCTGACCCCGGACAAACCGGCGGTTGTCACCCGCCACGGATCGATCGGCTACGCCGCGCTCGAGGCCAGGATCGGGCGGGTGGCGAGAGCGCTCCATCGCGGCGGGCTTGACCCCGGTGATCGGGTTGCGGTGTGTGCGCCGAACCGGGTGGAACTTGTCGAGTTGCTGTTCGCCTGCTCCCGGCTGGGGGTGATGCTTGTCGTGGTCAACAACCGCCTCACCGCCCATGAAATCGCCGTTCAGTTCGATGACTGTCGACCAACCCTCGTGCTGGCCGACGCCGCCTTCGCCGACACCATCCGGGAGGCGACTGCCGGGGATTTTGACGATCTCGACCGATTCATCGAGACCGCACATTCGGCGACCGGACCGGGCGGCGAAACCATCGGCGGGTCTGGCGCACCAGACGCCGGGGTGTTGCTGGTCTACACGTCGGGTACCACCGGGCGGCCGAAGGGGGCGGTGCTCACCAATCGTTCCCTCCTGTACACCGCCCGCAACGGCATCGAGCACGAGGGGTTCGATCAGGCCTCGGTGACGGTCTCGGTGTTGCCCATGTTCCACGTTGGTGGGCTCAACGTTCAGTTGCTTCCCACCCTGCTGGCCGGTGGAACGGTCATTCTGGAGGAGCGGTTCGACCCGGCGAGACTGGTCGACCTGCTGGTCCTGCATCGGCCAAGCCACCTGTTGCTGGTCCCGGCGGCGATGCAGGCCGTGCTCGACCGGGCCGCCACGGCGGACCTCGGCATCGGCGAGGTGATGGGATCGCTCGGTGCGTTGAACTGCGGATCGTCGATTGTGCCGGTCGAGCTGATCGACCGATTCGCCTCGAACGGTGTACCCGTCGTGCAGGTGTACGGAGCGACCGAGACCGGCCCGACCGCCATTGTGCTGGCCTATGAAAACGCGGACCGGGTCGGGTCGTGCGGCACGCCGGCCGCTCATACCGAGCTTCGGATTCTGCTGCCGTCCGGCGACGAGGCCGAGCCGGGCCAGGTCGGTGAGTTGCTGGTGCGAGGACCGAACCTCTTCGTTCGCTACTGGGAGAACCCGGAGGCCACAGCGTCGGCCTTCCTCGACGGGTGGTATCGCACCGGGGACCTTGGCTACGTCGACCGGGACGGTTTCACCTACGTGACCGGACGGACGAAGGAGCTGATCATCTCCGGTGGCGAGAACATCTATCCCGCCGAGGTTGAGCAGTGCATTGAACGTCACCCCGGGGTCGTTGCGGCCGCGGTGCTCGGTACCCCGGATCCCCGCTGGGGCGAGACACCCGTTGCGGTGGTGATCGCAGCGGACGACGGCGGGGCCACCGAGGCGGATCTCACGTCGTGGACCAGGACCCACCTGGCGGGTTACAAACAGCCGACCCGATGGGTTTTTGTCGACTCGATGCCTCGCACGTCGCTCGGCAAGGTCCAGAAACATCACCTTCGGGAGTTGCTGGATTCCCACCGGGGTTGAGCCGAGCTGCTACGCCAGCTCCCAGCGGACCGCGGCCGCATCGCTGATGCCCGCCGCAGCGGCCCGGACGGGTCCCGCCGTCGCCTCGGCGGTGATCCGACTTGTCGGCCCGGTCACGGACACGGCACCGAGCAGTCGTCCGCCCGGTCCGAAGACCGGCGCCGCAACGCTGCGGAACTGGAGTGCCAGCTCCTCGTTCTCCACCGCAAAACCGGCGGCTCGCACCCGCTCCAGCTCCTGGTCCAGCACGCTACGGACCACGATCGTGTATGGCGTTTCCGCCGTCAGCGGTTTTGCCAGGACCTCGGCCCGCAGCGCGTCCGGCAGGTTGGCCAGCATCGCCTTGCCCGTCGCCGTGCAGTGCATGGGCGTCCGGCCGGCGATCCGGGATGGTGCGGTGTGGGTCTGATGACCGGCCAGGCGGGCCAGATAGATGACCTCGCCGTCGGCCGGGATCCCGAGGTGGACCGTCTCGTCCGTCCTCGCCCGGAGATCCTGGAGGAACGGCATCGCAAGGTCGTGCAGCAGCCGCTGCCGGTGCACCAGCGAACCGAGCTCGAACAGGCGGAGCCCGAGGCGATACCGGCTGCCGTCCCGATCGAGCATCCCAAGCGCGGTCAGGTCGCGGGTCAGCCGGAACACGGTTGCCTTCGGCACACCGGTGACCCGGGACAGCTCCGAGACGCCGAGCGTTGGCTCCTCGGCGGAGAACGCGTCGAGGATGAGGCCAACCTTGCCCAGCACCGAGTCCGGGGGTAGCACCGCGTCCCCGTCGGACGGCAAGTCCCCCATGGTCGCACCAACCATTCGTCCGACGTTACCGGGTAACGGCAGGGCAGACGGTGATCGGCCCGCCGGAGGGGTGGTGCGGTTTGGGCGATCAGGTTTGACCCCGATCGCGGCGGTGCCTATGTTCCGACAAAAGGGGGATGTGTCATGAAGACCAGAGCAGCGGTCCTGCACGGGATCGGGCAGCCGTGGAGTGTTGAGGAGATTGAGCTGGATCCGCCGGGTCCGGGGGAGGTCCTGGTCAAGACGGCCTTTGCCGGGCTCTGCCACTCCGACGAGCACCTGGTCACCGGTGACATGGTCCCGCCCGAGGAGCTGTTGGAGCATCTGCCGGGCGGCACGATCTTCCCCATCATCGGTGGCCACGAGGGTTCCGGCGTAGTCGTCGAGGTGGGACCGAACGTGACAAAGGTGGCGCCGGGGGACCATGTGTCGTGCAGCTTTGTGCCGGCCTGCGGGATCTGTCCGCCGTGTGCCCAGGGGAAACAGAACCTGTGCGACCTTGGCGCCAGGACGTTCGGCGGCGGCATGGTCACCGACGGGAACTATCGGACCCACACGGCGGACGGCCAGAAACTGGGAACCCTGGCCAAGCTCGGCACATTCTCCGAGCACATGGTCCTGGCCGATGCATCCGTCATCAAGGTGGAGCAGGATCTTCCGCTCGACGCGGTCTGCCTGGTCAGCTGCGGGGTGGCCACCGGATACGGCTCGGCGATCAACCGGGCCGAGGTGTCCGCCGGGGACACCGTGGTGGTTGTCGGCTGCGGTGGGATCGGAGCGAACGCCGTGCAGGGGGCGAAGGCGGCCGGAGCGGTCCACGTGATCGCCGTCGACCCGGTTCAGTTCAAGCAGGAGAAGGCGATGGAGCTGGGGGCGACCCATGCGGTTTCGTCGATGGAGGAGGCGAAACCGCTGGTGAACGAGCTGACCTGGGGGCGAATGGCCAACGCCACGATCCTGACCCCCGGCGTGCTGTACGGGGACATGATCCAACCGGCGATGGATCTGACCGCAAAGGGCGGCACGGTGGTGGCCACGGCCGTCGCCCCGATGAACCAGACGGACGTCAAGCTTGATCTTGCCCGGCTCACCCTGTCCCAGAAGGAGCTGCGGGGCACGATCTTCGGATCGGCCAGCCCCAACGCTCGAATTCCCGAACTCCTGATGATGTACCGGAACGGTCAACTCAAGTTGGACGAGCTCATCACCCGGCGGTACTCCCTGGACGAGATCAACCAGGGCTACCAGGACATGAACGACGGCCTCAACATCCGGGGCATCATCCAGTTCGACTGACCCGGCACCTCGAACCGCCGTCGGGCGACCGAAGCCGCGGCGCGGCCGAATCTGGGCCGGACCTCGCCGGAGCCTGGCCGAGGATCAGGCGTCGACGTGGACAGCGGTGCCGTTCGGCAATTCGTCCGGCAGGTACTCGGCGATGTGCATCGGCACCCGGACGCAGCCGTGGCTCGCCGGATAGAGGGGCACCGACGTTGCACCGTGGAACGCGATGCCACCTCGGAAGTACAGCGGGTTGTACAGCCTGCCGATGTTGAGGCTCGACTCCCGCCATCCGCTGATCCGGCGAGTGATCTCGAAGTCGCCGACCGGGGTGATCGAGCTGCCGCTGTACTCCTCGTTCGACCAGGGGATGCCGCTGCCGCTCGAGACGTGGCTGATCAGCGTCGGGGCGGTCTGTCCCGGGTCGTAAACCTTGACCAGCTGCTCGCTGAGGCTGACCTCGACCCACCGCACGTCGTGGCTTTCGGTCGGGGCGCCGATCTCGCCGGCCGCCAGTAGTTCCCACGCCTTCTCGTCCAGGGGGCCCCAGTTGCCGTCGACGGGCATGCCGGCCAGCTTCTCCAGCGCCCAGACGGCCTGCACGGTCGTGAGCCCGTACTCACCGTCGATCGGGCCCGGGTCGAAGGGGCCGTCGGCCAGTCGTCGTTGCAGCGTCTCGACCGCATCGCCCTCGTCGCCGGCCAGCAGGATGATCCCGTCGTACCGATAGGTGGTGAGCGCGGCGATCGTCCGGTCGTCCGCCTCGCCGGTCTGCTCAAGGTCGACGAGGAACTGGAACGCGGCAACTGCGTCCGAGGTCTTGCGACCATAGGTGCCGTCCGGCGTGCCGGGGGCAAAGCCCAGGTTGGTCAGCCGGGCCTGCAACGCCTGCACCGCATCACCGGAGTCCCCCCGAGCGGCAGGGAAGAGAAACACCGGCTCGACGGTGGTCGGGCCGGAGTCCGGTGTCCGTGGCGCCCGGCCCTCGGCACCGTACGAGCCGGCGTCATCCGAAGCCGCGTCGTCTGATGCAGAGGCCGTCGATGTGTCACCGTCGTTCCCGGTGTCCGGCCCGTCCCCCTCGTCCGAGGAGCGCGTCGGGCCGCTGACGGCCGAGTCCGATTCGGAACTGTCGGAGTCGCCGTCGTCCGGTTCGTCGCCATCACCATCGCCGCCCCCTGCGGCTGCCGTGGTGTCGGCCGATCCGTCGTCGCCGCCAGCCGCATTGCCCGCGTCGTTCCCAGCACTCACTTCGGCCGCGGTTTCGTCCCCGTCGCCGCCGGGCGTTGCGTCCCGATCCGCGCGGTCTGTACACGCCGCACCGAGGAGACACAGCAGGAGAATCGCCCCACCGACCCATCGGCCCGTCCCTGTCATACGCCTCATCGCCACCCCCACGATCGGCCCCCTCGGTCCCTGAGCTCGGCGCCCCGCCGGGCCCGTGGTTCCCGGCGAGCGGAAGAATCCTATCGCAGCGCACGGGTGCACCACGGAATCGCCCCCTGCGGGCCGCCGGGGACTGGTTAGGGTGGTCGCGGTGAACGTCTGGGTACTCAAACACTGGCAGGCACTGGTCTGGCTGGCGGCGCTGGCATGTTTTGCCCTCGGCTCGTACATCGGTTGGTCGGTCAACGCCAACCTGGGAGCGGCGATGTGGTTGGGATCCGCCGTCCTGGCCTTCATCCCGTTTCTCTCCCACCGAAACCCGAAGGATCCGCAGGACGGGTTCGAGCACCGCTGAAGGGTCGGAGGCGGTGTGGAGAATCACCCGGCCAAGGTCTAGCATCCTGGCGATGTTTCCCACCGGGGCGACCAGGGCAGCGGCGGTTTTTGCCGGTCGAGCGGCTTTTGCCGTGCTCATCGGGCTGTTCGGCATTGTCGGGTTGCCCTCGGCGGCGGCGGCCCAAACCGAAGGCAACGCCGACGGTGAGGAAACAAATCAGGACGTCATCGTCGTGGCGACAAAGTCCCTCCCGCCCTTTGTATTCGTGGACGAGAGCGGTGACGTCTCGGGATTCAGCATCGACTACTGGAACGAGGTGGCGGGCAGGCTGAATGTCGAAACCCGCTGGGTGGTACAGGAGACCGTCGGTGACATTCTGGCGTCCGCCGAAGCCGGTGAGGTCGACGCCGCGATCGCCGGTATCTCGATCACCCGGGAGCGGGAGGCGGTGATCGACTTCAGCCAGCCGTACTACATCTCCGGGCAGCAGATCGTCACGGTCCCCGGTGCCGGTGGGACGTTCGGGACGCTCTTCAGCCTGATCGGGAGCGGTACGTTCCTGGTGCCGCTGGCCGTCCTGGTCATCCTGGTCATCCTGGTCTCCCACCTGGTCTGGCTCTTCGAGCGGGGCCACGACTCCGAGGACTTCCCCTACAGCTACCGGGCCGGAATCGGCGAGGCGCTCTGGTGGTCGACGGTGAGTGTCATCACCGGGGGGGAGGCGGTGAAGAACATCAACACGGCGCTCAGTCGGCTGATCGCCGTCTTCTGGATGCTGGTGGGCCTCTTCCTCCTTGCGTTTGTCACCGCCAGGGCGACCTCGGTGCTCACCGTGGCCGAGCTCGAGTCGGACATTTCCGGCATTGAGGATCTCGGCGGGCGGTCGGTTGCCACCGTTGAGGGCACCGCGTCGGTCGGTTTCCTCCGAGACGAGGCCGGTATCATCGCCCGCGAATTGCCGGACCTGGACACGGCCCTGGCCGAACTGGCCTCCGGCAACGTTGACGCGGTGGTCTTCGACGCCCCGGTGGTGGCCTACACCTTGAACGAGCAGTACGGGGACGACCTGATCCTCGTCGAACCCATCGAGGGTCGTGACCCCTATGGCATCGCGCTGCCGTCGGGCAGTGAACGGCTCGAGGAGGTCAACGCCGCAGTGATCGAGATCGGCCGCGACGGCACGCTCGACGCCCTCATGGACCGGTATTTCGGCTCGTAGCCATCTCGGTCGCCACGGCCCGGCGCCGCCTCACCACTAAGCGAGTGAAAACCCCCTAATTCTAGATGCAAATACCCGCTTGATTGTGGATATCCAAATGTTGGTGGAGTAGCCTCGCTCGGGCTGGGCGGCCGGTTTTTGGGTGTGCCGCCACGACTACCAGGGCAACGAGGAGCAGTGTGATGGCTGACGACGACACCACCGGGCGCGAAATGCACCCCTTTGGGCCGGGGTCTCACGGTCCGCTGGATGACGAGCGGGAGATGCCGGCGTGTTATCCGATCAAGGGGAACATTCGGAACGATGATTCGCGGTTGTATCACCGGCCTGATTCGCGTTCGTATCGGGCGACGATTGCTGAGGTTTGGTTTGATTCGCCGTCTGCTGCTGAGGCGGCGGGGTTTGTGCTGGCCCCCACCCACCCGAAGGACTCGACCGGCGATCAGTACGAACCCGGAGGGGAAGGTCACGGCTGCACCGAGGCCCAGGTGATGGCCAACCGCGCCGCCGCAGGCGGCGAAACCGCTGGTGGTGTGGCTGGTGTGGTGCTTGGTGCGGCGGTTGTTGACGGTGATCGGCATCCGTTTGGTGTTGGTTCGCATGGTTTGTTGGATGATGAGCGGGAGATGCCGGCGTGTTATCCGATTAAGGGGAACATTCGGAACGATGATTCGCGGTTGTATCACCGGCCTGATTCGCGTTCGTATCGGGCGACGATTGCTGAGGTTTGGTTTGATTCGCCGTCTGCTGCTGAGGCGGCGGGGTTTGTGTTGGCGCCGACGCATCCGAAGGATTCGTCTGGTGATGAGTTTGAGCCTGGTGGTTCGGGGCATGGGTGTTCTGTTGATGCGGTGATGGCGAATCGTGCTGCGTCGGTGTCCGGCGATTACTCGGCCACCGCCGGGGCCGACGAGACCGATGGCGAAGGCGGATCAGGAGCCGGAGCGGCTGCCGCCGTAGCCGGTGCCGCCGTGGCCGCGGCCGGCGCAGCCGCGGCCGGCGCAGCCGCGGTGGCCGGTGCGCTTGGCGGCGACGATGCAGACGATGACGGTTCCCCCGGATACGAATCCGGAGACGCGGATGCTGCCGGTTCCGCCGGAGTGGGCGAGGCCGCTGACGCCGATGGCCCGGCCATCCAGCCGCTGGCCGCCGCAGCCGGTGGTGCGGTTGCCGGTGGTGCAGTAGCCGGGGCGTCCGATGGTGACGGCGCTGCCGATGGTGACGGCGCTGCCGATGATGACGACGCTGCCGATGGGGACGCCGACGGTGGTAGTGACGGCGCTGCCGATGGGGACGCCGACGGTGGTGGTGCCGGTCGTGCGGTCGCCGCCGGTGCCGCAGGTGCGGTTGCGGGGGCCGGGCTGGCCGCTGCGGCCGGTGCACTCGGTGGTGAGGACGACGACGCTGACGGCGATGGCGCAGCGGCTGCGGTAGGCGGTGCTGCCGCCGGATCCGGAGCCGGTACGGCATCGGCTCGACCGGTGCCCGGGGCCGATGCCGAAGGTACAGCAGCCGGTGATGCTGCCACCGGTGCAGCGTCCGAAGGTGCAGCGGCCGGAGATGACGGCGACGGTGACGGCGATACGGACGGAGGGTCCGGCATCGGGACCGGTGCTGCGATCGCCGGTGCCGCAGTGGCCGGAGCCGGTGCCGCTGCCGTTGCCGGAGCGCTTGGTGGGTCGGACGACGCCGCCGATGCCGCAACCGGTGCTGCCGGTGATGCGGCGGCGAAGGCTGGTGATGCGGCCGGTGATGCGACGGCGAAGGCTGGTGATGTGGCCGGTGCTGCCGGTGATGCGGCCGGCTCGGTGACGGGTACAGCCGGCGTTGCAGCTGCCGGTGCCGCCGGTGCGGCGGGCCTCGCCGGATCGGGCGAGACGGACGGCGATGGCGATGCCGACGGTGCTGATGACAAGTCCTCCGGCATCGGTGGCAAAGCGGTCGCCGCTGCGGCCGGAGTCGGTGCGGCCGGTCTTGCCGCCGCAGCAGCCCTCGGCGGGGACGATGACGACTCGGGCGATGCCGATGCCGGTGATGCGGGTGGCAAGTCCTCCGGGATCGGCGGCAGTGCCGCAAAGGCAACCGCTGCAGCCGGAGCGGCCGCCGGTGGCGCTGCTGCACTGGCCGGATCCGGCGATCTGGATGCCGACGGCGGGGCCCGTGCCGGCGGCGGGTTCAACCTCCGCGATCGGGAGGGATGTGCCGGGCTGTTCAACCGGTGGCGCTGGCTCTGGTTGGCACTCCTGGCTCTTGCCCTGATTCTGTTCCTCGGCTGGTTGCTCTCCCAGTGCGGTTCCGACGACGAGGACACCACGGCAGGCGGTGCGGACACCGAAGAGGTTGATCCTGCAGGCGCAGAGGCCGAGGACGATGAGGAGCCGGAGGAGACCACCACGACCACCGAACCGGAGCCCGAGGAGGAGCCGGAGGAGACCACGACTACCACCGAACCGGAGCCCGAGGTTGACGTGCGGGCCTTGGCCATCGCCGCACTGGCGGCCGCTGGCTTCGATGGCATCGACGTTGAGGTCGACGACGACGGTGTCGTCCGGCTCACCGGCGCTCTCGCATCCGAAGAGGACCGGGCTGCTGCCGAGGCGGCGATCGCCGGCGTGGACGGTGCCACCGGCGTCACCAACGACATCTCGGTCGAGGCGGTCGATCTGCAGGCGCTGGCCCTGGCGGCGCTGGCCGACGCCGGCTACGGCGACGGCGTGGACGTGACCGTCGGAGACGACGGCGTTGTGACCGTGACCGGCATCGTGGACTCCGAGGATACAAAGGCGGCCATCGAAGCTGCCCTTGGTGCGGTTGACGGGATCACCGGCGTCACCAACGAGTTGGCCATCGAGACCCCGGCGGCCGAAGCCACCGACGGCGATCCGGACTTCACCGGCTGATCGGGCAGGCCGCCGACCGTTGCCCGCACGTCAGAACGTCTGGTGCGGCCGGTGGCCCTGTCCCCGACTGGTACCGACGCTGACCCGATCGGATTCCGGAAGCCCGACCCGATAGAAGGCAATGATCTCGGTCAGCGCGTAGACCCACGTGCACCCGGCCATCGATGCACAGGCGACAACGCCGATCAGCGTCGCCCCGGTCCGAATGGCGATCACCCCCATGAGGAGTTCCAGCAAAACCGCAATGATCAGCGCGCGCCCGAGGTACGGGCGGCGGCAGCTGCAGCCGGGGTTGTGGACGCATGGGCTTCCGGCACCCGGAGCGCGTTCTGCTGTGGGGATTCTGAGTTCCAAAACCGGGTCCTGTTCGAGGGGTGGAACGGGGGCGCAGCGCGGCCCGAGAACCTACTTCGACAACCCGGCCGGAAACCTTAACGGGCAACCCCGGGGTATTTCGGAAATCGGATTCCTCGAACCGGTGGCCCCGGTCACCACAGCAGTTTGAGGAGCAGCGCGAGGGCCGCGGCCGCACTGGCGGCGAGGATCGCAGTCCTTGTGTGGCCGCGATCGATATGGGGCACAACCCAGCGGGTGCAGGCGAACCCGGCGACCGCGGCCGGGGTCAGCAGCAGCCCGAGCCGGAGCTCTTCGGGCCCGAAGAACCCGGCCAGCGCCATACCGGACAGGGAAATGACGTTACCGACAACAAAGAAGGCGCCGAGCGAACCGCGGACCTCGGGGCCCTCGGCGTTCTGGAAGAGCAGGGCCACCGGCGGGCCGCCGATCCCGGCCGTGCTCGCTCCAAACCCGGAGAACACGCCGCCCGTGAGGAGGTTGGTGGGCGAGCGATCCGCCGACAGGCCGAACACCCCGGCCCCGACGACCGCAAACACAACAACGGCGACGATGATGCCGAGCCCCTGCTCGCTGACCGCACCAAGCGCAGCGATCCCCAGGGCGGTACCGACCACCCGACCGGCCAGGGCGGTTGCGACGGGCCGAAGTGTCGTCGCCTGCCGGTCGCGCCACAGCATCAGGATGTTGATGCCGAAACCTGCGAAGAGTGCCGGGATCGGCACGAAGGCCGGGTCGATCAGGAACAGCGTCGGCACCGCCACCACGTTGGCGCCGAATCCGACCGATCCCTGAATGATGGCCGCCAAGAACATGACCAGCAGCGCAAGTACCAGCGCGGTCAGCGGTGACTCTCAGCGGGGTGCGGGACAAGCCTGGCCGGGCTCCGTCCATCCTCGGGCCATCGGTAGCGGACCCAGTCCTCACCGTTCCGCAGCTGGTTTTCGGTATGCACGAATCCGATCTTCTCCAGGACGGCCCTGGCCACCGCGTGATCGGCTCGGCAGCCGGCGGTGACGGGCAGCTCAAGGCTACGGGCGATCGTCACCATCGCCGTGCCGGCCTCGACCGCATACCCGCGACCCCACGCCGCCTCGGTCAGCACCACCGACACGTCGGCCGACGGGGTCTCGCCGTCTCGTCGATCCCATCTCAGGCCGGCCCGGCCGATCGGTCGGTCCGGATCGTCGGCGGGGGACAGGACATACAGCCCGAATTGGTAGTACCGCCAGTGGGCGACGTTCGACCGGACGAACGGTTCGGTTGACGCAGCGGTCCGTGGCCCTCCGCTGTGCCCCATGACACCCGGTGATGCGTGCAGTTCGACGAGGAAATCGAGGTCCGCGGGGAGCAGCCTGCGGCCGATGAGACGGGGTGTCGAGAACTGCTCGACCCCGTGGCCTCTCAGTTGGACTTCGATGATCGAGTTCTCCACGTTACGCCCTGTCGTCCCGCCGCAGTGTACAACGATGTCGAATCGTGTTTATTCGCAACGGACCGGTAGGCCCGCTGCAACACTGTGCGGGTGACCCCCGGAGACGACAACCCGTTCACCCCGTTCGACGGGGCCCTCTTCGCCGCCATCTCGTTGATCTGGGGATCGTCGTTCCTGCTTATCGCCATCGGCCTGGAGGACCTCACGCCCGGAATGGTCACCTTCGCCAGGGTCGGCTCCGGTGCGCTGGCGCTGCTGGTGCTGAAGTGGGTCGGCTCGTCCCGGTCGGAGCGGATCCGCCGTGCCGACCTCGGTCGGGTGTTCATCCTGTCCATCACCTGGGTTGCGGTTCCGTTCACCCTCTTCCCACTTGCCCAGGAACACATCAACTCGGCATTGACCGGGCTGCTGAACGGTGCAACGCCGATCTTTGTCGCCGTGGTCGGCACCGCGCTGACCGGTCTGCGCCCAAAGGGTCTGGTGCTGGCCGGTTTGGTCCTCGGGTTTGTCGGCGTTGTCGTGCTCAGCCTCCCGTCGCTTGGCGACGGCTCGTCGCAGGCCGGAGGGGTCCTTCTCGTCGTGGCCGCCACCGTCTGCTACGGCCTGGCGATCAACCTGGCCGCACCGCTCCAACGCCGATATGGCGCGGTAACGCTGATGAGTGCGGTCCTGGCCATGGCCACGGTCTGGCTTATCCCTGTCGGTCTCCGAGACCTGGGCCGCAATCGGTGGGAGGCGGACACGCTGGTCCCGGTGCTGGTCCTCGGCGTGGTGGGGACCGGCCTGGCCTACTGGGTCATGTCGACGCTGGTCGGCCGGGTCGGACCCGTCCGGGCGTCGTTCATCACCTACCTGATCCCGGTGGTGTCGCTCGTGCTCGGTGTACTGATCCGCAACGACGACGTGGCGGTGCTATCGCTGATCGGCGCTGCCATGACCACGGCCGGGGCCGTGCTGGCGTCCGGCAGGATCGGCGGGCCGCGCCAGATCTCGGCTCGACCGAGCGCCGACGGGCAGTCCGGTCCCGGCGGCCGGGATGCCGCAACCGGCGAAGCCGCTCGGTCCGGTCAGCCGATGGCGTAGGGCAGGAGCCGCTCGTAGAGCCGGGTCGACTCGGCCAGGATCGGGGCAAGATGGGGGAGGAGGGTGTCCTCCTTCTTCCGCCACGGGCCCCAACCGGTCGAGCGGTGGACCGCGTCGTACCAGTGGGGTGCCCAGACACCGTCCTCCGGTTTCGGGCCTGCGGGCCACGACAACATTGCCTCGTCGAACGGGAGACCGATCCGATCGCAGAGTTCGGTCAACACACCCTGCGGGTCGGCCAGCAGGTGCCGTGACTCGATCACGATCGGTGGCGATCCGGCGTCCAGCGCCTGGTCGAGGATCTCCACCAATTCGGTGAAGCCGGTGTCGGCCAGGGTGGTGTCGGGTATCTGCTTCTGGAACGAGGTGAGCATGTCATGGGGATCGCGGGTCAGCAGGACGTTGTGACACGCCGACAGGAACCCCCGGTCCAGGCCGACCAGGTGCTTGGCCATCTGCTTGAAGAAGACAACCGGCGTCTCGTATGAGCCGAGAATCACCTCTTCGACGACCCGCTGTCCGTCGTTGTCCTGAGCGGCCAGGATCTCCTCCCGTCCGGGATGTTCCCGGCCCGTCACCGCCAGCGCATGGGCGTACAGCGGTTCATCGATCACCGTGGTGTCCGCTCGTTCCCGCCACGAGTACATCATGGCGGTTGAGACGTTCCGCGGCCCGGACCACAGGTTGATCCGCGTCGTCATCGATTGGCCTCCGCCGCAGCCTCGGTGGCCGTCGCCTGCCGGCCTGCAACGTCTGCAGCGACCGCCCGCTGGTACAGCTCCCGTAGCCGCGCTGTCACCGGACCGACCCCGGTCTGCGGTCCGATCGGCCGCCCGTCGACCGACCGCACCGGCGTCAGGCCGCCGAAGGTTCCGGTGACAAAGGCCTCGTCCGCGTCGTACACGTCGGTGAGCGAGAACGGACGCTCCTCGGCGGTCATACCCTCCGCTCGCGCCTGCTCGAGCACGACCGCCCTGGTGATGCCGGCCAGGTTGTAGTGTCCGGTCGAGGTCAGGACACCACCGGCTCGGATGACAAAGAAGTTGGTGGCGTTACACGTGGCGACCGCGCCCGTGGGGTCCAGCATCAGCGCCTCGTCGGCACCGGCGTTGACCGCCTGGATGAGCGCAATGACCTCGTGGAGTTTCGAGTGGCAGTTCAGCCGCTGGTCGAGCGTGTCCGGCGGCGGCCGGCGCACGGTTGCGGTGAACAGCGAGATCCCCTGGTCGGCCACGGTGGGGTCCGCCCGTTTGTGTTCGGCGATGATCACCACGTTCGGTCCGCCGATCACGTTCGACGGATGCTGTGACGGTGTCTTTTTGTCGCCCCTGGTGATCATCAGCCGGACATGGACGTCGTCGACCATGTCGTTCCGCTCGACGGTTCGTCGCAGCGCGTCGGTGATCGAGGCCCGGTTGCCGATGTCCAGCGAGGTTGCCTTTGCTCCGGCGAAGAGCCGGTCGAGGTGCCGATCCAGGAACGCAAAGTGGCCGTGGTGGAGCCGGATTCCTTCCCAGATGCCGTCACCGACCAGGAAGCCGCTGTCAAAGACCGAGATCTTGGCGTCAGCCCGGGGAAAGAACTCCCCGTTGATGTAGATCTCAATCTGTTGGTTCCGCTCGTCCGCGACGGCGGCGTGAGTGCTCCGTGTCATCCGGTCAAGCTAGCAGGGTGCCGAAAATCAGCTGATGGGATCTCGGTGCCCGTGGCGGTACGGCCCGGGTCCCGGTGGCTCAGGAGCTGGCCCGCCCGTCGGGCGGTCATACGGTCATGCGGTGTCGTCGGCCGAGCGGAAGATGTGCACCGGCGTACCGAGGGGGAGAAACGCCGCCATCTCCTCGATGGTGGGGTTGGCCACCCGGATGCAGCCGTGGCTGACGTCCTGACCCAACAGATCCGGCCGGTTTGTGCCGTGGATGCCGATCCCGCCGTCGCCGCCGTTGAACGAATCGAGGGTTTCACTGTGGCCGGAGAGGCCGTAGGCGTATGACCCGTACGGGCCGTCCTGGTTCCGTGGCCGCAGCAGGGCGACCAGGTAGAAGCGGCCGAGTGGGGTCGGGGTGTTCCCCGTTCCGATGGCCACGGTCGTCGTCAGCGCCGGTTCGTCGTTGCGGTACACCGTCAGCTCGTAGGCCGACGCGTCGATCTCGATCCGATACGGGTTGACGGTCAACTCGACCTCGTCGGCCGGGATCCAACCGGTGGTGCCGTTCGGTCGGATCGGGAGCAGCACCTCCAACCAGCCGTCGGCCGGCGGGCTTAGCGCCTGGAACACCAGCGGTCCGTCATACTCCGTCGGGTTGGTGAACCGCTCGACCTCGTGGCCTACACCGAACCACGGCGGACCGCCGACGAGGTCGAGCGGTTCACCAACCCGACGGAGGAGGACGGACCGCTGGTGTTCCAGGCGCTAAGCCCGCCGGC
>JBCCGJ010000120.1:0-15779 GCA_039029335.1 Actinomycetota bacterium | reverse complement strand
CCGGTCTCCGGCTCGACCAGACGGATCGACGACCGGCCGATCCGTCCGGTGCTCTCCAGCAGCATTTCGTCGACGAACTCGAGACCCTGGGTGTAGGCGCCGGTGTCGTGGGGGTGGGTGTTCACGACGGTCACCTGGAACACCGTCGCCGGCTCCGGGAGGTGGACATCTTGGCTACACGCCGCGGTCAGGAGTCCGAAGGTCAGCCCGGTCAGCGCTGCGGTGATGCGGCCCGACACGGTGTCAGATCTCGTCGGTGTTGCGGTTTCGCCACGCCTCGCTCAGCGACACCCTGGCCCCGGTCCGCAGCAGGGAATAGCGGTAGATCCGCCCCGCCAGCTCCAGCATCACCACGATGGACACGGCCAGGATCACCAGCGACAGCGCCACCTGCCACATCGGCACGTCGACCCGAGCGGTGCGAAGCGGGAGCAGCACCGGCGAGGTGAAGGGAACGAAGGAACCGATGGTGACCGCCGGGTTGGATGGTGTCCCCAGGCTGCTGACGGCGATGAAGTAGGCGGCGACAAGCGGCAGCATCGCGGGGAGTTGGGCGCTGGTTGCGTCCTCCTGACGGGACACGGTCGAGCCCACTGCGGCGAATGCGCTTGCGTAGAACCCGAACCCCAGGATGAACGTGATCAGCAGGACCGGAACGGTGGCCCAGACACCGGCAGGCACCTCGATGTCCTGGACCATGGCAAGGCCGATCAACAGGCCGATCACCACGATCAGCATCTGACCGACCGCCAGGATCCCCAGGCCGACGATCTTCCCGGTCAGCAGGGTGGACGGCCTGATGTGAGCCAGCAGCACCTCGACCACCCGGGACGACTTCTCCTCGATGACCCCCATCATCAGGAACGAACCCCAGACCTGGAGCAGCATGAACGTGGCGACAGCGGACACACCCGCCGCGGCGAAACGAACATCCGATTCGTCGTCGCCACCGTCGAGCCGGACCTCCTCGATCGGGACCTCCTCGAACAACCCGCCGAGCTCCTGCAGGCTCAGCCCGGCGGTGGCCGCCCGCTCGGCGATGGCCTGCTGCTGCACCGTGGCCCTCACGTAGTCGTCAAGGCCGAAGTCCAGTCCTTCCGCCCAGGTCAGCGTGCGGCCGTCGAACAGCACGTCGATGTTCCCCGCCTCGAGGTCCGCAACGCCGTCAGCGGTGGTCACCACCTCCGGGTCGAGGTCCTCGTTCCCGGCGGCCAGCGCCTCGGTCAGGGCAACCCCGTTTCCGGTGACACCGATGGTCACGGGACGGGCGGTTTCGTCACCGCCGCCGAACAGCCGGATCGCCAGGGCAAAGCCGACAACGGCGACGAAGAGGATCGCGGTGATGATCAGAAACCCCTTTGATCGACCCCTGGTCAGCAGTTCCCGTTTTGCGATGAGCCAGATCATGCGGCCCCCTCGGTCGCCGCCGTGGCCGTGCCCGCTCGTGGCGGTCCGGCTGTGCCGTCTTCATCGCCGTCTTCATCGCCGTCCTCTCCACCGTGCCCGGAGCCGTTGCCGGTGACCAAGTCGGCGAACAGGTCGGCAAGGCCGGGTGGTTCGATGCCGATCTCCGCCACCGGTCCGGCGGAGACGGCCTGACCGATGCTCGCTTCCACATCTGCGTCGGCCGGGAGGTTGACCGTGGCACTGGTTCCGTCGAACGCCACCAGTTCCCCGGCCGTCGGCTGCCAGCTGACCACCGGTGTCGACCATCGGACCCGGAGGATCCGAACCGGAGACGAGGCCCGCAGGTCGCTGATGGCGCCGGTGGCACCCATCGAACCGCCGGCCACCACCGCAACCTGTTCGCAGAGGTTCTCCACCAGGTCGAGCTGGTGGGACGAGAAGAGCACGCTTGCGCCGCCGTCGGCCTGCTCGGTGATGATGGCCCGCATGTTCTCCGCTGCGACCGGGTCCAGTCCGGCGAACGGTTCGTCAAGGACCAGCAACTCCGGTTCGTGGACCAGGGAGACCGCAAGTTGGACCCGCTGCTGGTTCCCGCCGGACAGTTCCTGAACAAGGGAGTCCGCCCGGTCCGCCACCCCGACCCGTTCGAGCCAGTGGTCCGCCCGGGCTGCCGCGTCCCGTTTCGACAATCCGGCGAGGCGACCGAAGTAGATGACCTGCTCCCGAACTTTCATCCTGGCGTAGAGGCCGCGCTCCTGGGGCATGTACCCGATCCGATTGCGAATCCGATCGTCCACCGGCGCGCCGTCCCAGGCGATCGAGCCACCGTCGAGGCGGACCATGCCGACGATGGCCCGCATGGTGGTTGTCTTGCCCGCCCCGTTCGGCCCGAGGAACCCGATCAGGGACCCCCGTGGCACGGCCAGGGACAACCCGTCGACCGCCCGAACGGCGCCGTATCGCTTGGAGATATTGGTGATTTCGAGGCCCGAGCCGCCGCGGCCACCCGCTGGTGAAGTCATCACGGACAGTATTGCCGGATTATTGTTCGACCATGGTTCAGTTCGCTCGACGGACGGCGATCGATTCGGCCCGGATTCTTGCCGATGCCCGGGAGCTGCTTCCGGACACCGTGCAGCTCCGTCGAAGGATCCACCGGGAGCCGGAGATCGGGCTCGACCTGCCGATGACCCAGGCCAAGATCATCGATGCCCTGGGCGAGTTGGACCTGAAGATCGAGACCGGCTCCGCCCAGTCCTCGGTGGTGGCCACCCTGTCCGGCGACGCCGAAGGGCCGACCCTGCTGCTTCGAGGCGACATGGACGCCCTGCCGATGCCGGAGGACACCGACGAACCTTTTGCCAGCGAGCATCCCGGCGTCATGCACGCCTGCGGCCACGACACCCACGTTGCGATGTTGGTGGGAGCGGCACGGCTGCTCACCGCCCGGCGGGCGGACCTCCGGGGCACGGTCAAATTCTTCTTCCAACCCGGTGAGGAGGGCTACCACGGGGCTCGGGTGGCGCTGGAGGAGGGGCTGCTCGACGACCCAGCGGTCGACGCCGGCTTTGCCATCCACATCACACCGAATCGCAGTGCGGGGACCATCGCCACTCGGCCCGGGGCCTTGATGGCGGCGGCCGATCAGGTGTTCATCGAGGTAACCGGACAGGGCGGTCACGCCTCGGCACCTCACAGCGCAACCGATCCGATCCCCGTTGCCTGTGAGATCGTCACGGCGCTGCAGAGCCACATCACCCGGTCCGTCGACGCGTTCAAACCGGCGGTGCTGACCGTGGCGAAGATCCAGGCCGGAACAACAACCAACGTGATCCCCGAGGAGGCGTCGCTGTCCGGCACGTTGCGCACCGTCGATGAGCGGACGCGAGAGAAGGTTCACGCCGGGATCGAACGGGTGGCCACCGGGATCGCTGACGCCCACGGCTGCCGGGCAACGGTGGAGATCGACCGCGGGTACCCCGTGACCGTCAACGATCGCGCGTTCACCGAGTTCACGGTCGACGTCCTGGGTGACCTGCTCGGCAAACAGAACCTACGAGCCATGGACGCCCCGGTGATGGGGGCGGAGGACTGGAGTTACGTCCTGCAGAAGATCCCGGGGGCGATGGTGTTCCTGGGGGTCTGCCCGGACGGCGGTGACCCTCGGTCGGCCCACGCCTGCCATTCGAATCGAATGACCCTTGATGAGGAGGCGATGGCCGTCGGCATCGCCGCCCATAGTTCGATCGCGCTGTCGTACCTGGCCTGAGCGAGAAGCCCGGCGGGTGTCGGGTCTGCAGTTCTACCCGGTGCCGAGAAGTCGGGCCTTTGCCGCCCGGCTCCGCTCCAGCAGGTGGGCCGGAATCTGATCGGCGATGCCACCGCCACCACCACCGCCACCGGCTCCGGCCTCCACGGCGCTTGCCGCATCCGATTCGGCTGCTTCCGCAGCGGCCAGTGCGGCCTCTTCGGCTGCGGCCTTCCGGTCCAGCCAGGCCTGCATCTGGTGGGGTCGGACCAGGTCGTCGTGGTCAACCTGCCCCCGCTGCTGTTTCCCGTCGAAGAGGACCCAGTACCGCTTCCAGGTGGAGATGCCGTTCTGCAGCTGGATCTTGCCCTCGGTACCGCCCGGGATGGGGCCGAGATCCCGGGTGGCCACCACTTTTTCGCCCTTGCGGAACGGGGTGTCAAGCTCGATCGACTTTCGTGGCATCGGTTACTCCGTGAGCGGGTGACAGAGATCTACAGCTGGTTTCTTTGGGCTGGGTCGACGGGAATTTCCGTCACCGGTGTGCGCCCCGAGAAACTTGACGCAACCCGAAGGGTTGCCGGCAGTAACCATACCGGCTTTGGCCGGAGCCTGAAGACTCCGCAACCCGTCGGTCACAAGGCGGGAAGCGGTTGGTCACCGGAGACTCGGCGGTTCGATCACCTGGATCCCGTCAGCCGGATGGACCGAACCTCGTTTGTCCCGGTAGACCTCCAGATCGGCGCTTTTGAGTAGATCATCGAGCTCGGCGGGTTCGAACGATTCGGCGAACCCGACGCTCAGCTCAAGCGGAACCGGCTCTTCGAGGCCAACGTCGACCCGGCCGGCCACGCCCCGGATCCCCGCCTCGAGGACGGCGCGGTTGAACCGGTCCGGGCAGTGCAGGACAACGACAAACTCGTCGCCACCGAGCCGCACCACCGAGCCGTCGGCCTGCGCCCACGGTCGGGTGACCGCGTCGACAACGGCCAGAAGCCGGTTGGCGGCAGTGACCAGAATGGCATCGCCGACGTCATGGCCCCAGGTGTCGTTCACCATCTTGAACCGGTCGAGGTCGATCATGGCAACCACGTGGTGGGTGTTTCGCCGTCGGCACCGACCCCGCTCCTCGTCGATCAGGTAGCGACGGTTGCGGACACCGGTGAGGCTGTCGGTGTAGACCGCGTCGGCCAGTGAATGGTGACGCCGGATCCGGCGGACCATCGACGCCGCCCCGATCACCAGTGCCCCGAGTCCGGTGACCGCCGAAACCAGCAGCCAACCGGTGGCCGAGATCGGGCCGGACGGGAGCTCACCGATCGCCTCGTCCAGCTGTTGCCGGACAGCTCCGTCGATACCGACGGATGCGGCCCGTGAGGTCGACCGAAACTGATCGCCGGCGAGGGGTGGCGGTCCGGTCGGCCCTCCGTCGAAGTAGCCGAGGAGCCAATTGTCGTAGTCCCACAGCCGCTGTAGTTCGGCGAACCCGGGCAGTGTTGCAACGTCGGTCGGGAACCGGCCAACGCCCACGTAGTTGTCGGCCAGCGGGTCCGCCCTGTCCGGACCCAACCAGCCGGGGGTGGAGCGAACGACATCCGCCGTGTTGGTGACGTATCCCCAGGCCCAGTCCGGGACGGCCTCGTCCCGGTCATCCAGTTCGAGGGCCAGGCCATCCAGCGCCACCAGCCGGGGCAGGAGGCTGGCGGCGATGCTCTCCTCGATGATGCGTTCGGTCCGGGAGGCGGCAAAACCGAGGCGGGACTCTGCGCCGGTGTAGTGGTCGTAGTCGAGCGCCTGGGCGTCGTACGGCCAGCCGGCGTCGTACAGCGAGACGTTCTCCCGGTACATGGCAACAAGATCCGCGGCGTTTACGCCGGTCACGGAATCGGTGTCGACCACCTCGGCGAGGCGGGAGATGGCCATCCCTCGCCGCCGGTTGAAGACCCGAAGGTCCTCCTCGGTTGGTTCGGTGCCGGCCAGTTCGGCGTCGAGGCCGGTGATCAGCAGGTCGAGATGCAGCCACGACATCTCGGCTCTGGTCTGCAGGACCAGAAATGTGGCGTTGTCCGCAGCGTGCTGCTCCTCCTGGGCCGCAGCCCGCCGGTGGAGGCCGAATCCGATCGCCGAGATGGACAGCAGCAGCACCGCGAGGAGCGGCGCGATGAACCGCCGCCGGTCACCGGCCACCAGCCCCGTTCGTCTTTCGCTCTCGCGTGTCATGCCGCTCGATCCCCATGGTCCGACGCCTCAGGAGGTATCGGCAGGGACCACCGGTGAACTTAAGCGTCGGGCGCCAGCGGGTCGGCTGAGGGCGATCGGCTTCTGGTGGGGCGCCGATCAACCCCTGGTGGGGCGGTTCAGCCGGTGATGCGGTTGACGTGGCCCATCTTCCGGCCCGGTTGGACTTCCCGCTTCCCGTAGAGCACGACGGATGCTGCGGGATCCCGCAACAGCGGATCCAGATCGTCGACGTCGTGACCGAGGAGGTTGGTCATCCGAACGTCGGCGTGCCGGGCGCCGTCGCCGATTGGTCGTCCGGTTATGGCCCGCACATGCTGCTCGAACTGGTTGATCGCACAGCCGAGCTTGGTCCAGTGACCGGAGTTGTGAACCCGGGGCGCCATCTCGTTCACCAGGACCCGCTCACCGACGACAAAAAACTCGACACCGGCCACCCCGACGTAGTCCAGCTCGTCAAGGATCGATCTGGTGGTGTCGATCGCCTCTCTGATCGGCGCGGCGGCCACGGGGGCGGGAACCGCCGTCTCCACCAAAACGCCGTTCCGATGTTCGTTTCGACCGGGATCGAACGGGACAAACGTGCCGTCGGCACCGCGGCACGCCACAACTGAGATCTCCGCGTCGAAGGGCACAAAACCTTCCAGGACACATGGCCGGGCGCCGAGGGATTCCCAGGCGGTGACGGCGGCGGTTGTCGACCCGTCGCCCGGATCGGTGAGGCGAACCTGACCCTTCCCGTCGTACCCGTCCCGCCTGGTCTTCAGAATCGCCGGATAACCGATCTCCGCGATGGCGTCGCCCATATCGTCCGGGCCGTCGATGGGGGCGAACGGCGCGGTCCGCCCGCCGACGGATGTGACGAAGCGCTTCTCGAAGAGGCGGTCCTGAGCGATCCGCACGGCCTCGTGAGTCGGCCGCACCAGCGTCCGCTCCGCCACCGCGGCGACGGTGTCGATCGGGGTGTTCTCCGTCTCGAAGGTCAGGACGTCAACGCTCTCGGCGAACCGGGTGAGGGCGTCGAGGTCGGTCGGGTCGCCGACGACCTGGACGTCACCGACGGGGCGAAGCAGATCGTGAGCAGGGGCCAGCACATGGGTTCTGACGCCGATGTTCGCCGCCGCCTCGCCCAGCATCATCGCCAACTGTCCGGAGCCGAGTATGCCGATGGTGTCCAGTGGCCTGGTGTCGAGTGGCCCGCCCGGCGACGCCCCGGAGGTCATGGGGTCTCGTCGACCGGTTCATCGGCGACTCCGGCCGAGAGCGCCTCCCGCCACGCCAAAAGCCGTTCGGCGACGGCGGGGTCGGCGACCCCCAGGATCGACGCCGCGCACAGTGCCGCGTTCTGGGCGCCGGCCGGACCGATTGCCATGGTCGGCACGGGAAAGCCGCGGGGCATTTGCACGATCGAGAGCAGGCTGTCCATCCCGCTCAGCGCACTGGAGCGAACCGGGACCCCGATCACCGGCAGGACGGTCTTCGACGCCAGCATCCCGGGCAGGTGAGCGGCGCCCCCCGCCCCGGCGATGATGACCTTCAGACCCCGTCCGGCGGCGGCGGTCCCGTACTCCCACAGCCGGTCCGGCGTCCGGTGGGCCGACACGATCCGCGTCTCGTGGGTGATACCCAACTCGTCCAGGATCAGCGCGGCCTCTTTCATCGTCGGCCAGTCGCTCTGGCTGCCCATCACCACACCCACCAGAGGTGCATCGCCGCCCGTCTCCGCCGAACCGTCATCCGCGATGTCGTCCGCCGGTTGTCCTGTGCTGTCTGCGGTGCTCATGCGACCCGATCCTCCGGCTGCCGAGCGTAGTGCCTGTCGCCCCGCAGTCGGTGCGGGAAGGCGAGGCCGAGCGATGGACGGTCGCCCGGTTGGACCAACCCGGTCCCGGCCGGTCTTACGCCGATCGGAGGACGGTGGACTCGATGAGGCCCTGATCCAGGACGGTGTCCCAGATCAGCTCGGCTGCTCCGATCGCCGGGGCGTCCACTCCGAGCGCAGACGCGATGACCGTGATGTCGCGTTGCAGCTCCGGAACGACGGGGAACAACCGCCGATCCAGCTCGGCCAGGAGGCTCGGCTCCACATACGGGAACAGGTCGGCCAGGAGGCCGCCGATCACCACCGCCGTCGGGTTGAGCACGTTCATCAGTCCGGCCAGGCCGAACGCCAGCCACCCGGCGTGCTCATCGAGCGCGTCGAGTACGGCCCGGTCGCCGCCGGCTGCGGCGTCGAGCAGCCACTCGATCGTCGGTTCATCCGGTTCTGTGGCGGCTTCGTCCTTCGCGGACGCCACCCGCTCGAGCAGGGTTTCCTCTCCTATCTCGGTTTCCAGGCAGCCTCGGGCGCCGCATCGGCACGGCCGACCGTCCATGCGGACCGGGATGTGGCCGACCTCGCCCGCATACCCGAAGCCACCCGTCAGCGGCCGTCCGTCGACCAGGACCCCGCCGCCAACACCGACTTCGCCGGACAGATAGAGCACGTCCCGATGGCCGGCCGCCGCACCGCGACGGGACTCGGCCAGGGCGCCGAGGTTCGCCTCGTTCGCCACCGTGATCGGGAACCCCGGTTCGAACGGTTTCCGCAGGCGGGCGATGATGTCGATCTCGGTCCAGCCGAGGTTGGGGGCCAGCACGACCGACCGATCGGCTTCCCGGACAAGCCCGGGGACCGCGATCCCCAGCCCGAACAGTCGACAGCCGGGATCCAGGGAGCCCCTGACCGAGTCGATGAGGGCGACGGCATCGTTCAGCGTCTCCTCGAGGCCGTAACGCGCCCGATCTCGCCGGACCGACCGCAGCACCGATCCGCCGAGCCCGACGGCCATGACCCCGATGGAGTCGACCATGAGATCGACGGCCAGGACCACATTGTGTGTGGCGTCAGGGGTGACGATGGGGGAGGGTCGGCCGGGCCCGCCCCCGGGCTGCGGCGTGGTCTCGAAGACCAGCCCGTTCTGCTGCAGCTCGGTCGCCAATGCCCCGACCGCCGTCCTGGTGAGGCCGGTCTCGGCGACCAGATCGGAGCGGGAGGTCGCCCCGTCGAGATGGAGGGTCCGCAGGATCGTGGAGAGGTTGGCCGTCCTGACGGCGGTGCTCCGCAGGCCAGGCCGCCGATCGCTGCTCATTGATCCATTGTGCCACCGGTGGTGCGGCCGCAGGTGACCGTCGCTGGTGTCATTCGTTCAGTCGGCTGACAAATTGTGCTCATCGTGGCTTGTGTTTCTACCGGCCGGAAATCGTTCAAAAAGAGCGGTCTGCCGGACTTTTTCCGGTGCCGGCCGACCCGGGAACGGTTGACGCTTGCGCTATTTGTCGGACACTATTACAAATAGCTCCATCCGTACAGAACCCCAACCAGAAGGACGATCGCCCACGATGTCAAGCAACCCCGTGTCCGGCAGCCACACGTCTGGCAGGCACACGTCCGGCAGCCACACGTCCGGTAATGCGCCACACTTCTTCACCTCGGTGCCGGACCGAATCGTCTACGCCGGTCCGGACACCCTGGACCCGCTCAGCTTTCGGTGGTACGACCCGGATCGGATCGTGCTGGGCAAGACCATGGAGGAGCACCTCCGGTTCGCCGCCTGCTACTGGCACAGCTTTGCCTGGGATGGATCCGACATCTTCGGCCACGGAACCATGGACCGACCATGGATCGGTCAGGCGGATGAGATGGCGGCGGCCAGGGCCAAAATGGACGCCGCCTTCGAGTTCTTCGACAAGCTGGGTATCCCGTTCTGGTGTTTCCACGACGTGGACATCGCTCCGCCGGGGCGGGACTTCGCCGAGACCACCAGACGTCTGGAGGCGATGGTGGACTACGCCGGTCACCAGATGGACCGCACCGGTGTGCAGCTGCTGTGGGGGACCGCCAACCTGTTCGCCCACCCCCGGTATCAGGCCGGTGCGGCCACAAACCCGGATCCGGAGGTCTTTGCCAGGGCCGCGGCCCAGGTGAAGGTCTGTCTGGAGGCGACCCACCGCCTCGGCGGAGCAAACTATGTGCTGTGGGGCGGTCGGGAGGGGTACGACACCCTCCTCAACACCGACATGGCGGCGGAACAGGAACAGCTTGCCCGTTTCCTCTCTCTGGTCATTGAGCACAAGGGGAAGATCGGGTTCGACGGTCTGATCCTGCTCGAGCCGAAACCGTTCGAACCCACCAAGCACCAGTACGACCACGATGTGGCAACCGTCCACGGGTTCCTGGAGCGGTTCGATCTGGTCGGTGAGGTGTTTGTCAACATCGAGGCCAACCACGCCACCCTCTCCGGTCACGACTTCGCCCACGAGGTGGCCACGGCGTTCGCCACCGGCACGTTCGGCAGCGTCGACGCAAACGCCGGTGACGACCGGCTCGGCTGGGACGTCGACCGGTTCCCGGTCTCGGCGGAGCAGATGACCCTCGGCATGTACGAGATCCTCAAGGGCGGCGGCTTCACCTCCGGCGGCCTCAACTTCGACGCAAAGCTTCGCCGTCAGTCGATCGAGCGTGACGACCTGTTCCACGCTCACGTCGGCGGCATGGACACGATAGCCAAGAGCCTGCTCGCCGCGGCCAGGCTCATCGAGGACCGAACGCTCAGTTCGTTCGTCGAGCAGCGGTACGCCGACTGGGACGGTGAGCTCGGACGATCGATCCGCAACGGTGTACAGACACTGTCCTCTCTCCACGATCGTCAGCTGACCGCGCCCGATCCTGTTGCCCGCTCCGGTCGGCAGGAGCTCCTGGAGAACGCGGTGGCCAAGGCCATCGACTCCGTCCGTTGAGCGGCGGTCGGGGCCAAGCCTTGCGACGCCGGTCGGTCCGGCGGGATCGAGTTGCACACGGGGGTGGCACCGGCTGAGATGTCAGGCGTGGCCAGCCGAACCAACCCGCCGAACAAACCGATGCGGCAGCGGTCCGCCGTCGGCGCCGATCCGGGGGGAACCCAATGGGCACCTCGGTGACGATCACCGGCACCGGGTGCCCGATCCCCGACGCCGATCGGGCCGGGCCAGGGACGCTGGTGCGGGCCGACGATGGGGACGGAAACGTCCTGACGCTCCAGTTCGACGCGGGTCGCTCGACGGTGCAGCGGCTGGCCGGGGCCAACGTCTGGGTTCCCGATCTGACGGCGGTGTTTGTCACCCACCATCACAGCGATCATCTGACCGGTTTGGCCGATGTGGTCCTGACCCACTGGATCATGGACCGGCTCGATGCCTCGTCGGCGTTGCCGATAATTGCACCGGAGGGACCGTCTGCGACATACGTCGGGTCCATACTCGACATCTGGCAGGACGACATCGAAGTGCGGGCGGCTCACAACGGTCGATCGAGCCGCCCCGCGATCGACCTGGTCGAGTTCCCGATTCCCGACCGGCCGACCGAGGTCTGGCGACGGGGGGATGTGGTGGTGTCGGCCGGGCAGGTCCGGCACGAGCCGGTTCCCAACGCCGTCGGCTACCGGGTGGACACGCCGGATGGATCGGTTGCCATCACCGGGGACACCCGGGTGTGCGACGAGGTGGCCGAACTGGCCGATGGCGTCGACGTCCTGGTGTACGAGGCGATGCGGTTCTCGTTCTTCGACGACCTGCCGCCCCACCGACGCTATATAACCGAGTATCACGCCGACACGAAGCTGATCGGTGTCCAGGCGGCCGCCCTCGGTGTGCCGACGCTGGTGTTGACCCACCTGATTCCGGCCCCGATGGACGACGCCGACCGTCAGGTCTTCATCGACGAGGTCCGGTCCGGCGGGTACGAGGGGGAGGTCGTGGTGGCCGATGACCTGTACACGACGGCGGTCGGCTCCGGAGGACTCCCGGAGGTCGGCGAGATTGTGCAGGGAGCGGCGGAGCGAGGCTGAACAGACCGGGCGGGCCTGGGCGGTCCCGCGTCTCGCCTGTCGGGTGCCGCTCCGGACTGCCCGTTCAGCCGCGCTCCAGCGACTCGGCCAGGGCCGTCGCCTCCTTGGCGGCCATGCCGTAGCTGTGCTCGTCGTCGGGGAAGGTGCCGGTGGTGACGTCGGTGACAAAGGCGGCGAGGGCGGCGGTGGCGACCTCGTTCACGTTGCCGTACCGCTTGGCGAACTTGGGTTTGAAGGTGTCGAAGGCGCCGATGAGGTCGTAGGCGTTCAACAGTTGGCAGGTCGGCGACGCCCCGGCGCCGATGGAGAAGGTGAAGACGGCTACCGCCTCGTCGACCGCCCGCCCGACCTCCCGGGGGACGGCTTCGATCTCCAGACCGATTCCTCCCGCCTCCTCGATGGCCCTGGCGTGGTCAACGATCTCCAGGGCGTCCGCCGCGGTCCGGCCCTGGGTCTTGAACCCGCCCATCCGGTGGACCTGATGGGGGATGAGACCGACGTGGCCCATGATCGGCACCCCGGCGTCGGCCACCGCCCGGATGATGGCGAACTTGTCCCGTCCACCCTGGAGCTTCAGGGCGTCGGCCCCGGACTCCTTCATCATCCGCAGGGCGTTCACCACCGCGATCTCCTCGGTGGCGTAGGAGCCGTACGGCATGGCGGTGATGCAGAACGTGTCCGGTGCGCCACGGCGGACCGCTCTGGTGTGTTCGATCATCTGGTCGACCGTGCACTCCAGCGTGTTCTCGTGGCCGTACATGGTCATCCCCATGCTGTCACCGACACCGACGATGTCGATGCCGGCCCGATGGGCCCAGGTTGCGGTCATGAAATCGGCGACGGCCACCATGGAGAGCCGCTCGCCCGCCGCCTTCTTCTTGGCGAGGTCGGGAACGGTCAACTTCGGTTTACGGTCTGTCGTCATCGATCCTCCACGGCTTGCTCCCGCCAACAGGTAGCTGAGACCATAGGCGGCCCATGAGTGAGACCGCACCGACAGACGATCCGGCAACGGACACCTTCACCGATACGGCAGCCTGGGCGGCGCTGGCCGAGCTGTATCACCGGTACCTGACCGGCCTGCTGCTAGGCATGGTGACCCGGTTGGGCACCGCCCCCGCGGCCGAGGTCGTCTTTCGGACCTTCCGGAACCAGCACCTCGAGGCGTTCCATCCCGGGCTGGCGAAGCTGGGCCTGACCGAGGAACCGGACGCCGTCGCCTGCGCCAAGTACCACGTCCTGTCCAATGCCCTTGGCGGGGTTCGGGTCGAATGGATCCCCGAATCGGACACCAAGTCCTGGGTCCGGTACCTGCCACCCCGATGGATCTTCGACGGCACCGCGGTGTGCGGGATCCCGACGGAGCTGAGCCGGGCCATGCTACGGGGCTGGCACGGCCACAACGGCGTGTCCCTCGGCAACGACCGACTGGGGTTTGTCGCCACCTCCCAGACCACGGACGGCCAGGCGGGCCTTGTCGGCTACTACATCGAGGAGGAGACGCCGCTCGATCCCGATGATCGGGTTCGGTTCCGGCCGGGGGAGGAGCCGCCCGGTCCCGCGGCCGAGCTGCCGATTCCTTCCTGGGATCCGATGCGGTTGGCCAAGGTCGAGCGGAACTACGCGATGAACTACATCCACACGATCCTTCCGGCGATGACCGACGCGCTCGGCCCGGCCGACACCCGCAGCGTCGCCACCGTGGTCGGCCACCAGATCGGCCTGCAATTCCACCAGGCCGTCATGGGAATCCTCGGTGACGATCAGCCGTTCGAGGATCGGCTGGCCAGGCTGCTCGGCGGGCATGGCCCCGGCTGCGCAGTCGACCGTTCCGGGCCGCACCCCCGGCTCCGGCTCGAGGAGTGGCGACTGTTCGACGTGGCCACCGCCCATCCCGTCGTCTTCGACGGCTGGAACGCGCTCTGGGAGGGGTTGGCGGCCATGGAGGATCGCCGACTGGTCGTGTTGCAGCGGGCCGACCTCGGCGATTCCGTGTTCGAATGGGAGGTCCGCCGGACCTCCGCCCTCGGCTGAGGTGTGCCGGTGCACGCGATGAGCGATCCCTCACCGGCGGCACCGATCCTGACCCCACCGTCCGGTGAGCAACTCGACCTTGCGGCGCTGCGCCGGTACCGGCTGGATCGGTTCACCGCGGAGATGACGGCTGCCGGGGTCGACCTTGCGGTGCTGACCAACCCGGTCTCCCTCCGGTACGTGGCCGACTGGCGGGAGTACCTCCCGTATCAGTCCCACATCCCGACCTACACGCTGTTTGTCGACCGGGACGGCGATCTCACTCTCAACGGGGCGTACGGCGCCCGGCACGAGGTCATCGACCGGTTCGGTCCGACCCACGGGCTGAACGGGTTCGACGGTGGCCTCGATCAGGCGAAGCGGGTCGAACGCTTCGTTGCCGACGTCACCGGTGTCGTCGGATCCGGAGCCCGGGTGGCGCTCGAACCGCTCAACCCCTCGGCGGCGTTGGCCCTCGACATCGCCGGGTTCGATGTCGTCGACGCCGAACCTCTGATCGAGCGGGCCAAGTACGTGAAGTCGGCCGAGGAACTGGTTTGCATCCGGCACTCGATTTCGGTGGCCGAGGCGGCGCTTGGGCTGATGCGTGATGTCGAACCCGGGGTCACCGAGAATCAGCTTTTTGCCATCCTGCACCTCACCAACATCGCAAACGACGGTGACTGGATCGACGGTCGGATGCTGTGCAGCGGCCCTCGGACAAATCCGTGGTACCAGCAGTCCACCGACCGAGTCGTCAACGCCGGTGACCTCGTGGCCGTCGACACCGACATGATCGGGCCGTTCGGCTACACCGCCGACATCTCCCGGACCTGGGTGGCCGGAAGCGTCACGCCAACCGACGACCAGCGGGACCGGTACCGACGGGCCCATGAGGAGATCCACCACAACGCCGCGCTGCTGGAGCCTGGCCGGACCTTCCGGGAACTGATCGACAAGTCGTTCCGTCAGCCGGAGGAGTTCGTCGCCAACCGCTACACGTGTCTGGCCCACGGGGTCGGCATGGCCGATGAGTACCCCCGCATCGTCTACCCCCAGGACTGGGAGCGGGAGGGCTACGACGGGGTGATCGAGGTCGGTGCGGTCCTGACGGTCGAGAGCTTTGTCGGATCCGACCGTGGCGGTCCCGGAGTGAAGTTGGAGGACATGTACCACATCACCGAATCCGGACCGGTGCGCCTCTCGAGCTTCCCGTTCGAAGAGGACCTGCTGGCCTGAGCCGGTCGTTTCCCCAGGACGGGCCGTCGCCGATCAGCCGACGGTGAACCTGGCGTCCTGCTGCTCGGCCAGCGCCGCCTCTGCCAGCTTGATGCCCCGATCGCTCGGGTCGTCAAGATCCGACCAGTACCCCAGGGTGATGCCGCCGCCGGTGTAGCCGATCAGACCCGCCAACTCCTCGGGGAACTGACGCGCGACGTCCGGCGGGTAGCAGAGGTACTGGTTCTCCTCCTGACGGAGCCAGTCGAGGCAGTAGTCCATGTTGAGGCCCACTCTGGTCTCGCCGGAGTTGTTCGCCCCGCCGCCGTGGATCACCGAGCCGGAGTACACCAACACCGAGCCTGCGCTCATCGCGGCCTGGGTGACCTCGTCCTCCGTCGCCTCCCGGTCGTCCGGCCAGGTGTGGCTCCCGGGGACGATTCTGGTCGCCCCGTTCTGTTCGGTGAAGTCGGTGATGGCCCAGATGGTGTTGAGCTGCGGTTCGATCGATCGGGGGATGTGCCCGCCCCATGCCAGGCGATCCCGGTGGAGGAGTTGGGCCGTCTCACCGTCACCGATGGCGATGGTCTGGGTCAGCATCAGCTGCACCTTCTTGGTCCACGGCTCGAGGAACCCACGAGCGGCGCCGAGGATGACCGGATCGAGGGCGATCTCGTGGGACGACGGGGCGTGGGCCAGCAGGGCGCCGGAGCGACGGGTCCGCCTGCCGACAAACCCGTCCTTGCCGAAGGCCGACGCGTCGATGATCGGGTCGAGTTCGTTCTGCAGCT
>JBCCGJ010000119.1:0-15803 GCA_039029335.1 Actinomycetota bacterium | reverse complement strand
GTTGCCCGTATCCGTTCCGTAGATCACACAGGTTAATGCATCGCTCATAAGGTTGGCTCCGTGTCAGGAGTGTTGTGGGTTCATTCTATCAAATGTAAGGCTCTCCTCACACCATCTTCGGAGGTCTCACAACACGGTTGAGGACGCAGCAAAATCGTTGCAACTCGCCGGTGCCGTGCCGGCTCGGTGGGCTCCGGCCTCCGCCGTTTTCGCCTGGTCACCGTCGAAGCCGAGGCGCGCCCGGCCCGTCGGGGTCGGCGGCGGTACCCGGTTTGGTCGAGGGCTCTCAGGTCAGCGGGCGCACGGCCCGAATCAGTTCCTCGTGGAAGCCAAGCCGTGCGTAGAGCGCTCGCGCACGCTCGTTTTGCACAAACACGTTGAGGCTCATCGTCGCCGCACCGCGACGGCGGGCATCATCGTCGAGTTCGGCCATCAGTCGCTGGCCGATGCCGTGACCATCGACCGACGGGGCGACGACGATGGCCAAGAGGTGAGCATTGAGCGCTTCGGTGAACGGGTCAGGGCCGTAGGTGACGATCCCGGCACCGACCACGTCCTCACCGGTCGTCGCGACCCGGACCGAGGTATCCGGGCGTTCGCCGGACGCCCACGTCTGGAGCCCGGCGAGGTCGGGACGCCAAAGGTCGTCGCGGGCGCGGCCCGGCGGTAGCGGGTCGAATGCGGCCAGGCGGGGGAGGAGGCTCTCGATGGCCGTCGCGTCGGCGGCAGTCGCCGCTCTTGTGGTGACTTTCATGGAAGGTCCCGCACATCGGTCGGCGAGTCGATCGCGCAGGCGGTGCCGGTCGGGACGATCGTCTGGCCGATCGGATGGTCGGACATGCAGGTCAGTACCTCTCCACGGGGCCCGGTGTGGCGGGGGATTGCCGTGTGATCGGTATATCACCCGGGTTTGTCCGCGCCGCACTTCCGAACCGCTCGACGCGTTCGGCGCCGTCGGCGGAGATGTCCGCCGTCTACCAGGGGATGGGTCGCCGGTCGCGGTAGAAACCTCCGGTTGGTCCGTCTTCCGGCAGCGTGGCCGCCCATACGATTCCGGCAGCGCCCTCCGACACCGGGCGTCCCCCGGCCCCGCCCATGTCGGTTGCCACCCAGCCGGGGCAGACGGCATTGACCCGGGCTTGTGGTAGCTCCGCAGCCCACATCCTGGTTAGCGCGTTGAGGGCAACCTTCGACACCCGATACGCGGGGAGCCCCCCACCCATGTCGGTCAGCGCGCCGGCTCCGGACGAGACGTTGACGATCCTGGCGTCACCGCTGCGGCGGAGCGCAGGGGCGAGCGCTGCCGTGAGTTGCCAGGTGCCGAACAGGTTGGTCTCCAGCGCCGTCCGTACGATGCCGAAGTCCGGGTCGATGGCCTCCTGCCAGGTGTCGTAGGTGATGGCGGCGTTGTTGACCAGCACGTCGAGCTTGCCGTTGCGGCCGACAGCGTCGGCGATCGCAGCGACGGAGTCGGTGTCCGCAAGGTCAACCTGAACAACGGTGGCGGTACCCCCGGCCGCGGCGATGTCATCAGCCGCCTCTGCCGCGTTGGTCGGGTGCCGCGAACCAAGAAGGACGTGGTGGCCGAGGGCGGCAAGCTGTCGGGCGACCTCCCGGCCTATGCCTCGGTTTGCACCGGTGATGAGCGAAGTCGGCACGGTGGTCACCCTGCAGGAGGCTTCGGCAGGTCGCCCGGCTGTTGCCAGACGGCGGTCATGGTCATCGAGGTGATCCGCCACGTCTGCGGGTCACGAGTCAGTTCGAAGTGGTAGTCGCCGCCGAGCGTCCAGACCTCCTCCCCGGTCTGGTGGGAGGCGATGAACTGGGCGGTCACCGAGGCTGCGTCATCGGTCCGGCTCACCAGATGATTGGTCACGAGGTGCTGGTGGGCCGGGACCGTTTCGAAGTGGGCCTCCCATCCGCCGACGAGGTCGGTGGGGGCTACCGTGGCCGGTTCGCCGCCCTGGAGGGACGTGTAGTCAACGCGAACCTGGTCGGCGAAGACGGCCCGCACGTCATCCCAGTTGTGGTGGTCGGTGTGCCAGAAGAGGCGAGTGATGGTTTCGATGATGTCGTCACGGTCAGACATTGGTCGACTCCTTCCGCGGGTCGAGTCGGGCGGGGATGGGTGCGAGGTCGAAGTTGTCCCAGATGAACGTGTCCATCTGGTGCTGGTCGGCGGACAGGTTGATGACCCGGTCCACCTTTCCGGACTGGTTGAAGTGCCAGACGAGGGCCCACGTGGTGTCGACGGCGCCGTTCAGTTTGGTCGAGTAGCCACGGTGGATGTCTACGACGTACTCGTCCGAGGCTTCGAGGAAGAAGGTTTCTGCGACAAATCCGGCGGTGCCGAGCTGGTCGAAGAACGCGAGCACCTCGTCGATACCGGATTTGGTTCCGGACAGCGGGTGATGTCCGGGAATGGTCCACTCCACGTCGTCGGCGAGTGCCGCGGCGATGCCGTTGCGGTCGCCTGCGCCGTATGCCTCGAAGAATGCGGTAATGGTTGCGATCTTTGGATCGGTCGTTGTCATCGGTTGCTCCCTCTAGAGGTTGTTGGTGAAGTGATCGACGATCGCCGGGGTGGCCACGGCCACCTGGGCCGGCTGGTCGTAGAAGTCGAGTTGGCCGCCGTCGGTCCAGATGATGTTCTTTGGCCCGCCCAGCTGGTCGTAGAACGCCCGCGCCCCGTCAGGGACCGCCCCGTCCTCCGAGTGCACCATCTGCACCGGGGCGTCGATCGCCGCCCCGGAGTCGATCGGGTTGAAGGTCAGCCACGGCTCCCACGACATCACCGCAACACGGGCGTCCCACTCGGGGATCGCGCCCCGTTCGGGATCGAGGTAGTAGTCGTACGGCCCGTACATCGCCGCCGACTCGTCCGTTTCGGAGATGGCGGGCATGTACTCGACCGAACCGGTCGCCTCGTAGGTTTCGGCCGCGGCCCGCGACAGGGCGATGCGGGCCGCAACGCCGTCGGGGCCGCCGTAGTACGGCGCAACCAGGTCGGTGCTGTGGAGCCACGGAGCGATGAGACCGAGTGCTTTGACCCGGTTGTCATCGGCGGCATTCACGGCCTGGTACCCCGCGGAGGCGCAGACGCCGAGTGCTCCGATCCGCTCCGGATCGACGCCGTCGATGGTTTGGGCGAACCCGATGGCGGCATGGATGTCCTCGATCTTGCGCTGCGGGTTCTCCCAGTCCCGCGGGTCGCCGTCGCTCTGGCCGAAGCCCCGGAAGTCGAACGTCAGGGCGGCGATACCGGAGGCCGCCAACCGCCTGGCATAGAAGTTGGCCTGCTGTTCCTTTGAGGTTGTCCACGAGCCGGTCACCACCACGAGGGGTGCCGTGGCCGGTTGATCGATCGGCCGGAAGAGGTCGGCGACCAGTCGGTCTCCATTGGATTCGAAACGGAGTCGATCGATGGTGAAGGGGGTCATGAGAAGCTCCTGATGGGCGTGAAACTGTTTGTCTGGTTTCACCATCAGGCAACCGACACGAATCGTCCAAGACCTCCTGTTATGCGCGTTGGTTATGACCTACGGTTGGGTCGATGGACGTCCACCTGCGGGATCTGCGGTACTTCGTCGCTGTCGCCGAAGAGCTTCATTTCACCCGGGCGGCGGAGCGGCTTTTTGTCTCCCAACCGGCCCTCTCCCGCCAGATCGCCAAGCTGGAGGCCGACCTGCGGACGGCCTTGCTGACGCGCGATCGCCGCCGTGTGATGCTCACCGACGCCGGGGCGGTGCTGCTGGAGCAGGCGACAAAGATCCTGGCCGACTGGGACGCCACACGCGCTGCGGTTGGCGAGGCGGCCGCCGGCTCCGAGGCCGTGGTACGAATCGGGATGCAAACCAGTGTCGGTCGGGGCATCATTCCGGCGCTGACCGACGGTCTTGCCCGCCTTCGGCCCGGCTGGACGGTGCATCTGAACCAGGTGGCGTGGGACGATCCGACGGCCGGGCTGCATGACGGTACCAGCGACGTGGCGCTCTGCTGGCTGCCACTCGGCGACGATGGTCGCTACGACCACGCCACCGTGGCGTCCGAAGCCCGGCTGCTCGCCGTTGCCGCGGACCACCGCCTGGCGACCAGCGCGTCCATCCGGTTCGCCGACATGGTCGACGAGCCGCTTGTTGCCCTGCCCGAGGAGGCGGGAGCGCTCCGGAACTATTGGTTGGTCGCTGATCGCCGAACCGCCGACCCTCCTGTTGCCACCGTGGCCAGGACGGCCGATGAGGCGATGGAGGTTGTGGCCAACGGTCTCGGCGCAGTACTCATTTCCGAAGGCAACATCCCGATCTATCAGCGGCCCGGCATCAGCTTTATCCCGGTCACGGACCTCGAACCGTCGGTGCTGGCGCTCGTTTGGCGACGGGACGATCACCGCCCGGTCATCCGTGACCTGGCCGACCTGTCCGCATCGCTGTAGGTCATGTCGTAGTCTTGATTCGTGCCGGTGGTGGCCCGCCGGCCGCCCGGGCGCACGCTGCCAACCGGGCCGGTGCGCCGGTACGGATGTTGGAGAACGGATGGATCTGAAGGCACAGCTCGCTCGGGCGGGCCGGGTTGCGGTCGAGCGGGGTTTGGTCGTCGGGTCCGGGGGGAACCTCTCGGCCAGGGAGGACGGGGCGGACCGATTCCTCGTGAGCAACAGCGGGACCTGGCTCGACAGACTCGACGACACGTCGTTCTCGATGATGGACGTCAACGAGGACACCATTCCGCCAGGAGCCAACCCGTCTGTCGAGTGGCGTCTTCACCAGCTCACCTATCGTGCCCGGCCTGACGTCAATGCGATCGTCCATCTCCATCCCCAGCTGCTTGTCCTGCTGGATGCGGCCGGAGTCGGGATTCGGCAGATCACGACGGACCACGTCTACTACCTGGGTCAGATCGGATCGGTGGGCTACAGCAGACCAGGGTCGGTGGAGCTTGCGACCGATGCGGCAAGGGTGGCGGAGGAGCACGACGTGATGATCCTCCGGCGGCACGGTTGTTCCGCCCTCGGCGGCGACGTGGACATGGCACTCCGCCGGGCCCTGAACCTCTCAGAAGCGGCCGATCTCACATTCCAGTCCTGTGCGTTGGGCTGCGGGGACGAGATCAACTTCCCCGATGCTGATCGGCAGGATCTACGCACTATCTGACCGAGTGTCCGACGCCGAGTCCGACCCTGCCCCGGTCAGCCCGCGGCGCGGAACGGGGACGAGCCGAACCGCGTTTCACCCACCGACGAGACGTCGATCAGGCACGCAGCGCGTCGGCGAAGCGGGCCGCCGAACCGGGGGCCAGGTTGAGTCCAAGCGCCGGTTCGTTGACCTCGACCTCCATGAGCACGTAGTCGTCGCCGTCAACCACAACGTCGATCCGGGCATAGGTTGCCGGCCACGGGAACGCGGCCTCCACCTTGCCGCCGAACTCGATCAGGCTCGGATCAACGTTTTCGACGTGGGACATGGTGCCGCCGTATTTGCTGTTCACCCGGAAGTCGCCGTTTGTGGGCTGGCGGATCAGTGCGTGCGAGAAATTCCCGGCGAAGAAGACCAGGGCGTACTCACCGTCTGAGACGCCGGGGATGAACTCCTGCACAAGCATCGAACGACGATCCGGGTTGTTTCGCCACGCCGCCCCGACCTCGGCCAGGTCGCTCCGGTCGACAAGTTGGACCTCGTGGCCGCTGGCACCCCAGGCCGGCTTGAGGACGATGCGGTCGAAGCCGAACCCGTCGGCCCACGCCCCGACGATCGTGGGGTCCAACTCGTCCGCCACCAGGGTCTCCGGTGTTCGGAACCCCAGGGCCGCAAGGTCGCTGATGTAGGTCTTGTCGAGGAAGCTGCGCACCAGATCGGGCTGATTCCGGACTTCGGCCGGGCTCGCCTCCACCGCGTCGAGCCAGCGCTCGAACCCGGCAGGGTCATGGTGAAAATCCCAGTTCGACCGGAGGACAATCAGGTCCGCGGAGGTGAACTCCACCAGCGGGGCGTCGTTCCACGGCCGAGCAACCACGTGATGTCCCCGAACCATGAGTTCGTCCGCGAGGGCAGCGTCGCCCCGGCTCAGGTTCGGCCACCGTTGGCAGGTCACCAGGACGATGTGCTTCGATTCAGCGTTTGATTCGGTGCGTGATTCCACGTTGAATCCGACCACCTGTCTCATATCAGTCGTGTTGCTATCGGTCACGTTATCGGCTCCGCGTCGCGGTGGGGGCGACGGCTGCTGCGGTCCCCATCACGCCGCACCGCTTGCGGTTTCGGGGGCCATCGAGCGCAGCGCCGGCAGCACCTCCTTGCCGACGCGATCGATGGTTGTCATCAGGTCGATCGCCGCGATCTGGACCGAGATGTACTGGGCCCCGATCTGGGTGACAAGGGGTGCGTACGCCTCGATGAGTTGGTCGACGGTCGACACGACCGTGTACCGGCCGAGGATGTCCTGCCGGTCCATTTCGTCGGCCCGCTTGCGCAGGACCATCGGGTCAACGGCTTCCAATCGGCCGGGGGCCCGGAGGCCGCGCATGGCGGCAAGAGCCTCCCAGGCCTCGTCGTCGTCATCGGCCCAGACGACCCAGCGGGTACCCATGACCGGAAGTTGGCCGCGGCCCTGCTCCTGGGCGGCCTTGCGGAACGGCAGGATCGCCCGCTCGAGGGTGTCCGCCGGATCCTTGACCGACACGATCAACCCGTCTGCATTCCGGCCGGCGAACGCCGCGGACTTCGGTCCGGCCGCGGCCATGTAGATCGGCACTTCTGACACCGGCGGGCTGTAGAGCATCGCCTTGTCACAGGTGTAGAACTCACCGTCGAAGTCGACCTTCTCCCCGTCGAGCAGCCGGTGCATGATCTGCAGCGCTTCATCCATCCTGGCGATTCGTTCGGTGTAACCGGGGAACGGGTAGCCGAGCGGCCCGGAGTTGATGTTCTCCCCGGTTCCGACACCGAGGAAGAACCGACCGGCCGACAACCGATCAACGGTTGCCGCGGCCTGGGCGATGAGCGCCGGATGATAGTGATAGAGGGGGCAGGTGACCGACGTGGCGAACTCGATGTGCTCGGTCCTGGCCACTGCGGCGCCGAACCAGCTCCACACGAACCCCGACGCCGAATCCTGATCGACCCAGGGGTGGAAGTGGTCCGAAGCAAAGACCGCATCAAACCCGACTTCCTCGGCACGAACCGCCTGGTCGATCAGAACCTCAGGCTGGTTTGATTCGTGGCTGGCTAGCCATCCAAATTTCATATGGCGACCGTAACACCGTCAATAAAGCATTCTGATGACAGATCGGTCACAGATCGTCGATCTTGGTCATGGCTGCAACGGTACACGTCCGGTCAATACGGTATCGCCGGGCGATCTTCGAGGGCGAACCGGCCGATCGTTACTGCGAGCCGACCGGCCATCGGTTGCGGCCGACGTCCAGTTCGGCCGCTCCGGCGTGCCCAGCTAGTGTGGCCACAGGGACGGCCAGGGGGAAATCGATGATCACCGGTACGCAATACAAGGACTCGTTGAACGACGGACGGGACACCTTCTTCGAGGGGGAGCGGGTGACTGACATCGCCGCAGACCCGGTCCTCGGTGTGACGGCGGATTTTACCGCTCAGGCCTATGACCGGTTCTATGACCCGTCGCCGGATGTGGTCAGCCCGCTGCTGGCGGTGCCGCAGTCCGCCGAAGATCTGCGGGACATGCTGCCGTTGCTCAACGAGGCGGGCATGTTGGCCCACGTCACCTCGTCGTCCATCCAGACGCTCAAGACCGTGGCCGGGCGCATGGCGGATGGGAATCCCGACTACCTGGATCGAATCGCCGCGTACATCGCGGACGCGCAGCAGGCCGACATCCGGATCACCCAGTGCATCACGGACGCCAAGGGTGACCGCAGCAAGCCGCCGGCCCGCCAGGACGACCCGGACGCCTACGTCCGGGTGGTCGACCGGCAACGGGACGGGGTGGTCATTCGGGGGGCCAAGCTTCACATCACCGGTGCCTCGTTCGGCCACGACCTGATGACGATCCCCACCAAGTCGATGAAGCCGGGGGAGGAGGACTATGCAATCGCTGCGATGGTGCCGGTCAACGCGCCGGGGGTGAAGATCATCAACACCACCTACGCCCCCCGCCACGCCGATCCGCGGGCGTTCCCGGTTTCCAGTCGCATCAGCTACCCGGAGGGCTTTGTCATCTTTGACGACGTCTTTGTCCCGAACGAGCGGATCCTGCTCGACGGTGAGACCGCATACGCCGCCGTGTTCGCTCACAGCCTCGGTCTGTGGGAGCGGTTGGGCGGGTTGTCCGAGTTCGCCGACGAAGCGGACCACCTTGTCGGGTTCGCCCAGCTGGTCGCCGAGGCAAACGGGACGGCGGGGATCTCCCACATCAAGGAGAAGATCTCCGAGATGATCATCCATGCCACGCTCATCCGGGCGTCGCTGGAGGCGTCGATCGTCCACTGCAACATCGGACCGGACGGTGCGGCCTTCCCGGACGAGCTGTTCGTGAACGCCGGCAAGTTCCACGGTGCGGCCAACTACAACCTCATGGTCCGGCATCTGCACGACATCGCCGGTGGTGCGGTGCTGACGGCACCGGTTCCGGCCGACTTCGAGAACGACGAGGTCGGTGATCTGGCCCGGAAATACATGTCAACCGGCAACGGCATCGACGGGGAGTATCGGGCCAGGCTGATGCACGCCATCCGCGACCTCACCGCCGACGCACTCGGCGGGTGGAAGTTCGTGACCAACCTGCAGGCCGGTGGCGGCCTGTACGCCCAGCGGATCGTCACCCGCCGCCACTACGACCTGGACGAGGCGAAGCGCGGTGCCCTCGGACTGGCCGGAATGAGCGAGGACGATGTCCACTGAGGGTCACCCGCCCGGCGGCCCTGGCGACGTGGTCGCCGTCAGGGGTGAGGCCCGGGCCTGGCTGAACCAGCACTGGGACCCGAACCTGTCGCTCGGCACCTGGTGGACGAAGCTGGTCGAGTCCGGCTGGGGGTTTCCCCAGCACCCGCCGGAGTGGGGTGGTCGGGACCTGTCGGCGGCGGCGGCCCAGGCGGTGGCCGACGAGATGGAAACAGCCGGCGCCTACGGTCCACCGCGCGGCATCGGAACGATGATGGTTGCACCGCTGCTGCTGGAGCTGGGTACCGAAGACCAGAAGCGGGACTGGCTGCCGGGAATCCTGGACGGCAGCAGCGTCTGGTGCCAACTGTTCTCCGAACCGGACGCCGGCTCCGACCTGGCCGGGCTGGGGACCACCGCGGTGGCCGACGGCGACCAATGGATCGTGAACGGCCAGAAGGTGTGGACCTCCGGGGCCCACTACGCCGAGCGGGCGATCCTCATCGCCCGGACGGATCGGGAGGCGAAGAAGCACCACGGGTTGACGTTTTTTGCCATCGAGATGGACCAGCCGGGTGTTGAGACCCGCCCGCTGGTGCAGATGTCCGGTGATGCCGAGTTCAACGAGGTGTTTCTGAACGACGCGGTGGTTCCCGCCGCAAACCGGCTGGGCGAGTTGAACGGCGGCTGGGCTGTTGCGCTGCGGGTGCTGTCCTACGAACGAGCATCGCTGGACCCCGAGGCCGACGCGGGCATCCACGGCGAGCTTGACCTGACGCGACCGGTCGAGGACTACCGCAGCGGTCGTGTTGACGACGGTCTGCGGGGGTTCATGCCAAAGGGGTCAGAAGCATGGGCGATGCTCCGTGACGTGCTCGACCGGACCGGGGCCATCGAGGACCCGGTGACCCGACAGAGCGCCATGGCGATCTACTCCTGGCAGCAGATCGCTCGATTCACCGCTCTCCAAGCTGCCGCGGCCGTCGGCACGGATGGAGCCGCAGGCCCTGAAGGGTCGCTGGGCAAACTGGCATCCACACGGTCGATGCGGGCCTGGCGCGATCTGACCCTCGGCGCCCTCGGTCCGGCCGGCCTGGTTGCCGGTGACGACGGGAATGACCGGCGGGTACCTCGGATCGCGCTGACCGTGTCCGGCCTCTCCATCGCGGGCGGGACGGACGAGATCCAGCGAAACATCGTGGGGGAGCGGGTACTGGGTCTGCCGCGCGAACCGCGGGCCGATGACGTTCCGACCGAGCGGCGGACCTGAGCGCCAGCCAAGGAATTGCCAGTTGAAGGCGCACTAACTAGTGTGAGCTGCTGCCGGAACAGGCGGTTGGCTCCGCCTCCTGCGCCCGCTGTCCGGCCAGCGAAAGGGAATCATGGCTGACTTCACGGGGACGATCGGTCGGACGCTGGCCGACTCAAAACCACACTTCGCCGAGCCGCCCCACCCGGGTGACGACGCACCGAACGTGATGATCGTATTACTGGACGACACCGGGTTCGCCCAGTTCGGCTGCTACGGCTCCGACATCGACACGCCGAACGTCGACGCCCTGGCCGCCGGCGGCATGCAGTTCACCAACTTCCACGTGACCCCGCTGTGCTCGCCGACCAGAGCGGCCCTGCTCACCGGCCGATCCCAGCATGCGGTCGGCATGCGCGGGGTTTCCAACTGGCGGACCGGCTTCCCCCATCAGCTCGGCCACATCACCAACTCGGCGGCCACGATCGCCGAGGTCCTGAACGCCGAGGGATACGCCACGTTCTGTGCGGGGAAGTGGCATCTGGCGCCGACGTCGGACATCTCCGCCGCCGGTCCGTTCGACCAGTGGCCGCTGGCCCGAGGGTTCGATCGGTACTACGGGTTCCTCGAGGGGGAGACGGATCAGTTCCACCCGGAGCTGGTGCGGGACAACACCCATATCGACCCGCCCGCCACGCCGGACGAGGGGTACCACATCTCCGAAGATCTGGTGGACCAGCTGCTCCAGATGATCAACGATTCGAAGGGGGTTCGTCCGGATCGACCATTCTTCGCCTATCTGCCCTTCGGTGCCACCCACGCCCCCCATCAGGCACCGCAGGCCTACCTCGACAAATATCGAGGCCGCTATGACGAGGGATGGGATGTGGTCCGCCGTCGCTGGTACGAGCGCCAGCGAGAACTGGGCGTGATCGCCGACGACACCGAACTCGCCCCCCGTAACCCGGGAGTTGAGGCGTGGGACGACCTGCCCGAGACCCACCGCCGCCTGGCCTGTCGGCTCCAGGAGGCGTTTGCGGCTTTCCTCGATCACACCGATGACCAGATCGGGCGGATGATCGACGGACTCCGAGAGATGGGCGAGTTGGACAACACGATCGTTGTGGTGCTGGCCGACAACGGTGCATCCCAGGAGGGTGGTCCGTTCGGGGTCATGCATGAGATGAAGTTCTTCAACGGCATCCTGGAATCACCGGACGACGCAGTGGCCCGGATCGACGACATCGGCGGCCCCCACAGCCACACCAACTACCCGTGGGGTTGGGCCCAGTGCGGCAACTCGCCCTTCCGGTGGTACAAACAGAACACCCACGAAGGTGGGGTACACGTGCCGATGATCATGCACTGGCCGGCCGGGTTCGGAGCGGAGACGGCCGGGACGAAACGCCATCAGTTCATCAACGTCTCGGACATCACCCCGACCATCTACGAGCTTCTGGGGGTGACCGCGCCGGAAAGCTTCCGCGGCGTCGACCAACTACCGGTGACCGGGCATTCGTTTGTTTCGGTCCTGGACGACGCAACAGCGCCCGCAACCAACACGCTCCAGTACTTCGAGAACGCCGGCAGTCGGGCCCTAATCGCGCAACGGGACGGCACGTGGTGGAAGGCGGTGACGAAACACAACCAGGGCGACGACTTCGAGACCGAGCCGTGGGAGCTGTACAACCTCAGCGCCGACCCGTCGGAGTGTCGCGATCTGGCCGCGGCGGAACCGGACCGCTTGACGGAGCTGACCGATCTGTGGTGGTCGGAGGCGGAACGGCACGGGGTGCTTCCCCTCGATGACCGCACGATCCAGCTCTTCGCTGCGAACCTGAGTGATCACTCGCCCCATCGCCTCGACAGGCGGTACGTCTATCGGCCGCCGATGACGTCGATCCCCGCCCAGCCGTCGCCTTCGCTGGGCGGCCGCTCGTTCGACCTGACCGCTCGGGTGACCGCCGCGCCCGGAGACGAGGGGGTGCTGTGGGCCACCGGCACCATGAACTCCGGCTGTTCGATCTTTGTCCAGAACGGGAGGCTTGTCGTCGACTACAACGCCTTCGACGATCACGTCATCGTGGAGTCCGACATCGAGGTGCCGGCAGGTGAGGTGACGTTCGGGCTCCATCTGGAGCGGGACAGTAGAACCACCGGCTGGGTCGAGGTCTCGATAAACGGCGAGGCCTGTGGCCGGGCCGCCATCCCGTTCTACATGCGTATGGTCTCGTCGGTCGGATCCAGTATCGGCCAGGACCACGGTTCGCCGGTCTCCGGCCGCTATAGCGCCCCGTTCCGATACAGCGGCACGCTGCACGAGGTTGTCATCCAGCTCCCGCAGCGGCGCAGCGACTCGGCCGATGCGGCGAACGCGGCAAGTGAGATGTCCCGACAGTAAACCGAAATCGGCTGTCGGCTCGTGAGCCAAGCCGGGCCTGCTGTGCCGAAGTCAGCGGGTCGGGCCGACCAGGGTTGTGCCACCGTCGACCACCAGCTGTGCACCGGTGATGTAGCGGGCCTCGTCGGAGAGCAGGAATACAACCGCATTGCCGACATCCCAGCCGGTGCCCTCGATGTTCAGGACTGACGCCCGGCGTCTGGCCTCTCGACGCTTCTGACTCATCGTCTCCCCACCGACCATCGGGGTGAAGACCGGTCCCGGCAGCACGCAGTTCACCCGGATGCCGTCCGGGCCGTGATCGACCGCCATGGAGGTGGTCAGGGCGATCACCGCCCCCTTGCTCGTCGAGTATGCGGTCAGGCCCGTCGGTCGGATCGCCGAGATCGAGCTGATGTTCACAATGCTTCCACCGCCTCGACGGATCATCGCCGGAATGGCCGCTCGGGAGAGGTGGAATGCCGAGGACACGTTGATGTGCATCACCCGTTCCCAATCTGTCGGATCGGTGTCGAGGACCGTGCCGCTGCTGCCGACGCCGACGTTGTTGACCAGCCAGTCGACACCGCCGTACGCATCGACTGCGGCGGCCACCACGGCCGCCGTCTCGTCCTGTCGAGTCACGTCGGCCTGGACCGCCAACGCCGTACCGCCCTCCGCCTCGATCATCGAGACGGTTCTGGCCGCCAACTCCGCCAACCGGTCGACAACAACAACGGCTGCGCCCCGCCTTGCGAGCAGCAACGCTGCCGCCCGACCGTTGCCGATGCCATCACCGGCGGCCCCACCACCCCCGACGATTGCCACCCGTTCCGATCGTTGATCCTGCGCTGGTCCGCTCATCGCCAAAAACTAGCCCAGGCAACCGGCCCGACGAGCCGACGAACCGCCGCCGCGGCATTGCTTGTCAGTCGACAAACCGATCCCGGTTCGGTAGGTTCGGCCTCCTTCGAGACCCGGCCGATCGGCCGGTGCGCACGACTGGGAGGACAACAAGACATGAGGTTCACCGACAAGCGGGTCATCGTCACCGGAGCCGCGGCCGGGTTCGGAGCGGCGATCAGTAGAGCGTTCGCCGCCGAGGGCGCACGGGTGATGGTCACCGATATCGACGGCGATGCCGCACAGTCGCTGGCCGACGAGCTTGACGGCGCGCTGGCGTTCCAGCTCGATGTCACCGACGAAGGTCGAACCGAGGCGATGGTCCACGCCGCGGTCGATGCCTGGGGCGGTATCGACGTCGTCGTCTGCAACGCCGGGCTCCCACACCGGGCGGCGCCATTGATCGAGCTGCAGACCGAGGAGTTCGACCGCATGTGGGACGTGAACGTCCGGTCGATTTTCTTCGCCGCGAAGTACTGTGTGCCCCATATGCCGCCGGGCAGCAGCATTGTGTCAACCGCGTCCATCGGCGGCCGACGGCCACGGGCCAACCTCACGCCGTACAACGCCTCGAAAGGGGCGGTCATCACACTCACAAAAGGTCTGGCGGCGGAGCTGGCCCCGGACATCCGGGTGAACTGCGTCAACCCGGTCAGCTCGGCGACCGGGTTCGACAAGAACGCAATGGGTGTTGATGTACTGCCGGAGTCCGTCGAAGCGGCCGTTGTCCGGGGCATCCCGATGGGTCGACGGGCGATCCCGGAGGATGTCGCAGCCGCGATCCTGTTTCTGGCGTCAGACGATGCGGCGTTCCTGACCGGTGTCGGCCTCGACGTCGACGGTGGGCGGGCCATCGCCTGATGCGGCTGGGGTACGTCCTGCCGTTCACCGACCTGGGTGGCGGTCCGCTCCGGCCGTCCAGCTGGGCCGATGCGGCCGTGGCTGCGGAGGTGCTGGGCTACCGGTCGGTCTGGACCTTTGACGCAATCGGGCGTGGGTTCATGCTGCCGGACCCGCTCATGGCCCTTTCGGCGGTCGCCTCGGCGACAAACCGGCTCGAGTTGGGCACCGGCATCATGCAGCTCCCGATTCGGAACACCATCGAGGTGGCCCATCGGGTGTTCACGCTTGAAGTGCTCGCTCCCGGTCGGGTGCTGTTCGGGGTGGGGCCCGGCTCGACCGAGGCGGACTTCGTGACCTACGGGGGCTCGTACACCGACCGCTTCGACACATTCGAAGGACAGTGGGCTGACCTGCGGACGTTGGTTGCCACGGGTCGGGTCGGCGAACGGGACCTTCATGCCTGGCCCGGCGTGCTCGGCGGGCCGGCGTTGCTGCTCGCGGGATGGCACGGTCGGTGGGTCGAGCGTGCTGCTGCGGAGTCGGCAGGGTGGATCGCGTCGGGCATGAACGCCGACGACGCCCAGCTGGCGGACGGTCTGGCCCGATATCGCGATGCCGGCGGTGGTCGGGCGGTGGTGACCAACATTCAGGTCGGTGAGGACACCGGGCCTGCCGTGGAACGGATCAATCGACTCGGTGAGATGGGGTTCGACGACGTGGTTGTTGTCGACCTGAACCCGACGGACGATCGTCTTGCGGCCGTCAGTGCGGGAACCATCGGCGACAGGGATGGTGCCCCGAAGTCGTAACCCTTGATGTGGATTGTTATGCGTTCGGCCTCCGGGTTGTTTGGCATGGCTAACATCACCGATATCGTGAACGGGTTCACGTTTGTCTTGACCGGGCAGCGGGCGCGGTCGACGGAAGGAATCCCCCTATGCAGAAGTACTTGCGCGTACTCGCCATGTTGTTGGCGATAGCCCTCTTCGCTGCCGCGTGCGGCAGTGACGATGACAGCTCGGCCGACGAGGGTTCGGACTCCGCCTCGGCGTCCGATTCCGCTTCGGCGTCGGCCACCGAGACGGCCGAGCCCGAGGAGGAAGAGGAGGCGATGGAGGACGAGGAAGACGCGGCCATGGTCGACGAGAACTTCCCGGTCACCATCACCCACGCCTTCGGTGAGACCGTCATCGAGTCGAAGCCGGAGCGGATCGGCACCGTCGCCTGGGCCAACCACGAGGTGCCGCTGGCACTCGGCATCGTCCCGGTGGTCATGGAATTCCAGACCTGGGGCGACGACGACGGCAACGGCGTCCTTCCCTGGGTTGAGGAGAAGCTGGCGGAGCTCGGTGCGGAAACCCCGGAGCTCTACGACCCGACGGACGGGATCGACTTCGAGACGATTGCCGATGCCGGCCCGGACATCATACTGGCCTCGTACTCCGGCCTGACCCAGGAGGACTACGACACGCTCAACCAGATCGCGCCGGTTGTCGCCTACCCGGAGTTCGCCTGGGGGACCCCCTGGGACGAGATGATCCGCATCAACGCAACGGCCATTGGGCTTGAGGCGGAGGGTGAG
>JBCCGJ010000118.1:0-16011 GCA_039029335.1 Actinomycetota bacterium | reverse complement strand
GGCAAACCCGAGGGCACCGCACAGGATCGCTCCGGTCACCGCGTTCCAGAGCACCAGGATGGAGGTGTCGACCGGGATCCGTTCTGCGAACAGCGTCCCCCAGATCAGTCCGAGCAGTGCGCCGACCCCAAGGCCGATCAGTGGTGGGACGGAGCGATCGTCCCGGGAGACGCCGATTGCGTACCCGGCGACGTAACCGATTGCGGCGCCGATGATTATCGACACGATCAGCAGGGACCAGAAGCCGTTGTTGATCAGGTCGTGGAGGTTTTCGGCTGCACTGTCGCGGGGGCCGAGGTGCTGGATGATCCGGTTGCCGTCAAGGATGCCGAAGAGGATGAAGCCGATGACCGCACCGATTGCAGTGGAGAACTGGCGCCAGTTCTTGTTGGTCCGGTCGAACAGGAGGTTGGCCCCGACGAACAGCAGTGTGCTGCCGCCGACGGCGAGGATCACCGCCCAGACGGTTGCGGCGATCCGGTCCATTTCCGGGCTGAAGAGGAGACGATCGATACGGCTGTCCGGTGACCCGACCTTGGCCTGGAACCAGTCGAAGAGGCCTATGAACGTGACGACGGCCCCGACCATCGGCAGCCATTGACCGACCGGCGCAGGCAGCGCCCGGTAGCCCATGATGGCCAACACGATGATGCCGACGAGGATGACGGACGCGATCCCGACCAACTTCGTCGGCGTTCCGGCCAGGTAGGCCAGTCCGATCGCCCCGAGCGCTGCAACAACCGCGACGACCAGTTCCGCTGTGTTGCTGAGCGTGACCATCCTGGTGACCAGCCAGCCTGCGGCCAGCCCGACCGCAATGGCGAAGATCACCGTCACCAGGAACGGCACCTCGAACGGCGCCGACGATGGCAGCAGCGTGGCCAGGATGGCCACCCCCGCCCCGGTTCCGATGACGCCCGGCGCAGCGCTTGAGCCGCCGAGGTTGCTCTTTATCTTTCCTATGACCGCGTGGACCGCTAGACCGCCTATAGCGGCGAACGCGATCAGGAGTCCCCAACTGACGATCGTTTCCAGTGCCTCCACTGGCTGCCCCCTTCGTTTTCCCCATCCTCACCGCCGGGTGTCCGACGGCTTCCTCGCCTCGAGTGGAGCCAAGCGTACCCTACGCGCCGGGATCGGTTTAACCGATCGATGTGGCCCCCAAAAGACGTCAGGGCGACGGCATTGCTGCCGTCGCCCTGACTCACTACCTGCCCCGACGGTTGTCAGGGCGTGCTCTCACGGCGGTTAGCTGCTTGGCCAGCTCGCCTCGATGGCGTCCGCCGCATCCGCAGCGGACTTGTCACCGTTCACCGCCGCAGTGCCCTCGGTCCAGAAGGTACCGGCACCAACGTCGGCCGGCATGAGGTCCGAAGCGTCGAAGCGGAAGGTCTCGGCGTTGGCCAGGATGTCCAGGAAGGACTGCTCCAGCGGCTGGTAGAGGCTGAGGTCAGCGCCCTGCGCAGCGGACAGGAAGCCGGAGAGGCCGCCATCCTTACGCTCGGCCTGGGCGGCCTGGCGGGCGTCGGCGTACTGGACGGAACCGAAGTACTCCATCACGGCCCAAACCTCGGGACGGTCGTTGTGAGCGGCGGCCAGGGTGCCGGCGCCCAGAACGGGACGACCCTCGTTTGACGGGAAGTAGAAGACGTCAACCGCGTCCTCGCTGCCATCGGCGAAGGCGGTGCCTTCCGGGATGAACGCGGCGTAGAACGAAGCCTGACGGTGCATCAGGCAGTCACCGTCAACCAGCGGCTGACCGTTGTCACCGAACGGGGTGGCGGCGATCGAACCACCGGAGGCGAAGACCATGCCCGGGGTGCTCCACAGGTCAACGACGGCTTCCATCTGGGCGACGACGGCCGGATCGTTGAACGGGATCTCGTGGTTGACCCACTGGTCGTAGACGTCGCCACCCTCGAAGCGCAGCATCATGTCCTCAACCCAGTCGGTGTAGGTCCAGCCGGTGGCCGGCCCGGACTCGATACCGACGCACAGCGGGGTGTCGCCGTTGGCGATCATCTCATTGGCCAGGGCGACAAAGTCGTCGAAGGTCTCGGGGACGGCGTAGCCGCCGGCCTCGAAGGCTGCCGGCTTGTACCACACCAGGGACTTCAGGTCGGCCTTGTTCGGCATGCCGTACTGGGTGCCGTCCACGTTACCGAAGCCGAGGAAGGCGTCGTCCCAGGCGGTTGCACCGAGGACATCCTCGGGCACCGGCAGGATGAAGCCCTCACGGGCGAAGTCCGCAACCTTGCCGGGCTGCGGGTAGATGCCGATGTCCGGGGCGTTGCCGCCGGAGACCTGAGCGTTGATCTGATCGGAGAAGTCACGAGCACCGGTGTAGGTGATCGTCATGCCGTTCTCCTCAGCGAAGACGTTCAGGGCGTCCTGCATGGCGCCGGCTTCCTCGTCAGAGCTTTCCGGACCGAAGACGGTCACCGTGGTACCGGCGAGGTCGCTGTGCTCCTCGTCCTCCATGGCGTCCTCTTCGTCTTCCATGGCGTCTTCTTCGTCCTCCATGGCATCTTCCTCTGCCGGCTCGGAAGCCGAAGCGGATGCGGAGTCGGACGCCGATGCGGAGGCGTCAGAGCCTGCGTCGGTTGTTGTTTCATCCGCGTCATCACCGGAGCACGCAGCGGCGACCAGTGAGAGCGCGAACAGCAGGGCGAGCAGTTTTCGCCACGATTGTTTCATTCTCGAATCCTCTCCCAAGGTTCAACGGCGACCATCTGGACCGCCTGGATAACTTGCAAGGCCGCGCTGTTACACAAGATTCGACCCAGCCGACTGTAAACGCTTACATAGACCGGCTGAGAAAGCAAGCAAGGGTCGCGACATTGCAGCCTTAGATGCTAACGGTCCCGGTTGCCGACGCCTCAACCGCGCGATTCTGTAACCGTTTCGAGGGCGATCACGGCGCGGCTATGGCGATTTTGGCGGTGCGGCGCTGGCCCGCACGACCAGTTCGTAGTCGACGGCGGCCCTGACCGGTTTCAGGTGACGGTCCGACAGCTGATTCAGCAGCAATCTGGCGGCGACTGCGCCGTTTTCGACCACCGGCTGATGGACCGTGGTGAGCCGCATCGCCGGAGCGAGATCATGATCGTCAACGCCGACGACGGAGACGTCCTCCGGCACCGAGAGCCCGTTCGACTGAGCGGTTTGTATCGCACCGAAGGCCATCTCGTCCGACATGGCAAAGACCGCGGTTGGCGGGTTTTCAATTTTGAGCAACGCCCGCATGGCCAGCGCACCGCCGGCGATGGAGAAGTCGCCCGCCTGCTCGAGGTCCGGGTCCGCCTCCAGGCCTGCGGCCGCGAGGGCGTCGAAGTAGCCCGTCCGGCGCCGTTCGGGCACCAGAAACCGCTGGCGGTCGTCCGGGATGCCGCTGATCAGCCCGATTCGGCGGTGCCCGAGCTCGGCCAGGTACCCGACCGCCGTGGCCGCAACCGACCGGTCATCGAGGACCAGGGACGGGAATGGCGGCGTCTCGAACCCCACGGTTGCCGCAACAACACCGGACGCGGCAAGCGCCTCCGCCTCGTCGGCCGAGACCCGCAGGTCGACCAGTACCAGTCCGTCAACCCGGCTCCGCAGCGGTGTGCCTCCGGACAGGAAACGCGCCCGGCCCGCCTCGTCGCCGACGCCGTAGACCAGCAGGTCGTGTCCGGCCTCTTTCACGACCGCTTCCGCACCGGCGACGACCTGACTGAAGTACCAGCCGTTGAGGACCGGCACGGCAACCGCGACCGCCCCGCTCCGACCGGTGGCCAAACGGGAGGCGTTCGGATCCGGCCGGTACTCCAGTTGCGCCGCAGCGCGCTGGACCCGCTCCCGGGTGGCCTCCGCCACGTTTGGCAGGCCGCGCAGGGCCCGGCTCACCGTTGCGACCGACACCTCGGCCGCAGCCGCAACGTCTTCGATTGTGATGTTGGTCTGTCGGTTCACCATGGACGCCCTCGCCAAAGTTTGCAGGGTGTTGCCCGTCGATCGCAACAGCGGGCCGTCAACCGCGGGCACCGCAGACCGCACGCATCCGCCGCCGCCGTCAACTGGGGTCCGGTGGGAGGCCGGAGTACGATCTCGCCATGTTCAGAAACGGTGAGTGGGTCGACGCGCAGTCCGGCCGACAGTTCGTGGTGGTCAATCCGGCAACCGGCGAGGAGATCGGCCGTATGCCGGACGGCGACGCAGCGGACGCGACGCTGGCCATCGATGCGGCGGACGCCGCGTTCACGGAATGGTCGAACACCACCGCCTACAGGCGGGCGGACATCCTCATGGACGCCTGGCGGATCATGACCGACCGCTCCAAGCAGCTGGCCGAGCTGATGACAACCGAGCAGGGGAAACCCCTCCGGGCCAGCACGTTCGAGGTTGGTTACGGGGCCGATTTCATCCGGTGGTACGCCGAGGAGGCTCGGCGGCTGACCGGGGAGTGGCTGCCGTCCGGCCGGCCGGACCAGCGGTTCCTCACCGTCCGTCAGGCCGTCGGTGTCGTCGGCATGGTCACCCCGTGGAACTACCCGATGTCCATGTTGACCAGGAAGATGGCCCCGGCCCTGGCCGCCGGCTGCACCCTGGTGCTGAAACCGGCGGAGGCCACCCCGCTGTCGGCCAAGGCCATCTTCGACGTGTTCACCGAAGCCGGCGTCCCACCGGGTGTCATCAACATGGTGACCGCCGAGGATCCGGTGCCGATCGGTGACGTGTTCACCAGCGACCCCCGGGTCCGAAAGCTGACGTTCACCGGCTCGACCGCAGTCGGCCGCCTGTTGGCGGCCAAGGCCGGTACGTCGTTGCAGCGGGTCTCGGTCGAGCTCGGCGGGCACGCCCCGTTCATCGTCTACCCCGATGCGGACCCGATGAACGCGGCGAAGGGCGCTGCGGCGCTCAAGTTCCTCAACGCGGGTCAGGCCTGCATCAGCCCCAACCGCCTGTACGTGCACCGTGACGCGGCTGAGCCGTTCATCGACACGCTGACCAAACGGGTCAGCGGCCTGGTGGCCGGCAACGGTATGGACGACGGGGTCGGCGTCGGTCCTCTCGTCGACGATGCGGCGGTGGCCAAGGTCTCGGCCCAGGTGGAGGACGCCAGGAACAAGGGGGCCGGGGTCCCCGTCGGTGGCCATCGACTGACCGAGGACGGCCTCGACCGCGGCTTCTTCTACGCCCCGACGTTGCTGACCGACGTCACGCCGGACATGACGGTCTATCGGGAGGAGACATTCGGTCCCGTTGCGCCGGTCGTGGTTTATGACGACGTCGACCAGGTCATCGAGCTGGCGAACGACACCCACTACGGGCTGGCCGCCTACATCTACACCGAAAGCATGAAGACCGCCATCTCCGCGTTCGAGGCGCTGCGGTTCGGCATCATCGGCATCAACGACGTCAACCCCACGTCTGCGTCCGTCCCCTTCGGCGGCATGAAGGATTCCGGGATCGGTCGGGAGGGCGGCCACCAGGGTCTGGACGAGTACCTGGAGATCAAGACGGCGGGTATCTCGCTGCGATGAGCAGGTCGGGTGTCGGGTCGGTGGACGGTCGACGCAGCGGCGTACCGGACGGATCGGTGATCCGGGTCGGGGTCATCGGTTGTGGCGGCATGGGCGGTTGGCATGCGGACAACCTTGACCGGCAACCCGGGGTGTCGGTTACCGCCTGCGCGGACGTGGTTCCCGCTGCGGCGGAGGCTGTTGCGCAGCGACTCGGCGCCGAGGTCCGTGACGGCGACGCCCTCGCCGCCGCGGACGACGTCGACGCAATCCTCATCGCTTCGTCCGACGCGTCCCACGCCCGGTACGCCGTCGCCGCCATCGCCAGGCGCACACCGTGCTTCGTGGAGAAACCGCTTGGTGAAACGCTGGAACAGGCGGACCGGATCCTCGATGCCGAAGTGGCCGCCGGGCGACGGCTGGCCCGGGTCGGGTTCATGCGGGAGCTGGACCCGGCGCATCAACAGGTTGTGGAACAGCTGGCGGACCTCGGTCCGATCACCCGGATCCGGTCGGTCCATCGCAACGTCGACCCGGCCCGTCGCACGGTCGAGGTGCTGTTCGCCCAGTCCCTGATCCACGACATACACACGATCCGCCGGCTGTCGGGGGAGGAGGTCGCCTCGGTGAGAGGTCACGTGGTGACCCGGTCCGACGGCTTCCGGGACGTGCTGATGGTCTGTGTCCTGGAGTCGGGGGCGCTTGGCCTTGTCGACTTCGAGGATCAGGCGTTCGCCTACGAGGTTCAGGTCGAGGTCACCGCGGAACGCGGCATGGTGGCCACCGTGCCCCATCCCCGGGCCGTGGTGCGCCGCGACGGCGAGGAGTCCCTGCCGGTCGGGGCGGATTGGTTCTCCCGATTTGAGGAGGCCTACCGGTTGGAGATCGAGGAGTGGGTCGCCGGTCTGCGGACCGGCACGCCGACCGGGCCGTCGGTGTGGGACGGGTACGCCGCACAGGTGGTGGCCGATGCGGCGATGACGTCCCTGCGGGACAACACCGAGGTGCCGGTCACCCTGCCACCGGTCCCGGAGCTCTACCGGTGAACGACCGGTAGGACGCGCCGGCCCCGGTCGGTGGCGGGTGCTCGACCGGCGGCGCTATTCGATCGGGTCGCAGGTGTCCGCGTCGAACAGGCGGCCGGTCTCGGTGCCGTCCCCGTCGATGACGAGGTGCAGCTCGGCGGGCAAACCCTGGACCGTGACCGGGACCCACCCGGCCTGCACCGCATCGGCGTCGAACCCCAGTGCCTCCAGGTCCACCCGATCGGCGCAGGTGGCCTCTGCCGGGTCGAAGAGTGCCGGGAGGTCGTTGAGCATCTGGGTCAGGTCGAGGGGCCCGGGTGAGCCGGTGATCTCAAACACCGGCTCACGGCTTCCGGTGACGTCGACCGCCTGATCGGAGTCCTCGGCCGCTTCCTCGTCGTCCCCGTCCGCCTCGTCCTCCATCGCCTCCTCTTCCATGGCATCGTCCTCCATGGCCGCATCATCTTCGGGAACGACGGTCATCGCTTCGGCCGAGTCTGCGGTGTCGTCCGCGCCGCCGGTGTTCCGGGCCTGCTCGCCTTCGGCGGACTCGGCCGCCACCTCGGTGCCCGCATCTTCCATGGCATCGGCATCGCCCGCGGCTTCGGTCTCCTCGGCGGACTCGTCGCTCGAGCCGCTGAGGGCAACGTCGAGATCATCCGACTGCGAACCGAGGAACGCGATCAGGCCTCCGGCGATCAGCACGAACACCGCCGCCGCGGGCAGCCAGGTCGGCAGGCTCCGGCGGGGTTCCGTCACCCGATCGGCCCGGCGTCGGTCTCCGAAACGCACCACGTTCCCGTCGCCCGGATCAGCATCGGCGGTGGCGTCGGCCGTGGCGGCGACCTCCCCATCGAACCCCGCGTCGAACGCGGTGTCGAATGCCGCGTCGAACGCGGTGTCGAATGCCGACAGCGCGGCGGCGAGGTGCTGTTCCTTGAGGGCCGGTGGCGGCTCGGGAACGGCGCCGAGTCGGCCACCGACCGCCCGCATCGCCTCCACCCTGGCCAGCAGATCCGGATCGCGCTCGACCAGAGCCACCTCTTCCGGGGTGGCCTCACCGTCCACATACGCGGACGCAAGGAGGTCGAGTTCGTCTTCGGTCATCAGTCTTCGATTGGGGGGAGGGTGTTGGTTTCCTGCTGGTTGCTCACGGTTCTGTGTGGATTACTGTCTATTCGATTGGACGTTTGTGGCGGCCGTTCTGGTTCCCGAGAATTTCCGAGAGCTGCTTTCGGCCTCTGGCGATCCGGGACCGCACGGTTCCCGGCGGAATCGAGAGGGTTTCGGCGATTTCGGCGTAGTCGAGACCCCCGACATCCCGCAGGACAACCGGTAGGCGGAATTCCTCACTGAGCTGTTCCATCGCCTCATCCAGCACCATCTGATCGGCCAGGCGTTGATCCATGCCCGGTTCGTCGGAGGTCGGTTCCGGGGTCTCCATGACGGCGATCGGTCTACGGTTGCGGCGTCGTAGCTCGTCGAGGCATGCGTTGGTGGCCACGCGGTAGCTCCAGGTTTTGAACGTCGATCGACCGTCGAAGCGGGGGAGGCCCCGGACGATGGCCATGAGCGCCTCCTGGCAACCGTCCGCCGCATCGGCGTCATTCCCGGCGACGCGACGGCACACGGCGTAGAGCCGGTCGTAGTGGCGTCTCAGGAGTTCGTCGACCGCCCCCCTGTCACCGGTTTGAGCTTCGCGTACGAGCTGCTCGTCCGTCCGTTCGATGGCCGCAGCATAGATCGTGTTCGGCGGCCGTTCCGCGCACATGCGGGAGTTGCGGCAAGATCGGTCAGCTGACCCGGGCCTCGTTCAGCACGAACCGCCATCTGCTGCTCTCGTCGAACGGAGAGGGACCGGTCTCGGTGATCCAGATGAGGATCTTGGACCCGGTCGCCCCGCCGAGCGAGACGGTGGCCCCCGCGCCGCCGTCGCTGACCACGGCAAGCGGTTCACCGAGGGACGCAACGTCGAAGCTTCGGTCGTTTGGGGCGAAGTCCTCGCCGACGTAGAACTGGGCGTCCCAGCCGTCGCTGTCGGTCAGCAGTTCCAGCTGGTCGACGGTGGTGCTCTGCTCCAGGGTCAGGACAAAACCGACCCCTTCCTTCAGCCCACCGAGGGACGGTCGGGTGTACCCCTCGGTTGTCCATGCCGAGTCGACGTCACCGTCGATGGCCCGGACCGCCAGGCTGTTGCGCTCCGTGCCTTCGCCGAAGGGATCGAACGGGATGGCGTCGATGATGACCGGAGCAGCCGTCGGATCATCGGTGTCGCCGGCCTCGCCGCTGTCGGCGGTGGAGGCGATCAGCAGGCCGACCACCACAAGGCCACCGATCATCAGTCCGGCCAGGATGGTCTTGGTCGGCCGCTGCCTGCCGGGTCGCGGGTTGTTTCGTCCGGTGTTCGCCCCTGCACCGGCTCGGTTGCCACCACCCGCGGCCGGTGCGGCCGCGGCCGCCTTCTTCGCCGCCCGGCGTTGGCGACGGCCGGGTTTACGGTTGCCCGCCCCGCCGGTGCCGTCGCCGTCCGGCATCTGGGTGAGGATGGCGGTCCCGGGATTGGCGACTCCGGGGTGGGGGGCGACCGGCGCCTGGCCCTGGCCGGAGAACGTCCCGGGACTGGGCGCACCGGTCGGTGGCGGCATGGTGGCCAGGTTCGCGTCGGCGACGCCCGGGTTGACCCCTGGGTTCGTGGTGGGGACGGCCATGGTGTTGACGTTCGACGGGTTGAGATCGGCGGCGGCCAGCGCCTGCTTGAACGTACTGGCCCGATCGAACCGCTGGTCCGGGTCCCTGGCCATCGACCGGGCGATGACCGCATCCAGCCCGACCGGCACGGCCGAGTTGCGGCTCCGGGTTCGGGGCACCTCGCCCTGCAGTCTGGCCAGCGCGGTGCCTGCGTCGGTTTCGGCCAGGAACGGTGGTTGCCCGGTCGCCGCTTCGAACAGCACAATGCCGAGCGCGTAGATGTCGGCCCGGGGATCAACCGGCTCGCCCGCCACCTGCTCCGGGGCCAGGTACTTGGCCGTGCCGAGGAGCGTGCCGGTGTGGGTCAGGTCGGCGTCCTTGTTGGCTTTGGCGATGCCGAAGTCGGTGACCATGACCCGCCGGTCGGCACCCACCATGATGTTGGCCGGCTTGATGTCCCGGTGCACGATCCCGGCCCGGTGGGCCTCGTCGAGTGCATCGGAGATCTGCATGCCGACGTCCACCACGTCCGCCGGTGGCAGGACCCCGGCCTCGTTCAAGACCTCCCGAAGGGTTCGCCCCTCGATCAGCTCCATGACGATCGCCTCGACGCCCCCCTCGCTGAGCGTGTCGTAGACGGCGACGATCGACGGGTGGGACAGCCGAGCGGAGGCCACCGCCTCACGGCGGAACCGGGAGACAAACGCCTGGTCCGTCGCCAGGTGGGGGTGGAGGATCTTGACCGCGACCTGACGGACGAGCGACGTGTCCTGGGCCCGCCACACCTGGGCCATGCCGCCCGACGCGATGGGGCTGAGCAGCCGGTACCGGCCACCGAGCATCATGCCGGCCTCGGCGTTGGACGGGATCATGCCGCCGCCGGCCGGTTGGCCGGGCGCGGGTGTGTACCCGCCACCGCTTCCCGCTCCGGGGTCGGAGGCCCGTAACACCCTCACTACCGGCCGAACTTCCACGACCTACACGCTAGCGCTGTAGTTCTAGGTGACGTTGTTCAGGCTGGTGAGACCGGTGTGGGCAGATCGACTGCCGTCAGCGGATGGGGCTGGGGCCATACGCCATCAGCCGGTTGATGCGGTCCTCGGTGCTGGGGTGAGTGGAGAACAGCTTGGCCATGTCGGGCCCGCCTCGCTGACGACGGAGACCGGCCAGCGGGTTGTGGATGTAGGCGTGGGCCTGGGCCGGCTGGACGTGCATCGGGGTTCGAGCGGCCAACCCTTCGATCCGGCGGAGGGCGCTGGCCAGCGGTGCGCCGGTGCCCAGCAGTTCGGCCGCACCCCGGTCCGCTTCGAATTCCCGGGATCGACTGACCGCCATCTGCAACAGTGAGGCCGCCATCGGGGCCAGCAGCGCGGTGGCGATCAGGGCGATCGGGTTCGGGTTGTCGTCGTCACCGCCGCCGAACATCGCGCCCCACAGGGCCATGTTGGCGATGAACGAAATGGCGGTGGCGATGGCCGCGGCAACCGAGCCAATCAGGATGTCGCGATGGCGGACGTGCATGAGCTCGTGGGCCATGACCGCCTCGACCTCTTCCCGAGGCATCGCCTCGAGCAGGCCGGCGGTGGCGCACACCACGGCGTTGTTGGGGCCTCGGCCCGTTGCGAAGGCGTTTGGCTGAGCCTCGGGGGAAATGGCGACAGTGGGCATCGGCAGGTTTGCCCGCTGGGCCAACTGCTCGACCATCGGGTGGAGCCAGTGGTCATTCGGTCCGATGACCTGGGCGCGGGCCGACCGGAGCGCCAGCTTGTCGCTGAACCAGTAGCTGCCACCGACCATCACCAGGGCCAACACCAAGCCGATCACCAGTGCCCCGGAGGATCCCCCTCCGAGCACGCCGGAAATGGTGACGATCAGGCCGCCCATGGCGGCCAGCAGAACTGCGGTTTTTGCGGTGTTTCTCAGCATCGGTTCCCCTTGGGGTGCTTCTCCATTTATTGGTCGTGAGAATTGGTCGTGAGAATTGGTCGTGAGAATTGGTCGTGAGGTGACGCCGGTCAGGGCGCCAACGGTGTACCAACAACGCTAGGCGGCGCGCCGAAAGCGGCTATAAAGCGAGCACGCGGGCTAGCCGGGTCGCTGTATGGCGCTCGAAACGTCCTGGAAACGACCGCCGAGCTCGCCGAGAAAGTCTCGTAACTCCGCCGGTTCGATGCTGACGATCGTGGCGTTGGTGATCGCCAGCATCAGCACGGCCCAGGCCAGGTCCGGGATGTGCATCTCAATGCGGGTGGTGCGATCGTCGACGGCGCTTGCCGCGCCCCACGGACCGATGTGGGGTAACACCTCGGCGAGTGGAGCCTCGATCACCAGCTCGACGTCGTGGACCGACTTCAGCGCCGCGATCGTCTGACGGATGTGGGTGGTCGGGTCCGGGGCGGGAAGCGTCCGGGGGCCGAACGTCCGACGGGTGACGTGGGGATCGCCGACCCGGTCGAGTCGGAAGGTTCGCCAGTCGTCACGGTCGAGGTCCCAGGCGATGAGGTACCAGTACCGGTTCAGCGGGACGACGTGATGCGGTTCGACATATCGCTCGGTCGAGGTCCCATCGAAGCCTTGGTAGCCGAACCGGACGAGCGTGGTGTCCCGGGTTGCCCGGGCCAACGTGGTCAACGTTGAGAGCGCAACCGTGGCGGTGCTCAAGCTCGGCGCAGCCTCGATCGCCCCGGTGAGGGACTCAACGCGGTGCTGGAGCGGGTCGGACAGCAGTTGGCCGACCTTCACCAGTGCACCCATCGACGGCTCGGAAAGACCCTCGACGGATTGGTTGGCCGCGGTGCGCAGGCCGATGGCGATCGCAACCGCCTCGTCGGCGGTCAGAAGCAGCGGCGGAAGCTTCGTCCCAACCCCCAGTTGGTAGCCGCCGTCAACGCCGCGGTCCGACTCGACCGGATACCCAAGCTCGCGCAGCCGATCGACGTCGCGCCGTAGCGTCCGCCGGCTCACGCCCAACCGCTCGGACAGCTCCTCCCCGCTCCAGCGGTGCCGGCGTTGCAGGAGCGCAAGCAGTTCGAGCATCCGCTCGCCAGTCGAGGACACTTTTTCAGGCTACTTCCTATTGCGGCCAGAAACTGACCGCTATTGATTTTACGGTGACGACCAAGCGACAGACCAGACGAAAGACAGAGAGGAAACCAACATGGGTGCCGTTCAGGAAACGAAGGTTGTCAACGGATCGATCGACAAGGCATGGGAGGCCATCTCCCGGATGAGCGCGGTGCAGGACTGGCATCCGAACGTTGCCAGGGTCACCGTGTTGAGCGGGCAGGAGAGCGGCATCGGCGCCTCGCGCCGCGTCGAGTTCCACGACGGCAACAGCGTGGTCGAAACGGTCACCGCCGAGGCGGCACAGCAGTTCGTCACCATGGCGATGACCGAGGCCCAGATGATGAAACGAGCGTCGGTCACCATCAGCGTCTCCGAACGTTCGGCGGAGACGACCGAGGTCACGTTCGACCTCGACTACACGATGAGTTTCGGGCCGCTCGGCGCCCTGATGGGGGCGATCATGATGAAGCGAGTGTTCACCAAGGTGTTCGGCATGGCCCTGGACGGCCTCTCCTACCACCTGCAGACGGGCCGGGTGGTGACGGACTCCGTTCCCGGGCTTGCGTGAGACCGGTCCAACCTGAGACGGATCACCCGGTGGGCGCGGTCTCCCGGCGTCGTGCCCTGGCGTCCAGCACCCACCAGCCGATCAGTAACAGGACCGCCCCGCCGGTCACCAGCAGACCGAGGCCGGGGATCGCGGTGGAGCGGACCTGGAACCGGGTGGAGGCCAGCATGGTGGAACCGTCCGGCGTCCACATGGACACCTCGAGCGGCGACACACCGAGCGAGCGGGTCTCCAGCTCGACGTTGATCGACGTGGTGCCCGGCGGGATCTCGATGATCCTGGTGTCGTCGATCGAGCGGACCTTGTCACTGCGCAGCCGCAGCATCACCTTGCGGGGGCCGTCCGCCGAGCTCTCCACAACAACTGGTATCGGCGCCGACCGGGCGGCCAGGGTCACCGGCTGCCCGTCGTGTAACTCGATCACCCCGAGGTTCTGGTTCAGCGTGGTCTCGAGGGAGTCGAGGATCTCCCGGCGGCGTTCCGGGGTGCTCCCCGTTCCCAGCGCGGTGGTGATGCCCCTCCGGATCTCCTCGGCCTCGCCGGTCCCGCCTACCGCGATCGCGTCGGTGTCGACGTTGAACTCCTCGTACGTCGCCAGCTTCTGCTGGACCCGCCACAGCAGGTCGGCAACGGGACGCAGGTCCTGACTCGGCCGCTCCGATGCGGTCAGCCAGCCGGATTGCCCATCCGAGGTGGCCCGCCAGATGTCGGTCACCAGGACCGGCTTTGTCGGCCCGTCGACCATCGCCCGCAGGAGGGAGTCGACGGTTGTCGGATCCGGTTCGGCCGGGGCGAGGACAACAGGCTTCGGGTCGCCCTGGTTCCGCAGGGTCAACCTGGTCAGCAACCGGTTGGCCCGATGGGCCCCGCCGTCCCCGTCGACCAGGGCGCTCAGCTCACCGTCTGCGGCGATCATGCGGATCGTCCGGTTCTCCGTTCGGAATGCGCCGACATCACGGGACCGGCCGCCGACGTTGAGGATCGATCGAACGCCGACCGCGTCGAGCGCGGCAAGCCCGTCCTCGGTCGGCCGGGTGTCCAGGAGGTGCAGCGCGGTGGCCGGGGTGAGGCCCAGCGCGGTGACGGTCTGTGTCGTCGCCGATGTCAGCTCCTCGAACAGCCGGACCTGATCGATCTCGGCCAGTGCGGACGGGTCCAGCTCCGGGTCGGGGGTGACCAGCACCGGCCGTCCCCGAAGCGCAAGCGCCAGCTCCGTCCGTGCGGCTCGATCCGTCTGCAACCGGTCGACGGTTTCCGCGTCGATCAGGACCGTGAGCGGTGTGTCCGGATGGTCGTTGAACAGCGCGGTTGCGTCGTCGAGGGACAGGCCGTCCGCCGACACCGAGACGACAACCGCGATCTCCTGTGCAACCGGTCGACCGACGCGATCGGCCGGGCCGGCTCGATCGTCGGCCTCGCCCTCGCCCGGGCCTGTCTCCTCGAGCCGAACGATGTGGGTCAACGCGGTTGCGATCGGTCCCTCGGTGGTGCGCAGCTCGATCTGGATCGGGTACACCCCTGCGCTCGGCAGCTTCATCCGGACGACGTCGTCGAACGCCTGACCGGACCGGATGGGCACGGCCAACCGTCTGGTCCCGTCCGGCTGCTCCTCCAACTGACCGAGCGGCCTGGCGGCCAGCCGGTTCAGCACCTGGGGGAGTGGACCGTCCAGATCGTCCTCGGCGTCGACGGTCCCGTAGACCACCAGGGACAGCACCGGGTCGACGGCGTCGCCGGGGTCGATCGCCAGGTCGAAGATCATCGTCCCGTCCGCCGCGACGAACGTGGTCTGATCGGCCAACTCCAGTGACGGCTCGTCCTCCGGTGCGGTGGTCGACAGCACCAACCACAACCCCAGGCCGGTGAGGACCCGGGCCAAGGTCAGGTACGGGATGGCCGAAAGCAGCGCCTGGAACGCCCTGCTTGGCGAGCCGTCAGCCCCTTTGTGAAATGTGCGAGATGTCCATCGGGTCCGCCGGGACCCGCCGGTCACGTATCCCCGTTCCAGCGGAGCACCACAAGGCCCTCCTGCTGGCGTCGATAGCCGATGCTCTCGTACAGGCCGAGGGCCCGTTCATTCGTCTCCTGGGTGTTGACCAGGGACAGGTCGGCTCCTCGTCTGGCCAACCAGTCGAAGCTGTCGTAGACCAACTGTTTCCCTATCTTTTGGCCCTGCACCGACGGGTCGACCGCCAACCGTTGAAGATAGCCCCGATGACCGGCTCGGCCGGTGACCGCGTAGCCGACGATCCGTCCGCCCACCTTGGCAACCCGAAACCGCCTGGCCGGTGTAGCGGTCTTCGCCTCGCCCAACGCCAGATGATCGAATCGCCAGAACCCTTGGAACGCTCTGCCGTCCACCGCAAGGACCGCCCGGTCGTGCCACGGCCGACCGGCGTACAGCCGCGCCGGTGTTTTGATCTGCCGGCCGGCGCCGACAACAACCGGGCAGGAGAGGAGGTGCAGACGTTCGAACAGCCGGAACCCGGCCTGGAAGAACGGCTCCGCTTCGAACGGGGTCATGGCCGGGGTCACCGCCCGATAGACACCACGACGGGTGAGCTCGCCGAGGCCGTGTCTGACCTCGTCCGAATTCGGTGGCCGGCCGCTCTTCACCGGACCGATGAGCGCGACGTACCGATCCCCCTGCCAGGGGACAATCCGAAGACGACGGTTGGTCATCCTCGGACCAAGCGACCAGCGTCCGGTGGTCAGACCCGGTCCTTTCGGCGTGATGTCGCTCGTCGTCGGCCCGTCCTTGGTGTTGTGAATCGCGGCTGCGTTGTCCACTGGCAATCACACTATCGCAACCGGCTCTGCCGGTTTCTCCCCGGCCATGGGTCATCTCCCATTGCGGCCGGGTCGGTCCGAAGGAGGTAGCGTGAATTCATGTCGGGTTCGTCCGGTCTCCTCGTAGCCACCCATGATCTGTGCTGGCTGCACGATCCCGGGCCCGGCCATCCGGAGTCGGCGTTCCGGTTGACGGCGGTCCGTGACGGCCTGTCCATCCCGGAACTCGAGGACGCCATCACCTGGATCGAGGCGCCACCTGCATCGCGTGACCTGATCGAGCGGGTCCATCCGCCGGCGCTGATCGATCGGCTGGAGCGGCTGTCGGAAGCCGGTGGCGGGGCGATCGATCCGGACACGACGGTCTCCAAGG
>JBCCGJ010000117.1:0-16083 GCA_039029335.1 Actinomycetota bacterium | reverse complement strand
GTCAACCGATCACCAGGCCGAACCACCACCGTGGTGGTGACCTCCTCGATCAGGGCTGGTCCTGCGACTGCGGCCCCGACCCCCAGATCCTTGCCGTCGAAGACGGTTGCCGCCACCCAGCCGTGATCGGGGAACCACACCTGCCGCTCCTCGATGGGTTGTGCCGGCCCTGCCCCAACCGTTGCCTGCGGGTCGTCCGTTGTTGCCGTTCCCTGGTCGGCGACGGTGGTCGCCGCCGAGGCGATCAACCGGAGAGACGCAACCATGATCGTCCCCTCGTGCTGGACGTGCCCGTACAACCGTTGGTATTCCTCCTCGAACGCCTGCCTGGCCACCCTGGCATCAACCGAGCCGTCCGGCACCCGCACCCGGATGCTCCATATCTGACCGGGGTGATGGAGCTCGAGCTCGTATCGAAGTTCGACCGCGTCCGCGTTGAACCCCTCTGCGGCCATCGTCTCAAGGGCCTGGTTCCGGAGACCGTCAAAACCGTCGGTGAACGTGGCCCGTGGCAGCGCATCCAGCGAACCGGCCAGAACCCGGGTGAAGTCCTGACGTATATCGGCGTTCAGCATGCCGATGGCGCACAGCGCGCCGGCGTCTCGGGGGATGTACACCCGGGGGCAGCCGAGCCCCGCCCCGACCGCCGCGCCGTGCATCGGTCCGGCCCCGCCGGCTGCAACCAGCGTGAACCGGCGAGGGGAGTGGCCCCGCTCGATCGAGATGTGCTCAACCGCACTCAGCAGGTGTTGCTCGGTCAGCTCCACGATGCCGGCCGCCGCCTCGACCACGCTGAGTCCGAGCGGCCGCGCCACCTCCTGGGTGATGGCCTCCACCGCCGCGTCGAGGTCGAGGTCGAGGGTTCCACCGGCCGACTTGCCGGGCCGAAGTCGGCCGAGCACCAGGTGGGCGTCCGTGACCGTCGGCATGGTGCCGCCCCGTCCGTAACAGGCGGGGCCGGGGTCGGCACCCGCTCCCTCCGGCCCGACGAACAGCATGCCCCCGTCGTCAACCCCCGCGATCGTTCCGCCCCCGGCGCCGACGGTGTGAATGTCGATAGCCGGGGTGGAGACGTGATAACCAGCCACGCTCAGATCGTCCTTGGTCCCGACCTCCCGGTTGGCCATCAGCAGCACGTCACAGGAGGTCCCCCCGATCTCCATCGAGATCAGGTTTCCGGCGTCGGGATCGACCTCGCGTCCATCGGAACCGCGGTGCTCGTCGACCAGCCTGCTGTAGTTGTTCAACGCGCCGACGGCGGCGGCCGGGCCGCTCAGCAACAGGTTCACCGGCCGGCCGGCCAGTTGGGCCACCGACGCCGCCCCGCCGTTCGACTGGACCATCAAGAGAGGGTGTGCGAGTCCCCGATCCGCCAGCTCGGCCTGCAGCGTGCGCAGGTAACCGACGATACGGGGCATCAGGGTTGCATTGATCACCGCAGTCGAGGTCCGCTCGTACTCGCCCATCAGCGGCGAGACGTCGGCCGAGGTGGTGATCCAGTGGCCGTCCCACGCCGCCCGGATCGCCTCAGCCGCCGCCTGCTCGTGGGAGTCGTTTGCATAACTGTTGAGAAACGCCACCGCCACCGCCTCGACCCCCTCTGACTCGAAGGCCGAAACCAGGTCGGGGACCGTTGTCGGGTCGAGCGGTTGATGCTCGGTGCCGTCGGCGTCGATGCGGCCGGTCATCGGCAGACGCAGGTAGCGGGGGACCAGGACCGGCGCATACGGGGCTCGATGGTTCCACTGGTCTTCACGGAGGCCCCGGCGGATCTCGATCACGTCACGGAACCCCTCGGTGACCACCAGGCCGACCCGTGCGCCCTTGCCTTCCAGCATCGTGTTGGTGGCGATGGTCGATCCGTGGACAAAAAGCGAACAGCCGGCCAGCACCTCGTCCGCCGGGATGCCGAGATCGACCGCGACACGTTCGACGGCGGCGATCACCCCCCGGCTGGGGTCCGCCGCAACCGACGGCACCTTGGCCACCCACGACCGGCCCGTGTTGTCACGCAGGACAAGGTCGGTGAACGTACCGCCGACGTCGACACCAATACACCAGGGTTTGACTGGACCGACCATGGTCCAAACCTAGTGCGCAGGTCCCTCCCGGCGCCTCCTGGGTGCGGAGGGGTGGGTCAGCCGTCCTCGTCCGGCAGCTGCCAGTGGCTCCGATTGGCCATGGCCACCGCCTGCAACTGGGAGCTGACTCCCAGCTTGCCGAGCAGGTTCTTGATCTGGGTCCGTATCGTTGCGACGGAGACGTAGTTCTGCTCCGCCAGGACCGCCGGGGCCTGACCATCCATCAGTCCGGCCAGCACCTGCTGCTCGCGAGGTGTCAGCTCGGTGAACGGTGCCTCCCTGGCCTCCTGTTCGGCCACGACCCGTCTGAACTCTTCGGCCAGTTCGGTCTTCTGGGCGGCCCGGACGCGCTGACCGCCGGCGACCTGCAGGATCGTGTCGACGATTTCGTTCAGCGGTTCGGCCTTGGAGAGCACGGCTTCGGCGCCGGCCGCGGATGACCTGGCAAGGAGCCGGGTCTCGGTCTCTCCGGTCAGAACCAGGACGCGGTGATCGTTGGCCACCATCGGCCCGATCAGCGACGCACCGCCGCCGGGGATGGGCATACCCAGGTCCACGACGACACAGTCCGGCTGCTGCTCGGCCACCGCGTCAACCAGGCGGTCCCGGCCGATGGTGGGGTCGAGGACCATGACGTAGGCGCCGGATCGTTCCAGATCGGCGCGGAGCGCGGCCGCCAGGAGTGGGTGGTCGTCGATGAGGGTGATCGTTCGTGTGTCGGTCATGCCGCCACCGCCGGAGACCGTGACAGCAGGCTGAGCACAAAGGTGGTGTGACCCGCCTCGGCCGGGCCGAGTCTGAGCTCGGCGCCATTCACATCGGCCAGCATCCTGGCTCGGGCAAGACCGAGGCCCTGACCGTCCGGGTGACTGGTGATCCCGCGGGTAAAGGCGGCGTCTGGATTCGACACCTTCAGCCCGCCACTGTTGCGCACCGACAGACGGGTTCTCCCGTCCTCGGTGGAGATCTCCACCATGATCGGTTCGTTCCCGCCGTGGCGGTCGGCGTTCGACAGCAGATTGTCCACGATGGCCAGCACCTCCGATTCCTCACCCCAGGCGTATGCGTGTTCCGGGGACCGAAGCTCGATCTCCACCCCCGCCGCCTGCCTGGTGGCAACGAGGTTTTCGACCCGGTCCGCGAAGTCGAAGTCCTCGACCGTTCTGGCACCGGTGAGCGTCAGCCGCCGAAGCCTGGCCGCTTCGCTGCGGAGCGGGGCGGCCAACTCGCCATCGAAGGAGCCGATGGCCGCTTCGATGGCCAGCAGACCGCCGCGGAGATCGTGGAGCAACTCCTCCACCTGGGAGACCTCCCGTTCGATCCGCTTACGTGATTCCATCAGCTCGACGAGCGAGCGATGCTCCGCAACTTCCAGATCGACCAGGAGACCATAGAGGCAGATCATGCCGGCCACCGCGGCCAGGAGTGCAGGAGCGGTTGCGGTGGTTGCGTCGCCGTCGAACCGGACGAGGACCGCCACCATGGTCAGTCCGCAGGTGCCGAGGCCACCAAAGACCTCAAGCCAGTGAGCCGTTCGGAACCCGGTGGACAGCAACCCGACCGCCAGGACGCCGGCGGCCAGGACGATGAACGATGCGGCAAGCTGCGGCCGTGGGCCGTCCGCCACAAACGCCGCCCAGGACCAGGTCGCCCCCGGTCCGATCAGCACGGCGGCTATGGCCGCGGCCCACCAGTTCCGCAGTGAGATCGCCCGGTAGGCGGCCAGCACACCGGAAAGACCGAAGGTGGTGACGGCCACAACTCCGAACTGGGAGGAGAGTTCCACCGGCAGGACAAGCAGCTCGGCCAACTCCGCCACGGCCAGGACGAAGAGCCCGATCATCAGGATGGTGAAGGCGACGAATGCCGGTCCGACCGGCGGTCCGGCCCGCTCTCCGGGGCGACTTGATTGTTGGCTCATGGTGAATGAGGTGGTCATGGGGGCTCCACGAACGGGCAATACCTACCGCGCCGGAAAGACCATAACTGCACCGCCGGTTCATGTCTACAAAGAATCAACGAACCTGATGGTTATTACCTAATGTGGTTGTTGAAGCATCGCGGTTGATAGTTCAGCATCAGCCTTGCTTCACTCAACTCGAACGCCAGCGAATACCGAATTTTGATGATGTGGCACCTTGTTGCGGTGATCACAATGGAGCCACCAGCTACAACAAGGCGAGGATCACCTCATGATCAGAGTATTCCTATGGACAGAAAGCTTGAAGGCGAAGTTCAGCGGTGAGGAGGGTGCCGGCTTGGCCGAGTACGCCCTGCTGCTGTTTGTCATCGCAGTGGCGGCCGCCGGCATCATCACCACCTTCGGCGGCAACGTCATCAACGCTTTCACCGACGCAAGCAACGAACTTCCTGCTTCGTCACCCTGAATCCCCCCAGAATCGGCGCATCGTTTGAAAGGGTGACTCGTCTGATGAACCGATTTGAAAGGCAGCACACAAGCTGCCGGCGAGGGAGCACCCTGTCGCAACCGCCGCAGTGACAGGGCGCCCCCTCTGACCGCCGGAAGGTAACCAGTAACCGGCGAAGACTGGGTATAGACCAGAGACCGCCCTCTTGTCTAACAATTTCTCAGGAGCTTCGTTCAGCAGGCATCGGATACCTCTTTCTAGAAAAACCTGTATCCACCACCTGCATGCAGTTTCAACCAGCTTGGCCAAGCATGTTGCTTTATGTCTTTTCATCCACAAATAGGCATCAAGTATTAGCTCGCGAATAGCTGACCCTGGAGCACTTAGCAACAGGAAAATAAAACAACCAGACGAATAGCTATTGACCCTTGTCAAAGCGTGTCCTCCGTCGCTAGTTTGCTTTTCCGTACGGGTGCGGACCCTATGCGGGACTTGGCAGTAGCAACGGAAGGCCAGCGATGAGGCGAGAGTGGAGGATCGAGCGCGGCGCAGCGTGCGCCCGTTCCGATGAGCGGGGAGCAAGCCTTGCGGAATTCGCGCTTGTCTTGCCGATCCTGCTCATGATCCTGTTCGGCATCATCGAGTTCGGTGTTGCCTTCAGCCGCTCGCAAGCCATCGAGGCCGCGGCCAGAGAGGGAGGCCGTCTCGCTTCGTTGTCTGCAACCTCATCGGCCGACGTGCAGGAGCGGGTCAACCAAACGCTGGGGTTGACCACCTTCGACAGCACGCCGGAGGTCACGATTGTCCCTGCCGGCGGCTGTGCCGGACGGGAGGGACAATCGGTGACCGTGACCGTCCAGGCCATGCACCGCCTCACGGTTCCGTTTGTCATGGACCAGGAGATGCTTCTCACCGGCCAATCGGTGTTCCGGTGCGAGGCATGAGTGCCCCGGGTAACGGCATGAGTGCCCCGGATGACGGCATGAGTGCCCCGGATGACGGCATGAGTGCCCCGGATGACGGCATGACGGTCGCAACCAACGACAGCGCACCGGCTCACGGCGTCCGTGACCCGCACAACGGCGTGCGGGCCGCCGTGGCCGATGAGCGCGGCGCCACGTTGGCGCTTGTTGCGCTGTCGCTGGTGTGGATGGTCGGCATCGTTGCGCTTGTGGTCGACCTGGGCGACGGATGGCTGAGCAGGCAGTCGCTCATTCCCGCCACCGATGCGGCGGCGCTCGCCGCGGCCCAGGACCTTGTCGCCGACCCGTCGAATTCCTCCGGTGCGTGCGTCACCGCCCGCACCTACGTGTCGGCCAACGCCGCGACGGCCACCATGACCGACTGCCACGTCACCACCAACGGCGGCGGCGGGCAGGTGACGGTCTCCGCATCCGACCAGCTCACCCCCAGCTTCGCCGGCGTCGAGTCCGGTCCGTCCGATGTGATTTCGTCCTCGACCGTTCGGTGGGGGGCGCCCCGAGCGGTCTCCGGGCTTCGGCCGTTCGGTCTCTGCTATGACGGCTCCCACGATCTGCAGCAGATCCTGGACAATCCGCCGCCGTACCAGGTGTGGGTTCGCATCACCTACACGAAGGATGACCCGTCGGACTGCGGTGGACCGGCGGCGCTCGGCAACTTCGCAACGATCGACTTCGACGGCAACTCTTCGGTTGATGTGATCCGGGACTGGATGCTCAATGGCTATCCGAATCACCTCGGCTTCGACCCGCCGTCGGTCACCGACTGCAGCGGCAATGCGGTGTGCTACGACCGCCCGTACGCCAGTAGTGACATCCGCGACGAGATCACCGCGCTGAAGAACAGCGAGACCTTTGTGAGCTTCCCGGTGTTCAACTATGCCGACGAGGACTCGGTCCACCTGGTCGGTCTGTTGCGGGCCCGCTTCTACAAGTTCCAACTCGACGGTCCCCCTGAGGACTGGTGGATCGAGCTCAAGATCAGGCCCGGCCTGGTTGCCGGTACCTGCTGCGGGCCGCCGACGCTGCGGACCGGTACAAAAACCATCGCCATCTGCGCGGTGGACCACGACGCGACCGGCGGCGCGTGCGCCGCCGGGGGCAGCTGATGACCGCGGTGACCGCGTCTACGGCGCAGATGACACGGCGGTCACGAACGTGATGGGGAACGATGCTCGGAGTCGAGCGATGAGCGGGGGTGAGCGATGACCAGACGGGTGGTCGGCATCGTGGCCGCGGTCCTTATGGCCGCAGTCGGGACAGCGGCGCTGGCGGCGTACGTCAACAGCGCGGAGGCCAGGGCGCTGGCCGGCGAGGAACTGGTCGAGGTTTACGTCGCCGATGCGCTGATTCCGGCGGGAACCGCGGCCGAGGAGATCGAGCAGTTCATCACGGTCGAGCGGGTGCCGCTGAAGGTCAAGGCGAGGGGTGCGGTGGAGAGCCTGCCTGCACTCGCCGGGACGGTCACCGCAGTCGATCTTCTGCCCGGCGAACAGTTGATCTCCGCCCGGTTCGTGCAGCGGTCGGAGTTCAGCGATCGTGAGCTCGGCGTCGATGTCCCGGATGACATGGTGGAGGTCACGGTTGAGCTGGAACCGCAGCGGGCGGCCGGTGGCCTGCTCGAGCCGGGTCAGTTGGTCATGGTGATGGCTTCGTTCGACCCGTTCGAGCTGAGCCGGACCGTCATTCCCGTTGACGGAGAAGCCGTCCCGTTGCCCTCTGCGGTTGCCGATGATGTCAGCGGAAAGACACCGAACGTCACCGACGATCTGTTGCGAAAGGTGTTGGTCACCGCCGTCCAGGACAGGGCAGGGACCAACGCTGACGAGGAGCAGCAGCGGTTGACCATCGCGCCGGAGGGCACGGTCTTTGTGACCTTGGCGGTGACACCGAGGAATGCGAATCGGTTGGTGTTCGCCGCCGAATTCGGTCAGGTCTGGTTGGCAATCGAACGGGAGACCGTCGCTGGGGACGACGAGCCGGCTCAGACAAGGGGAAACGTACTGAACGACAGTGGGGACGTGTCATGAGTGGCATAACGATCCTTTCCGGAAACCCGCGGCTCGAGGAGGTCTTTGTCGATTTGTTCGGCCAGGTCTCACCGGTTCGCCGATTGTGGTCCAGCCAGTGGCGGGATCCGGTTGAGGTCGCCATGGACACGTGCGCCGCGGATCCGGAGCTTGTTGTCCTCGGTTCGGACACCGGGGTTGAGACGGCACAGATGATCGTGACCGAGATCGACCGGCTGTTCCCGTCGACAACGGTGCTGTGCCTGATGGCGGACCTGAATGTGACGACGTCACTGTCCCTCCTCCGGCTCGGCGCCCGGGACGTCGTGTATGAGGGCGGCACACGGGAGGAGTTCCTGGCATCGGTCGAGCCGATCCTGCAGTTGGCCAAGAGCAGGCACCGGCGGAGACAGGAGTCCGACGGTCAGGTCAGGCGGCGGGTGGTGACCGTCGTCAGTCCGAAAGGGGGGAGTGGCAAGACGACGGTTGCGGTCAACCTGGCCATCGCGCTGGCCAGGCGGGCACCGAAGCAGGTGGTGCTCCTGGACTTCGACGTGCAGTTCGGCGATTGCGCCGCAACGCTCGGCATGCAGCCGGAGTATTCCCTGGTCGAGGCGGTGAACGCCACCAACCACGAGCGCAGCACGCTCAAGGTGTTCCTGGCCGGTCACCACTCCGGTCTTGCGGTTCTGCCGCCACCGGACGACCTGGTTGCGGTTGAGGACATCGACCAGGACAGCGTGAAACGAACCTTCGCCGCGTTCATCGAAGAGTTCCCGTTTGTCATTGTCGACACCGCCAGTGGGGTTGATCGCTTCGCCCTTGCGGCCATGGAACAGTCGACCGATCTTCTGGTGGTGTCCACCACCGACGTACCGTCCATCCGGGCGGTCCGCCGTCAGCTCGACGTCCTTGATGAGGTCGGGTTCGTGTCCCAGCGTCGGACGTTTGTCCTGAACCGGGCGAACGCAAAGGTCGGGTTGTCGATCGCCGAGATAGAAACGGCGATCGGCCTGGAGGCAAGCTTCCACATCCCGAGCACCCGGTTGATTCCGGTGTCGACGAACGAGAGCATCCCGGTGATCGAACGAAGCGGTGGCGGGGGAGTGGCCCATCGCTTCGACCAGATCGCCGACTTCTTCATCCCGCCGTCCGAGGAGGACCGTCGGCCGGTGAAGCGAAACAGGTGGAAGGCGGGCCGATGAACATCGCCCAACTCCTCCGGGAATCGGAGTCCCGCCAGCAGCCGGGTCACGGCATCGTTTCCGACGTCGTGGCACCTCCGTCACCGACGGACCCGCTGTTCCGGCTGCGCACCCGGGCCCAGAAGGCCCTCTTCGACCGCCTCGGCAACCGGCTGTTCGATCCGGACATGAACGAGGATCAGCTGCACGCCCACGTGGTCCGGGAACTGGACGACATCCTCTCAGCGGAGGCCACCCAGCTCACCGGCGAGGAACGCCGGAACCTGGTTCGGTCCATCGGCGCGGACGTGTTCGGCCTCGGCCCGATCGAACCGTTCCTCTCCGACCCGACCGTCACCGAGGTCATGGTGAACGCCGACGACGCGATCTTCGTCGAGCGATACGGGAGGCTCGAGCTGACCGATGCCCGGTTCACCACCCCCCAGCACGTCCGGCAGGTCATCGAGAAGATCGTCGCCGCGGTCGGTCGTCGGATCGACGAGTCCTCCCCGGTGGTCGACGCCCGTCTTCCCGACGGCAGCCGGGTCAACGCGGTGATCCCGCCGCTTGCCGTTGACGGGCCGATGCTGACCATTCGGAAGTTCGCAAAGACCGCGCTGACCGCGGAGGACCTGATCGGCTCCGGGTCGCTGACCCCGGAGGCCGCCGAATTCCTCCGGACCTGTGTGCGGGGCAGCCGCAACATCCTGATCAGCGGCGGCACCGGTTCCGGTAAAACCACCCTGCTCAACGTGGTCTCCTCCTTCATCCCCGAGGATGAGCGGATCGTCACGATCGAGGACTCCGTCGAGCTTCGCCTCGACCAGCGTCACGTGATCCGGTTGGAGTCCCGCCCGGCGAACCTGGAAGGGAAGGGCCAGGTGTCCATCCGGGATCTCGTGCGGAACTCGCTGCGGATGCGGCCGGACCGCATCGTCGTCGGTGAGGTCCGGGGCGGTGAGGCGCTGGACATGCTGCAGGCGATGAACACCGGCCACGAGGGATCGCTGTCCACGCTGCACGCCAACAGCCCACGCGATGCGTTGGCCCGGCTGGAGACGATGGTCCTGATGGCCGGACTCGACCTGCCGGCGCGGTCGATCCGGGAGCAGATTGCGTCTGCGGTGCACCTGGTTGTCCACCTCAGCAGGATGGGTGACGGCACCCGGCGGATCACCGAGGTCGCCGAGGTCACCGGCATGGCCGGGGACAGCATCGCCCTGTCGACGATGTTCGGTCTCTCGGTCGACCACACCGGCCCCGGGCCGGGCGGGCCGGGCGGCCCGAGCCTCGGCGCACTACAACCGACCGAGCGTGCTGCGTCCTACGCCGCAGAGATCGGTGGCCCCACCGGTGATCGCCCGGACCATCTGGCCAGAGCCTTCCCCGGCGACGACTGACCGTGACGGTTGTGGCAGGCGTGACCCGGGTGTTGGTGCGTTCGGTGCTGGTGGTGGTGCTTCTTGTGGCCGTCGCCGAGCCGGCTGCCGCCCAGCGGCCCACAACAACCACCGAACCACCGGCCGAACCGTCGCCCACCGAGCCGGATCCTGACTCGACGGCCCCTGCGGACGGGTCGGACACCACCGAGCCGGACAACACCGAACCACCAGCCCCGGAGCCCACAACAACCGCCCCCTCACCGGACGATGACGGGACCGATGGGCCGACCCCCTCCGGCTCAGTCGGTCAATCGTCGGCGGATGGCTCGTCGCCGTCCGGCTCTGCGGGTTCGGCCGGCTCTGCGGGTTCCGCCGGCTCGGTCGAGGTCGATGGCATCGAGGTCCTCGGTGTCGACCAGTCCGAGGACCTCATCACCATCGACGTGGCGGTACCTCCCTCGATCGGGTCGCTTCCGCCGGTTGCCGAGAACTTTGCGGTCACCGACGGCGGTGTGCTGATCGACGAGGTCACCGTCTCGTCCATCGGGGCCTCGGCGGACACGGTGCTGGTCATCGACACGTCCGGCAGTATGCGGGGGCAGGCGCTGGCGTCGGCCCGGTCGGCCGCCGCCGGATTCGTCCGCTCGCTACCCGCCGACGTCCGGGTCGGGCTCATCAGCTTCGGTGAAACCGTCACCACCCATCAAACCCCAACCACGGACCGCGATGCGCTGCTGGCCGACCTGGAGGACCTCGTGGCGAGCGGCGAGGAGACGGCCCTCTGGGATGCCCTGCTGGTCGCAGCGGAGCTTGTCGGTTCACCGGACTCCGGCGCGGCGTCGGTTGTTGTCCTGTCGGACGGGGATGACACCGCAAGCAGCGCCACCCCCCGGTCCGTCGTCGATCGGTTCGAGCGCAGTGGCACCGTCCTGTACGCCGTCGCCATCCAGACTGCCGACACCAACCTGGTCGAGCTTGAGGAGACCGTGAGTCGGATAGGCGGCCAGTTCCTGGCCACGGAGGACATCGGGCAATTGGACTCGCTCTACGCCGACATCCGGGGTCGGCTGGTGAGTCGCTACCGCGTGCGGTTCGCCCCGGTCGGCGAGGGCACCAGGACGGTGGTGATCTCGGTCGCCACCGGCAGCGGGGTGGCAGCGGCAACGGTGAGCGTGACCGGCCCGGCCGCGCCCGCAACGACCAGTCCGCCGACCACCTCCGCAGGTCCGGCCCCGGTCATCAACGTCGACGACGCACTGGTCCTTGGCCCGGCGGTGCCGGTGACCATCGGACCGCTGTCCGGACGGCTCCTGATGCTGTTCGGGCTGGTCAACCTCTTCGGTGCCATGGCCGTCGGTGGTCTTCTCCTGGCACGGCCGAGCAACCGGGTCCGCCTCAACACGGCGGCCGGCGGTGACCGGCTCAAGGGGGCGAACGTCCGGCTCGGTCACGCGGTCGACCGGGTCATCACCGACTACGACCGCCGAAGGCGTATCGACGCCCGCCTTGAAGCGGCCAACATCAATCTCCGCCCCGGCGAGTTCCTCCTGGCCTGGCTGACGGTGACAGCGGTGACCGCCCTGTCGGTCCTGGCCATGTTCGGCCTTATATACAGTGTGCCGATCGTCCTGCTCTCCGCTGCGGTGACGGTGGCGGTGTTGAACGCCAGGACCAGGCGCCGCCGGAGCGAATTCGCCGATCAGCTGACCGAGACGCTCAGCATCATGGCCGGCAGCCTCCGGTCCGGCCAGAGCCTGCCACGATCGATCGAGCTGGTGGCGGCCGAGGCGCCGTCGCCGACCAAGGAGGAGTTCCACCGGATCTCGTTCGAGGTGCGGGTCGGCCGGGATCTCACCGACTCGATCCTGGAGTCGGCGAGGCGGATGGACAGCACCGACCTGGAGTGGCTCGCCCAGGCCATCGACATCAACCGGGAGCTCGGTGGCGATCTAACCGAGATTCTGGACAACGTGGCCGGCACGATTCGGGAACGGCGGACCGTCGCCAGACAGATCGATGCGCTTTCCTCAGAAGGGCGGGCCACCGGCTGGGTACTGCTGGCGCTACCCGTCGTTCTGTTCTTCTTCTCCTGGTGGCGGACCCCGGCGAACATCGATGCGCTCTTCACCGAGCCGATCGGCCGGATTCTGGTTGCCATCGCCCTGACCGGCATGACGGTTGGTCACTTCTGGATTCGTCGAATGGTGAGGTTGCGGTTCTGATGATGTGGTTGCCTGGAATGTCCCTGGCAGGGGAGGCGCGCTGATGGCGCTTGTCCTGTGGTTGGCCTCCGCGATGGTCATCGCCTCCGTGCCGCTGGCCGGCTGGGCGCTGTTCAGTGAACGCCCGGCCTCGGATCGGGTCAGCCGGAACCTGGCGCGGGCCAACCCGACGCTCCGTGAGGCGGAGCTGCAGCGGTCGGCGGTTGAGCGATCGCTGCTGCCGGTGACCAGGATGGTTGGCGGCCGGATCGTGCGGTTCACCCCCATCGGTTGGTCGGACCGACGCAACCTGATGCTGGCCAAGGCCGGGTTGTCCGGTCGCCTGACTGCGGAGCAGATCCTGGGGGCGAAGTTGATCCTCCCGGTGGTGCTCGGCCTGTCGTTCGGGCTTCGGCTGATCGGTGATCCCGAGCCCCGACTGCTACTGCTCACCCTCTCTTTTGTGATCGTCGGGTACTTCGCACCGGACATGCTGATCCGGGCGAGGGCGGATCGTCGGGCCGAGGCGATGACGTTGGCCCTGCCGGACATGCTCGACCAGGTCACGATCTCCGTTGAGGCGGGCCTGGGATTCGAGTCCGCCCTGGCCAGGACAAGTGAGCAGCAGAACCATCCGCTGGCCGAGGAGTTCCTCCGCATGCTGCAGGACGTACGAATGGGCTCCACTCGGTCGGACGCCCTTGCCGCACTGTCCCAGCGCACCCAGGTGGACGATTTGCGGTCGGTGGTGTTGACGCTCCGCCAGGCGGACTCCCTGGGTGCGCCACTGTCCCGGACGCTGCGGATTCTGTCGAACGAGATGCGGGAGAAGCGCCGGTTCCGGGCCGAAGCCCGGGCACACCGTCTGCCGACGGTCATGATTTTCCCGCTTGGTCTGTGCATTCTTCCTGCGCTCTTCATCGTCACCCTGGGGCCGGCGTTTGTGGCCAACCTCAGGTGACGGCGCCGCCGACCTCCCGCGCCGGACCCGCCAATGGACCCTGCCGGTGGTCACGTGAGGTGGAGTTTGGCCTGTGAACTTGGCACCGGGGCAAGCAATGTGATCGCGTTGCAATACCATCGGGTGTCGACCCGTGCGCCTCACGCCTGCCCGGAAGGACGACCATGACAGACGCCTCATCTCCGTTCTACACCGAAGATCACGAGAGCTACCGGGAAGTGGTCCGGCAGTTCACCGAGAAGGAGATCACCCCAAACGCCCATCAGTGGGACCTCGACGGTGAGGTCCCCCGGGATCTCTACCGCAAGGCCGGGGCGATCGGGCTGTTCGGTGACGGGTTCGATGCGGAGTACGGCGGTCACGGTCAGCGCGATGCCCTGATGCGGATGGTGCTGATGTGGGAGCTCAGCATGTCCGGCTCCGGCGGTGTGGTTGCGGCACTGTTTTCGAACTACATCGGCCTCCCACCGGTCCAGCGGTTCGCCTCAGATGAGGTGAAGGCCGAGGTGATCGCCCCCTGCCAGTCCGGTGACGCCATCGCCGCGCTGGCCATCACCGAACCGTCCGGCGGTTCCGACGTTGCCCGGATCAGGACAACGGCAAAGCGGGACGGGGACCACTACGTGGTCAACGGATCAAAGACCTTCATCACCTCCGGCATGCGAGCCGACTACTTCACCGCAGCGGTCCGGACCGGCGGTGAGGGGCCGGCCGGGATTTCCATGCTGGTCATCCCCGGTGATCTGCTCGGTATCGACCGCACCAAGCTGGACAAGATGGGGTGGCTCGCCTCCGACACCGCCACCCTCTACTTCGACGACGTCCGGGTCCCGGCAAAATACCTTCTCGGTGAGGAGAACGCCGGGTTCTCCATGATCGTCAACAACTTCAACGCCGAGCGCATCGACCTGGCGGTCCAGTCGATCGCGTTCTCCCGGGTCTGCTATAACGAGGCCCTCGCCTGGGCCAGGGAGCGGGAGACGTTCGGCAAGCAGCTGGCCCAGCACCAGGTGATCCGCCACAAGCTGGTGGAGATGGACCGGGCCATCAACGCCCACGAGGCCTGGCTTGAGCTGCTGTCGTGGCGGTTGAATCAGGGCGACGATCCGGTCGCCGAGATCGCCGAAGCCAAGGTCGGCGCAACGATCACCTTTGAGATGTGTGCCAGGGAGGCGGCTCAGATCCTCGGGGGCGCCAGCTATCTCCGGGGGGACACCGTCGAGCGGCTGTACCGGGAGGTCCGGGTCCAGGCGATCGGCGGCGGCTCCGAGGAGATCATGCGGGACCTGGCGTCACGCCAGCTCGGCATCTGATCCCGCCGGCGATCCACAAGTCGACCGAGCACAACCGGCCGAGCACAACCGGCCGAGCACCGCCCCGCAGGCCACCGCAGCACGGCCTCAGCCGATCAGTTCGGTGTCGGGGTGGTAACCAGACCAGGCGAACCAGAACGTGTCCAGGTGGGCCAACGGCAGGAGGGTCCGACCGGCCAGCGGTCCGGCGATCGCCTGGCCGCGCACGTTCCACGTCGAACCGGTACGGTCATCGACGACCGCCCCCGTCGCATCGACGGAGAGGCGTAGCGGCTCGTCGGCGTCCTCATCGGTGGTGGCGAGGAACACGCCGACCGACCCGACGGCAACACCGTCCTCAATGTTCTCGCCGTCCAGTGCCGATGCGGTCCCCGGCTCCCACAGGACCACCAGATCCGGTTCACCCGCACCGATCTGGATCTTCCGCAGTCCCGTCTGCTGGAGCGCCCGACGGTCGACGGCGATTCGCCGGTCACCGAGATTGATGCCAACCACCCGTTCCTTGGCGGCAAGACGGGGGTCCGGTTCGGCGGTGACAAAGGCGCTCGCCGGTGGTGCGGTCTCGTAATTCGGGTAGGGGACCGTCCCGTACGGCCGGGAGGAGTCGGCCGGCCGGTCGAGGACGGCCGCCTCGGGGTGCGCCTCTCGGGCGTCGACCCAGGAGACCATCGCCGCCGGCAGGATGTCCAGATTGGCGCCGAGCAGGGTGCCGATCACCGCAACACCGTCGAAGTGGGTCCAGAGTGACTCGGTCTGACGGTCGTACATGACCAGCGCCGATTGGTACAGCGCACCGCTGGTGCCGAAGTCCAGGATCAGGTCTCCGCCGTCCGGCCCGGTCACCGTCGCATCGAACGCCACCACGGAGTTGCACAGCGGGCAGTAGGTCATGGCGACGGGCCTGCCGTTGATGTCATCGTTGACGATCTCGTGCCAGATCAGGATCTGGGCGGGGTAGATCCTGGTCTGTCCGTCGATGGTGAGCACGGCCACCGGTTCGTCGTCGGCCAACCAATCGATGGCCTCGACCGGCGAAAACGTCGGCTGGTCGATGCTTGGAATGCCGTCCGGCGGTGGACCGCCGGAGACGATCCGGTTCCGATCGACCAACGACTCCGGATGCCGTTCCGGTTCCAGGTGCCGCGGCGGGAGCGCGGAGTTGGCCACCGGCCGTCGCTCGCGAGCTCTGGCGGCCAGCGCCCTTGTCTGGGCGTCCGGGTAGTTCTCGATGGTTGTTTCCGTCGCCGCGGCCGGCTCGGTTCCGGCGTCCGATCCCGTTTCGGTGTCAGCTGCGGAATCGGTTTGCCCCGGTTCGGCGGCGGCCCTTGCGTCCACCACCGGCTCCCGGTCGACGGCACAGGCCGCGCCAATGAGCGCGGCGAGCACCAGCGCCACAGCCACCTGTACAACCCGGGATCGGCTCATCGATGGAGGGAACCGCCCCGGTCGGTCGATGCTTCCCGGTCCCGCTCTCCGGCCGCCCCGGACACTGCGGACTGGGGGCGATCAGCCCCGTGATCAGCCCTGTGTCAGGTCAGCGATGGCCGAGGTGACCTCCGGCCACAGCTGCATCGGCAGGTCGTGCCCCATCTGGGTGAAGGTC
>JBCCGJ010000116.1:0-16087 GCA_039029335.1 Actinomycetota bacterium | reverse complement strand
TACGGCGGCTCCGGCCCCCACCACACCAGGGAGTGGTTGGAGAAGTGCGGCCACGTGCAGTTCGTCAACGTCGGACCGCTGGCCGACGACGAGGCCGACTTCGTCAATACCCGGTGGCAGCCGATCCGCCCCGGCACCGACGTGGCGCTGATGCTGGCCATCATCCACGTCCTGGCCGGCGAAGGGCTTGCCGACGAGGCGTTCCTCACCCGCTACTGCCACGGCTGGGAGCAGCTCAAGGCATATGTATCCGGCACCAGCGACGGCACAGCCAAGGATCCCGCGTGGGCGGAGGTGATCACCGGCATCAGTGCCGAGACCATCACCAACCTGGCCAGGGAGATGGCGGCGAAGCGGACCACGATCAGCCTGAGCCTGTCGGTCCAGCGGGCCGACCACGGCGAGCAGCCGTACTGGGCGGCGATCGCACTGGCCGCGGCCCTCGGCCAGATCGGCCTGCCGGGTGGCGGATTCGCCGTCGGGTTCGGGGCCAACGGCAACACCGGTGCGGGTCAGGTCCGCAAACGGGTCCCGGGCCCGCCGGTCCCGAAGCTCCCGGCCGACATGCCGGTCATCCCGGTCTCCCGGGTCTCCGAGCTGCTCGAGGGGCCGGGCACGGTCCACCATTTCAACGGCGAGGCGTTCCCGTTCCCCGACATCAAGCTGGTGTACTGGGTCGGCGGGAACCCGTTCCACCATCACCAGGATCTCAACCGACTGACCGAGGCCTGGCGGCGGCCGGAGACCATCGTGGTCCACGAACCGTTCTGGAACCCGATGTCCAAGCGGGCCGACATCGTCCTCCCCGCCACAACGCCACTGGAACGCGATGACCTTGGTGGGGCCGAGACCATCCTGGTGGCAATGGGGGCCGCCATCGAGCCCCACGGTCAGGCTCGGGACGACTACGACATCTTTGTCGGCCTGGCGGAACGGCTCGGCCTGACCGAGGCGTTCACCGAGGGCCGCACCTCGGCCCAGTGGCTTGAGCATCTCTACGAACAGTTCCGGGAGGCGAACGACTACGCCCCGAGCTACGAACAGTTCCGGCAGGAGGGCATGGTCGAGCACGTCGACATGTACGCCATGGGGGCCTCATCGCAGGTGTTCCTGGCCGGGTTCCGGACCGATCCGGTGGCCAACCCGCTCCGGACACCGTCGGGTCTGATCCAGCTCTTTTCCGATGAGATCGCCGGGTTCGAGTACGACGACTGCCCACCCCACCCCAGTTGGCTCGAGCCGTTCGAGCGGCTCGGCACCGAGGCGGCCAACCGGTTCCCGCTCCACCTGGTCTCCAACCAGCCGACGAACAAACTTCACAGCCAATACGACCACGCGGCGAGCAGTGCCGAACGGAAGGTTGCGGGACGGGAGCCGGTCCGGCTGCATCCGGATGACGCGGCCGCCCGGGGCATCACCGACGGTACGGTCGTGCGGCTCTTCAACGACCGTGGGGCGTGCCTGGCCGGTGCGGTGATCAGCGACAAACTGATGCCGGGTGTCGTCCAACTGGCCACCGGGGCCTGGTACGACCCGGACCGGGACGGCATGTGCAAGCACGGCAACCCGAATGTGCTGACCAGGGACAAAGGGACCTCGCAATTGGCCCAGGGTTCCAGCGCCCACACCTGTCTTGTCCAGGTGGAGCGGTTCGAGGGTGACCCGCCGCCGGTGACCGCATTCGATCTCCCGACGTTCGTCGAGCGGCCGCAGCGGTGACCGGGACCATTCGGGTCCCGGCCAATCTCCAGGGGCCGACCGGTTTCGGCCAGGGTGGGTGGACGGCGTGTCGACTGGCTCAGCAGATGGGCTTCCCGGCGACCGTGGCGATCCGGGCCCCGATCCCGCTGGAGACCGACCTGATGGTCGTCGCTCCCGAAGACCCCGAACGATCGACACTCGACCCCTGGCGGCTCCTCGCGCCGGACGGCACGGCGGTGCTCCAAGGCAGAGCGTGGGACCCGGATTGCCCGGACACCGCACCGGTGAGCGTCGCCGAGGCCGAGGCGGCCGGCGGTCGGTTCCCGCTGACGGACGAGCAGCACCCGGTGCCGTTCTGTTTCTCATGCGGCGTGCAACCGGACTCGATGGGTGTCCGGTCCGGTCCGCTCGGTGATGGCCGCTATGCCACGCCGTGGACGGTCCCGGCCCGAGCCGACGACGGGAACGGCACCGCCGACCCGGCACTGGTGTGGGCCGCCCTGGACTGCACGGCGGCGGTGTTCGCCGGCAACGAGGGCGGGTTCCGGTTGTCGGTGACCGCCCAGCTCGCCGTGGAGATCCTCGAACCGGTTGCGGTTGGTGACACGTACGCCCTCGTGGCCTGGCCCGGCAACTGGACCAACAACGGGACCGGCGGTTGGGACGGCCGCAAGCGGGGCGCCGCCTCGATGGCCTTCGATGGGAACGGGCGATGTGTGGCCCGCTCCACCTCGTTCTGGGTCGCCCTGGACTAACATTCGTTTCGTATGGTTCTGAGGCGCGTGGGAGCGCCACGGATTATCGGCTCTTGGACGGCCCCTGCGCTGCTTGTGGTGTCCGCCGCGACGTTGGTGGCCACGGCATGCAGCATCCCCGGCCGCGGACCCGAAACGGACCTCGACGCATCCGACTCGGCGGACAACCTCGCGGTCGACTATCTGTCGGAGAGCGTCGCCTGCGACGGTACCCCGTCGGCGGTCGCCGTCATCTCCGGCGCCGAACCGGGCGAAGTGCTGGCGTTCACCAGCACGCTGCCGATCTCCGTCCCGGACGCCGTTGCCGACGCCGAAGGTCGCCATAAGCTCAGCTGGAGCTGCAATCCGGACGAGGCAAGACTGCGCTGGACCCTGGTGGTCACCGGCCGAACCTCCGGTCGGTCCGGCACGGTTGCGTTCGGCGGTGCGGACACCCTGGACCGGGAGGACATCCTTGCCTTCACGCCTACGGAGGAACCGACCGTCTGCAACGGCGAGCTCAACCCGCTCGGCACGGTGTCCGGCGGGCGGCCGGACGAGGAGCTCATCGTCACGTCGGCCCACACCGGTACGGTGTCGCATCGGGCGGACGGGCTCGGCGAGGTGCCGCTGTTCTGGCGCTGTCGGCCGGACGAGGCCACCGCCTGGGAGGTGACCGTCGACAGCGCGGCCGGTGATCGTTCGTTGCGGTTCATGGTCACCGGCGTTGCGCCCGACCCGGCAGAGCTCCCGTCGCTTGCGGTCGAGCTGACCGAGAACCCGTTCGCCTGTGACGGTCGGGCCAGGGCGTTCGCCACGATCACCAACCTGAACCCGTTCGAGCGGGTCACGTTCACCGCCAACTCGGTCGACGAACTGGCTGACGGCACGGCGGACGAGAACGGGGCGCTACCGATCCGGTGGCAGTGCAACATCGCGGACGTCGGCACCACCTGGGACCTGACGGCCTACGGTGTGGACTCCGGCCGGTCGGTGACCGTCTCGTTCACCGCAGGACCGGCGGACTCCGGGACGGCCATCGCGCTGACGGTAACGGTTGCCGAGGAACCGTTCGTCTGTGACGGACAGAGCCGGGCCTTTGCCACCATCGGCAACCTGGTGCCGAACGAGTTCGTCGACTTCTCATCTCCCGACGCCGCCAACCTCCGCCAGGGCCAGGCCAACAACGACGGGCTGTTGCCCATTCGGTGGCAGTGCGACCCGGAGGACGACGGCCGGGTGTGGTCGCTCACCGCCACCGGCCGGTCATCAGGCAGGACCGTCACGCTGGTGATCACCGGCGTCCGCCCTTCCTGACACCCGGCTGGCGACCCAGCGCCGCTCCCCGTATGGTCGGCCAATGCCAACCACGACCCGCAGCGACCGGCCGGACGGGCCGACCATCCAGTACGAGACTTTTGGCGACGCAACAAACCCAACCCTGCTGCTGGTGAACGGCCTCGGGTCGCAGCTGATCAACTGGGAACCGGCGTTCTGTGCGCGGTTCGTCGAACGTGGCCTGCGGGTTGTTGTGTTCGACAACCGGGACGTCGGCCTGACCTCCAAGACCGCCGGCCCGACGCCGGACGCGGCGGCGCTGATGCGGCGGTTCCGACACGGTGACCCGCCGTCAGCGGGCGATGTGCCCTACACCCTCGCCGACATGGCTGAGGACGGGTTTGCGGTACTCGACGCGGTCGGGGCCGAGCGGGCCCACATCGCCGGCATGTCGATGGGTGGCATGATCGTGCAGCGCATGGCCATCAACAGACCGGAGCGGGTCGTGTCGTTGACGTCCATCATGTCGACCACCGGGGCGAACGGGGTCGGCAAGGCCACCCCCGAGGCGGCGGCGTCACTGGTTGAACCGGCACCACACGACCGGGACGAGTACATCGAGTACACGGTCCGGACGCGGGCACTGACCGGCGGCTCCTACAACGCCGATGCGTACTGGCGGGAGCAGGCGGGACGGGTCTATGACCGGATGTTCCACCCCGGGGGTGAGGCGTTCCAGATCGCCGCCGTCGCCTCGGACGGGGACCGAACCGAGGAGCTGCGGACGCTGTCGGTTCCCAGCCTGGTGATCCACGGCAGGCTCGATCCACTGCTGGCGCTGTCCGGCGGCGAGGCGACCGCGGCCGCCATTCCGGGAGCCGACCTGCTGGTCATCGACGAGATGGCCCACGACCTGCCGCCGGAGATCTGGGACGACGTCGTCGGAGCCATGACCCGCCTCATGGAGGGCACAAACGCCTGACTGTGGCTATACGGGTGCGTACTGCTCGATGTAGGTCAGGATGTCGGCCTCGGACTTGTGCCAGCCGGGCTGGAGAATGAGCCGATCAACCCCGAGCTCGGCGTAAGCCTCGATGTCGGCCGGGCTCGGGCGTTTGACCGGGGTGATGCTGATCTCCAGTCTTCCGAGGGAGTCCGGCCGGTCGAACCGATCGGCCGCGGCCTCGAGGCGGGCCAGATCCGTTGCGGTGGTCTCGGGATCCCGCATGAACCCGTACCAGCCATGGCCAAGCTCGACGGCTCGCCGAGCGGCCCGGTCGCTGTGTCCACCGACGATGGTGAAGAGGTCGTCCTGCACCGGCTTGGGGTTCGCCGTGACCGACGAGAACGACACGAACTCGCCGTCGAAGCTTGCTGCGTCCTCGGACCAGAGCAGCCGCATCGCCCGCAGGTACTCGTCGGATCGTTCGCCACGGCGAGCCATCGGAGTTGAGCAGGCGGTCATCTCCGGTTCCAGGTACCCGACCCCGAGGCCGAACAGCAGCCGACCGTTCGACACCCGGTCAACGGACGCCAGACTCTTGGCCAGCACCGCGGGCCGGCGCTGGGGAAGGATGATGATCCCGGTGCCCAACTTGATCGTTGTGGTGGCCGCCGCCAGATAGCTGAGGGCGACCGCGCTGTCGATGAAGTCGGTTTGCGGCGGGGCCGGAGACGGCGAGGCCTGCGGGTCCGGCAGGACGATGTGTTCACCGGTCCAGACCGAGTCGTATCCGGCATCCTCGGCGGCCCTGGCCACCCGGATCATCTGTTCCGGATCACCGGATCCGCCCATGTTGATACCGAAGATGCCGAGCCGTGGACCGTCGTTTGCTGCCATCGCCGAACCGTAGCGCTGCCGATGGTTCGCCGTCAGATGACGCCGGGCCTCCACGCTCGATCAGCTCCGGTCTCCGCTGTTCGCCCCGTCCGGTATGCCGTCCAGATCGCCGTCCGGTAGCGGTTGTCGACGATGCGCTCGAACCGATGCCGTCCGGCCGCTGCTCCGGTGGCAACGAGCACCATTGGGAGACACACGTTCCGGCGGGTGAGTTGTCCGGTGCGTTCCCGAAAAACCTTGGAAGCCTCGCTCAGCCGTCCGTTTCCAACGAAGCCGCCAGGTTCGCCAGCCGAGCACCCCACTGGCCCTCAACCCGCTCCATCCAGCCCCGCACGTCCTCCAACCCTCGCAGGGTCACCTCGAACCGGGTCTCTCGTCCGACCCGCTGCGAGCTGGCCAACCCCGCCTCGGCCAACAACTGCAGGTGTTTGGCGACCGCCTGCCGGGTGATGTCCAGGTCCCCGGCCAGCGAGGTGGCCGTTGACGGACCGTCCCCGACCAGCATCTCCACGATCTGCCGCCTTGTCGGGTCGGCGAGCGCGGCGAACGGGTCCCGATCGGTCACGGGCTCAGACCCGCACCATCTGGGTGGCCAAGGTGACCACGGCGAGCCGCCACGACCACAGGCCAAGGACCGACGACCGGCGGGCCCGCATGGCGGTGTCAGTGCCTGCGGAGGCGCTGACGCGCACGCCCGGACCGGCGGTGGCCGAAACCGGCGCACCGGCGCTGGCCACCGGCAGGGCGGGAACGGTGAAACCGACCTGCGACGGTGGCGCCATCGTCTCCACAACCGTGACCCGGGTGCCGGTGTCGACCGGCTGAAGGGTGATCGTGACCGACGATCGATCCGTCGGCCGGTCCGCGGTCCACCAGGTGAACGCCAGTCGCTCGCCTTCGACAACGGTCTGGACCCGCCCGTCGCGCTGCCGACCGCCGACCGGATCGGGGAACGACAGCGAACCACCGGGTCGGGGCTCCAGGGATGCACCTCTGCCCATCCACGCACCGAGCCCGCCCTCGTTCACCAGCGCATCCCAGACCTGTGCCGGGTCGACGGCGATGTCGACGTCAACCGAGACCGACGGCTCGGCCGCCGTTCCGTCTGGCCCGTTCCGAACGGGCGTGTCCGGCTGGTCGTTCCGATCGATTGGACGTTCGCTCATGGAACGAGCTTACACCCGACACACGGTTGCGCAATTCAGAGGTTGCGCGTTTCGAGGTCACACCGTACCGTGGCAACACGCAATCAAATGGTTGCGCATGCGGACACCGGTCCGTACCGATCGAACAAGGGAGGCCTTGTGAGTTACCTCGTTCCCACCGTCATCGAACAGACCAGCCGAGGCGAACGCAGCTTCGACCTCTATTCACGTCTTCTGGCCGATCGGGTGGTGTTCCTCGGGTCGGAGATCAACGACACCAGCGCAAACCTGGTCATCGGCCAACTCCTGCACCTGGAGTCCCAGAACGATGAGCGGGACATCCAGCTGTACATAAACAGCCCCGGCGGGTCGGTCACCGCGGGCTTCGGCATCTACGACACCATGCAGTACGTCCAGCCGGACGTCTCCACCATCTGCGTCGGCCAGGCCGCATCATGGGCTGCGGTCCTGCTCGCCGCCGGTGCGCCCGGCAAACGCCTGGCCCTGCCGAACGCCCGGGTGTTGATCCACCAGCCGCACGGCGGCGCCCAGGGACAGACCACCGACATGGAGATCCAGCTGGAGGAGATGCGGCTGGCCAGGAAACGCATCGAGGAGCTGCTGGCCCACCACACCGGTCAGGACCTGGACAGGATCGCAAACGACATCGAGCGGGACTACATCGTCCGCGGCGAGGAGGCTGTGGCGTACGGGCTGGTGGACGAGGTGATCGTCGACGGCCGCGACCGGCCGAGGAAACCGAGTCCCGGCTACCGGGCGCCGCTGCACCCCACCGCAGAAGCGGAGCCGGAGCCGGAGCAGGTCGAAGGCGAGGGTGAGGACGCGGTCGAGAAGGCTCAGTGACAAAAAGCGCCACCGGCGCTAGTGACAAGCAGCGTTAGCGGCGCTAGTGACCCGGGGCCGGCGGCGGGAGCGAGTCACCGGCCAACCTGACGGCGGTTCCGTAGGCCAGGATTTCCGACGCACCGCCGGCGACGGTTGAGGTGGTCATCCGCATCCCGATCACCGCATCGGCACCCATGGCCTGAGCGTCGGCGACCATCCGCTGCGTCGCTTCGTCCCGAGCCTCGACCATCATCGTGGTGTAGCTGCGCAGCTCACCGCCCACCAGGCTCTTCAGGCTGGCACCGACATCCCGGACGGCGTCCTTGGCCCGGATGGTGTTGCCGGTGACCAGACCGAGGGTGGCGATCACGTTTTGTCCGGCGACTGTTTCGGTGGTGGTGACGATCATCGGGTACAGCTCCCTGTTCGGTTCCGGTTGCGGTGCGGGCACCTGGGTGAAGGTGGTGTCCACCGTAGGTGTTGAACGCCGCCGGGCTCCGGTGAGTTCCCCAAAAGTCTCGATCGGTGCTGCGGCTTGTCCAGTAGGGTCGCGACGTGGCATCGGTTGAGTTCGCCAACGTGACCTTCGGATACAGCACCGGTCCGCCGGTACTGAACGAGGTGTCGTTCAAGGTGTCCGACGGTGACCACAGCGCTCTCGTCGGGGCCAACGGGGCGGGCAAAACCACGATCATGAAGCTGATCGCCGGCGAGCTCTCGCCGAACTCGGGTGACATCGGCCTGTCCGGCTCCTGGAAGTACATGAGCCAGATGATCGGTATCGCAGAAGGCTTGACCCTGCGGGAGCTGTACCTGTCGCTTTCTCCCCCTGAGTTCATCGAGGCCGCGGCGGCGTTGGCCAGAGCCGAGGAACGCTTGACCACCACGGGCGGCGATCCGGACCAGGCCGAGAAGGTCGGTGTGGCCTACGCCAACGCCCTCGGCCGATGGGAGGCCATCGGGGGCTACGACCTGGAGAACCTCTGGGCGGAGTGTGCCGACCGGGCCGTCGGCCTGCCGTGGACCGAGCTGGCCGACCGATCGAGCGAAACCTTCTCCGGAGGGGAACAGAAGCGCCTGGCCCTCGAGCTGCTCTTCCGGGCCGACTATGACCTGCTGCTCCTCGACGAGCCGGACAACTTCCTGGACGTACCGGGCAAGAACTGGTTGGCCGACCGGCTGAACGACAGCCAGAAGACCATCCTCTACATCTCGCATGACCGCGAGCTCCTGGCCACCACCTCTCGCAAGGTGATCACCATCGAAGCGAAGGGCGGCTGGACGCATGGCGCATCGTTCGCCACGTGGCCCGAGGCCCGCCAGGCCAGGCTGGAGCGGATCGACGACGAGAACCGGCGCTGGGACGAGGAGCGTCAGCGGCTCCAGGACATCGTCAAGGAGTTGAAACGGCGGGCGTCGTTCAGCGAGACCTTCGCCCCGAAGGCCAAAGCCGCCGAGTCCCGGCTGCGGCAGTTCGAGGAACGGGGCAGGCCGCCGGAACGGATCGTCGAACAGCAGATCGACATGCAGCTCACCGGTGACCGCACCGGCAAACGGGCGGTCATGGTCGACCAGCTGGAGCTGATCGACCTGACGTTCCCGTTCGACGACGAGATCTGGTTCGGCGACCGGGTTGCCGTCGTCGGGCTGAACGGCACCGGGAAGAGCCACTTTCTCCGGCTGCTGGCCGGCCAGGACGTTGCCCATGAGGGGGCGTTCAAACTGGGGGCCAACGTGGTGCCCGGGTTGTTCTCCCAGACCCACGAACACCCGGAACTGAAAGGTCGGACCCTCAACGACATCCTCCTGGAGGATCACCTGAACGTGCAGCTCAACGCTCGGGGCCGCGTGCTGAGCTATTTGAAACGATACGAGTTGCACCATGAGGTCGACCAGACCTGGGACAGCCTCTCGGGGGGCCAGCAGGCGCGATTCCAGATCCTCCTGCTCGAGCTGAGCGGCGCCACCCTCCTGCTGCTCGACGAGCCGACGGACAACTTGGACGTCGCCTCGGCGGAGGCGCTAGAAAAGGGTCTTGGCAGTTTCAAAGGCACGGTCATTTCGGTCAGCCACGACCGCTGGTTCCTCCGGTCGTTCGACCGGTTTCTGGTATTCGACCCGGACGGCGAGGTGCATCACGCCGACGCCCCGGACCGGGCATGGACCTGAGCGGGTGACCGCCGGCCGACCCCGGATCGGGCGCGGCGTATGAAAGCGGCGATCCTTCGTAACGGCACCATGGTGGTCGAGGAGGTCGACCAACTGGTTCCCGGCCCCGGACAGGTGCTGGTGGAGACCGTCGCCTGTGGCATCTGCGGCAGCGATCTGCACACGGTTGACCACACCGAACACTTCGTGGCGACCGCCCGAGAGGCCGGCAGCCTCATGATCTTCGACCCCGACAGGGATCTGGTGATGGGCCACGAGCTGGCGGTGAAGGTCCTGGAGACCGGCGCCGGGGTTGACGGCCTCCCGACCGACACGGTGATGGCCGCCATGCCCGCCCTGACCACGCCGGACGGCATCGCCGTTCCCGGCTACAGCAACGACTACCCGGGCGGCTACAGCCAGCAGATGCTGGTGGACCCGGGGGCACTGCTCCCCGTGCCGAACGGTCTGCCCGGTCACCTGGCGGCGTTGACCGAACCGATGGCCGTCGGGCTTCACGCCGTCAACCAGTCGTCGATCTCCGACGGTCGCCCGGCAATCGTGATCGGCTGCGGGCCGGTCGGACTGGCCATCATCGCCGCCCTGGCCTTGACCGACACCGCGCCGATCATCGCCAGTGACCTCTCCCCCACTCGGCGAGAGTTGGCCAGGCGCCTGGGGGCCGACATCGTCATCGATCCCGGTACCACCGACAGCCGCCAGGCCGGGTTCGCCCTCGCCACCGAGGCGTGGAGCGCGGCGGGAAAGGACCCGGTTCCACCGGTGATCTTCGAGGCGGTCGGGGTGCCGGGCCTGATCGACATGGCGGTCTCCGGCGCCCCGAGCGGAAGCGAGCTGGTGGTTGCCGGTGTCTGCATGGAGGACGATCGGTTCCGACCGATCATGGGCATCTACAAGCGGATGACCATCCGGTTCGTGCTCGGCTGGTCGCCGGAGGAGTTCCACGCCTCGCTGTACAACCTGGCCGAGGGGCGAATCGACGGCGGTGCGATCGTCACCGCGGAGATCGGCCTCGATCAGGTCCCGCAGACGTTCCGTGACCTGGCCGACCCGGTCGACCAGGTCAAGGTGCTGGTCAGGCCGAACGGGCGGTAGCCGTGAACGAAGAGCTGCGGCCGATGAACCGCTGCCGATGACAAGAAATGTCCGATCGGCCGGGCTACGCTTCGCCGGGTGAGCAACAAAAAGATCGCACGCGGCACCTCGGCCATCGGACTGCTTCTGATCGTTGCCCTGCTGGCAATGATGCGGCGCCGGGCCGGCGACGGCGCCGAGGCCTAAGGCATCCGTGCAGGGCCCCGGCCCTGCACGGAGACCGGACCTCCACCACCACAAAGTTCAAACGCGAACCATCAACACCGGACGGGTGGCCGGGCCGGTTCAGCGCGGCCGGCATCCGCTACCCGTATCCGCCGCCGGGAGTCACTGCCGGTCGTCACTGTCGGTCGTCACTGCCGGTGTCCGCTGCCGGGAGTTACTGCCGGTGTTCGCTGCCGGTCGTAACTGTCGGTAGTCACTGACGGTGTCCGCTGTCGGGTCGTCCGACGACCCTCACCCGCTTATGTCGTTGACGGCGGTGACCTTGGTCGGGGTCAACTCGACGACCAATTCGTCGGACCCGCCGTTTCGGGCACCAAACTCTTCGGCCCGGTCGGCGCCCATGTACCGACCGCCGACCGCCGTGGCCACCCGACGGGTCAGCTCCGGGTTGTCGTCGACGATCGTGACGGTGGCGTCCACCTTCACGAATGCGTACGGCGGCTCCTCAAGATCGACCAGCAGACAGGCCCGCGGATCGGCCAGCATCGCCCGAACCTTCGGTGAACCGACGGCCGAGTTGAACCGGAGCTTGCCGTCGTCCTCGTAGATGAACCAGATCGGGGTGACCGTCGGGCGACCACTCGGCAGGCTGACCGACAGCTTGCCGGTACGGGTCCCGTGGTTGAGGAACGCCCCCCCTTCATCTTCATCCATGATTCTCACCGCTTGAATCCTTCTTCCCGTAGATCCGCCTCTCGGGCTGCATCCATATCCAACCAGACCTGATCCAGCCACGCCGTCCTGGACGGGCGATCCTCCGGTATCCCGGAACGATCGAACCGCCTGAGGGTGACCGTGACCGCTTCGCCGACCGGGACAACCCGCAGCAGGTCTCCCAGCCGGCGCAGGTTGTCGAGCCCCCGATGGTCGAACAGGACCACGTCCGCGTCGGGGACCGCGTCGAGCAGTGCGTTGAACCCACCGGGTCGCGGCGGCAGGAGATGCCGGAGATCGGCCAGTCGGGCCGCCCGCTCGGGATCCGAGTCCGCCAGCCTGGCCAGCAACCGATCACGAACCGGGCGACGGTACAGCCGCCCCTCGGGGAAGATGACCAGCGCGGTGTCGGCGTCGGCTCCGGCGGCCATCGATTCGATCGCCCGGACTGCGGCGGGCCCATCGTCGCGGGGAATAAAGACCGAACCGGTCCTGCGGTAGATCAGGTCGAAGCCGGGATCGGCCAACAGTTCGGCCATGATCACCCCGCGCACATGCCACCCGAGTTGCTCCATGACCAGGCCGGGAAGGGACGCATCGAACAGGCTGGCGTGACGGCCGATGGCGATGACCGGTCCGGAACCCCGGGCGAGTCGATCCGCCCCGTCGACCTCGACCGGCAGATCGAGCAACTGGTCCGCCCGGTTGACCATTGTCCGTACGGACCAGTTCTGGAGGCGGAGATGGCGGGCCCGAGACGCCGGAGACCGCAGGGTCGTCCCGAAGCCGGCCAGCGCCCAGAACACCGGCGCAAGGACGATCTCAAGGGAGTCATTGACCACGTACTGGAGGACAAACAGGTAGACCCGGGCCGTCGGCATCCGCAGCCGACCACGGACCAGGTCGACCACGACCGCGGCCGGCAGGAGAAGCGGCAGACCGACAACAAGGAGCACGGTGAACCCGAGCATCGTCGGGATCGACATCGCCCGTCTTCGCCACCGGGCCGACAGGGGTTCGGACATCACCGAACCAACCGTTCCGGTCGATCATGCATTCCCGACCGCCGCCACTGGGCGCTGCCCACATGCTCCCACCAAGGCCGAAATTTGGGCGCACGGACCACACCATTTGTTGGCTGTGGGCCCCAATTTCGGGGGACCGGGGTGGGATGAGACGCGGTGGGCCGGGCTTCCCTAGATCGGGCTGGTCTCTCCGAAGTCCTGGCGGGCCTGGACGCTCTCGGCCGGCGAGGCGAACGCGCTCCCGCCGTTGTACCGCCCTTCGGGGATAAGCAGGCCTCGAACCAGCAGCGCCATCGGTGACCCCTGGTCGGTGAGATGATCGGCGACGGCCAGCAGGACCTCACCGAGGACGGTCCCGCCGAAGATCCAGTCGTTCAGTGCGTCGTGATTCGGCGGCGTTGTTCCTGGTCTGGCCGTGACCGCCTCGTGGTAGAACGTGCGCAGGTCGTCTGCCAGGTGCCGGACCAGCAGCGGCTGGTCGAACGCCCACTCGACGTCACCGGCCGGTGTATCGGGGAACTCTCCGGTCTCTGCGATGGCGGCCAGCGCGGCGACCACCTCATCGACCTGGTCCCGACCGGCGCCGCTCGCCCCGAACAACGTCCGGCCCCGAACCCGTCTTGTCTCGGCGGCCCAGGGCCGCAGGCTGTCCACCTCGGTCAGCAACCGCTGCCCAAAAGACTGGTCACCCTCAGGCCCCGGCAGGCTGAGCGGACAGGACCACTGCTCGGCCTGGCCCTCCCGGGGAGCGTCTATCGGATAGTCCTCGATCGTCGGTTCGGTCGCCGTGGCCAGCATCCCAAGCGAGGCCCGGATCACGCCGGTCTGGAACGCCGGGTCCTCGGCGGACCCGAACGGCCGACCGAGCGCGAACGGCACCCACAGCGCACGCGGCGGACGAACCCGTTCTGTCTGCTCCCGGACCAGGCTGATCGATGCGGCGGCCACACCGGCCCGCTCGATGAAGTGGGCAAGGGCGCCGACCGCGCCCGAGCAGATGGGTCAAACCGGGACGAGGAGCGCAACGTCAACGCCGTCCTCGGCCAGCAACCGACCAACCTCTATCCCGGTTTCCTCCATTCGGGACGGGTCTGGCTGGGCGCCCATGAAGGAGTAGTGCCAGTTGGAAACCCCACCGATCTCACCGGCGTCCGCCAGCTCCCGCAGCCGATCCATCGGGAACATGATGTTCGGGTCCTGCTGGAAGGCGCTGCGGTCGAAGTTGGCACTGATGTGGGAGAGAACCAGGTCACCGAAGTCCACATCACCGGGAATGATGCGGTAGTCGACGGCCCCGACCCGGAAGGGCGGGTCGCCACGACGATGGAGACCGGCGGTGGAGATCATGGCCACCGTGGCCTCCTCAAGCGGCGGCGGGGTCAGCCACGGCCCCGGTTCGAACTCCGGCATGGCGGCGGCTCTGGCCAGGAGGTGCTCCGCCTCCGCCGGGTGAAGATCGCTCAGTCTGACCATGGCGAGACCATAGGCCACCGGTGGCGGCGGTCGGTAGCCGAGCGGGCCGGCTGACGAGGCCCGATCGATGTGGCCCGATCGATGTGGCCCGATCGAGGTGGCCCGATCGAGGTGGCGGGGCGTTCGGTCACGCCGCCGCTCCGGGCCTCAGTCCTTCGGACGCTCGCCGTAGTCCTGCCAGGGAGCGTCACGTTCCCGGATGACCTGGCGGAACCCCTTGCTGTCGAAGTCCTCGACCCACCGGTACGCCTCCTCGGTGTGGCGGGTGATGCCGTCGAAGAACGTGCCGAGCATCTGGCTGGTCCGCAGGCCCATGTTCTCGAACGCCTGATTGATCAACAGTTTGTTGAGCGCCAGCTGATTCGCCGGGATGGTCGCGAACCGACGGGCTTCGGCTTCGGTGGTCTCGCTGAGCTCGTCCGGAGGACAGACGTGGGAGACCAGGCCGATCCGATGTGCCGTGGCCGCATCGATGGCCCTGCCGGTGAGCAGGAACTGTTTGGCGTGCTCCAGGCCGAGGCGATACACCCAGAGCATGGTGGTCGGGGTGCCAAAGATCCGGCTCGGGGCGTATCCGATGTGGGCGTCCTCGGCCATGTAGAGGAGATCGCAGCAGAGGATCAGATCGGTTGCACCCCCGACCGCCCAGCCCCGGATTTCGCCGAGCACCGGTTTCGGGCAGTCCCAGATCTTCATGAACCGGCGTACGTTGTTGTTCATGAACTGGTAGTCCCGCACCGGATCCCACGCCCCGTCACGGGGCTCCGGACCGCGGGCGCCATAGGGGTTCGACCAGCCACCGAACGACCCGTCACCATCCGCGGCGGCCTGTGGCTGCAGGTCGTACCCCGCCGTCAAGGTGTCTCCTCGGCCTCGAACCACCACCGCCACCACGTCCGGGGACTTCGTCGCAGCGTCGATGCCGTCCGCCACCCCCTGAACGACGGCCTCGGTCAGGGTGTTCTTGCGGGCCGGACGATTGAGGGTGATGACGGCGATGTCGTCCCGCTCGTCGTAGAGCACAACCGGCTCGTCGGTCATGCCTTCTTCGATCCGGGCCCGGCCGCCTGCATACGCTCCTTCATGTCACGAGGTCGGCCGTACGGCGAGGACCGCTCGTGAGCCAGCGCTTCCTCCCTGGTCCTGCCCCGGGCGTCGGCCAGCAGGGCCTTGTCGAAGCGGCTCGTATCCCACGAGTTGCCGACGATTGCGGCGGCCATTTCGTCCACCACCGCATCGAGGTTGTCATCCGCAGTGGCCTGGTTGGCCAGTCCGATCGCCGCCGCTTCGACGCCGTCGATGCGACGGGCGGTGTACATCAACTCCTTGGCCTTGGCGACACCGACCCGCTCCGGTAGTCGAACGGTCATCCCCCACACGGCGACCAGCCCCCATTGACCGTGGGTGTCACCGAGCTGAGCCGACTCGGTGGCCACGATCAGATCACAACCGAGGGCCAGCTCAAGGCCGCCCGTGAAGCAGTGACCGCGGATCTTGGCGATCGTCGGCTGCGGCAGACGCTCGAGGGCGTCGATGGTCTCGGCCTGGAAGTGTGGTGTTGGTGCGGTGACCCCTTCGCTGATGCCGCCGAGGTCGTTACCTGCGCAGAACGAGCGGCCGGCGCCGGTCAGCACCACACAGCCGACGTTCTCGTCGGATGCGATGCCGTCGATGTGGTCGCGGAGCTCGATGAACACGCCGGGGGTGAGCGCATTGAGCTTGTCCGGACGGTTCAACGTCAGCGTGGTCACGCCGTCATTATCGGTACGGAGCACGAGGGCCCCGTCGGTTTTGTTGGGCTCGGTCATCGACGATTCTCCGTGTCGGGGTTGGACGGTTCTCGTCCCGCCAGTCAAGCCGGTCGCCCAGTGGCTCTGCCAGTCCGGTCCGGCCTAGGGTTTG
>JBCCGJ010000115.1:0-16156 GCA_039029335.1 Actinomycetota bacterium | reverse complement strand
GCGGGCGCTCTCGACCGCCCGCTGCATGGCCTCCCGAACCAGACGGGACAGGGCGTCCTCGTTCTGCGGTTCGATTGCCGGCTCGGACAGGACGCTGTCCACATCGGTGATGGGCTGCTCCTCCTGAGCGGCGTTTGTGCCGACGGCACCGGCCATCGAACCGACCGGCTGCGCCTCGGCGTCAAGGTCGATGATGTCGGCGTCCTCGTTGTAGCTGCCCTCATCGATCTCGTCGATCTCACCGCCACCGGTGGACAGGACGTGCTGGCGGGCTTCGGCGATCACCTGGTCCGGTGTGCCTTCGCCCAGTTCCTGCACCGGCTCCGAGTCCAGCCTGCTGATGGCGCTGTTGAGCTCGCTCTGGGCGGCGATGATCCGCTCCCGCGATGCCTGCTCGGTGATGCGGAGGCGGGCGATACGCCGCTCGGCCTGGTCGATGTGAGCCCGGACCTTCTCCCGGATCTTCTCCTCCGCCTCGAGGCGGATGAACTCGCTCTGGGCCTGCGCCTGCTGCAGCAGGTCGGCGACCTGCGCCCGGGCTTCACCGATCTGGGCCAGGGCCTTGTCCCGCTCCCGCTCGGCTTCCTCGGCGTTCTTGTAGACCTCACCCTGGCGGGCGGCGACGTAGTCGTCGGCCTCCTTGTGGCGAAGCGTCACGTAGGCGTCCGCCTCGGTGTGCTTCGTGGTGAGGTAGCTGTCACCCTCGTCGTGCTTCATGGTGACGTAGTCGTCGGCCTCGCTCTGCAGGCCGGTGATGACGTCCTTGGCATCGGCGATCATCCGATCGCTGTCCTCGCTGCCTGCGGCCCGGATCCGGTCCGCTTCCTCGGCGGCTTCACGCTCGACCCGCTCCGACTCGACCTGGGCGGTGGCCAGGATCTGCTCGGACTGGTTCTGGTGATCGGCCAGCGTCTGCTCAGCCTGGGCCTTGAGACTGGCGGCGGTCGCCTCGGCGTCCGCCACCTGCTGGGCACAGTCGTTCTTTGTGGTTTCCAGAAGGCGGGCGACCTCGGCCTCGACCGACTGACGATGGTCGTGGGCCTCCTGTTCGACGGTCTCCTTGTACTCGTTGGACTGGTTGACCGCGTTCTGGCGGATCTGCTCCGCCTCCTGGCGGCCGTCCTCGCGAAGCTTGAACGCCTCGGCCTCGGCCGAGTTCCACAGTTCGTCGGCCCTGGCCTTGGAGTCAGACAGGATGTTGTTGGCCTTCAACCGAAGATCGTTGGCCTCACTCTCGGCCGCCGACAGCATCGCCTCGGCCTCGTTGCGCGATGCGGTGCGCATCGCCTCCGCTTCCTTGGTTGCGGTCGACACCAGCAGCTCGGCGTCGTTCTCGGCGTTGGTGAGCTTGGTCTCCGCCTCGAGGCGGGACTCGACCTGGAGCGTCTCCGCCTCCGCCTTGGCCTGCCCGAGGGTGGCGTCGGCCTCGTCCTTTGACGTTGCCATGTAGGCGTCGGCCTGGGAGGTCATCTGATCGGAAGCAAGTCGGGCGGCGGCGAGCGTCGCCTCGGCCTCGGCATCGGCCGTCTGGCGGATCTGATCACCGGACTCCTGGGCGAGGCGAAGCATTTCCGCCACCCTGCCGCCGAGGGCACCGAACTGGTCCGCCTCGATTGCGCCCGGCGTCTTCGCCGCCTTCTCCTCTGCCGTTTCGGCCCTGGTCAGCGCATCGCCGAGCTCTCCCTCGAGCTGGCGAACTCGTCGACCGAGCTGCTGCAGGTATCCCCGGACCTCGTCCGGGTCATATCCTCGTCTTGTCCGGACGAAGTCCTGGACCTCAATCTCTTCTGGCGTAAGTCCCACCGGATGATCTCCTACTCAACCACACCTTTCGGCCGCCTCCCGGAACCGTTCCGCTCTCTGGTTCCGCGGCGTCGCCGAATCCGCTGCTTTTCGTTTGGAAGCTAGTTTGGAAGCCATGCTGCCCCTGTACAAGAGGCAGAGCACACACTAGCCAAAGTAGGCCGCCGGTACTAGACGCTGTGTCTGTTAACCCGTCACACCGGGCCGTTCGACACACCCCGGTTCGCCAACGCAGACCGTGTGGCCGGTGGGACGCGCCGCGAGCACAGAGCCCGGCCGGGGATCCCAACCCGACCCTTACGGCGTAGCAGGCCCGGATTCGGTGGGCTCGAGCCGGACATGGGCCAGTTTTGCCGGATTCAGCATGGTGTGGAAGGTCCGAATGCCGTCCGGACCGATGTCGAAGGCCAGGACCAGGCTGACGACCCCGTCGGCCTCGACCACCACGCCGGGGGCCTCGTTCACCCGGGCGTGGTGGAACGACACCGCGTCACCCAGCCGCTCCGATCGGCCGGCGATGTTGATCACAAACGTGGTCACCCGATCGACCCCGATCACCGGTTTCCTGGCCGCTCGACGCTCCGGACCACCGTCGTTCCAGGCGATGACGTCCTCGGCGAGGACCTCACGAAGACCGTCCACGTCGCCGGTCATCGCCGCGGTCAGGAACGAGTCGACCAGCCGCCGCTCCTCCTGGGGGCCGGGGTCGAACCGCACCGGGCGGTCGGGGCCGAGCCGCTCCTTGGCCCGGTGCACGATCTGGCGGCAGGCGACCTCGCTCCGGTCGACCATCGGGGCGACCTCGTCGTATCCGTGGCCGAAGACCTCCCGCAGCAGAAACGCCGCCCGCTCGACCGGATCGAGCCGCTCCAGCATGGTGAGGAACGCGATGGAGAGGCTGTCGGCCAGCTCGGCGTGTTCCGCCGGGTCCGGTGCCGGGCCGGCGGGACCGACCTCGGAGCGGACGATCGGTTCCGGAAGCCACGGGCCGACGTACGCCTCCCGTCGGTGCTGGGCCGACCGCAACCGGTCGACACTGAGGCGGCTGATGACGGTGGTCAACCAGCCCCGAGGGGAGGTGATCCCCGCCCGGTCCGCGGCGGCCCAGCGCAGCCAGGTCTCCTGCACCGCGTCCTCGGCTTCGGCCACGCTGCCCAGCATCCGGTAGGCGACCCCGAAGAGATGGTGGCGGTGCTCCTCGAACTCGACGGCCGCCGCGTTGTCACCCGAGCCCGTCTCCTCGGACCCACCGGCGGTCCCTCCGGCCGGGTCGCCCGTTCCGGACGGTTCGGTCGGGGTCATCGCGCCGCCCCGACGAGGTGTGGCGCCGCCGTTGCGGCCAGTCGTCCGGCCTGCAGCCCGCTGGCCGTCGAGGCGTCGACCAGCACGCCGGTGTCCCCCACCCAGTCTCCGGCAAGAAACACGCCGGGGGCGTCCGCCACCGCAACCGGGGGTCGACCGCCCAGGCCGCCACGATCGGCGCTCGGCTGATCGGTTGCGGCCACCAGGTTCGGCCGGAAGCCGATGTGGACGGCGTCGTCCCGCCAGCCCGGCCGGACCCGGTCCAGCAGCGCCTCGCACGCGGCTCGGTGCGGGCCGGGCGACCCGTTGGCGGCCGCGTCGCCGACCGAATCCGGTGCCTCGTCCGGGTGCTGATAGCGCATCACATGAACCAAGGTGTGACCCTCCGGTGCCAGGTCCGCCACCGGGGCATGTACGGAAAGATACAGCGGTTCGTCAATGCCGAGGGCAAACGTCGGATGGTCACCCCACGGGGCCGACAGGCCGACGTCAAGGCTGGCCGCCCTCGCCGGCCGGGCGTCTGCGGCCCATCGGGCGGCGGCGGGCACGGCGTCTCCGAGGAGGTTTGCGGCCTGACGGGGACCGCCTGCCGCCACCACGACCGAATCGAACCGCTCGATTGTGCGGTCCGTCCCGACCTCGGTGGTGACCAGCACCTGACCGGAGCCGTCCATTCCGGTCACGGCGGGCCCGGGGTGATCGGCGAGCTGCCCGACCGGCGGTGCGCCGACCGTCGACCGGACGGCGGTCACCTTGACCCCGGCCCGGATCAGCACCCCGGACCGCTCCGCCCTGGCCCGGAGTCCGTCGACGATCACCTGCCAACCACCGTCCAGGTACCGAACCCCGGTGTCGTTGCCCAGCTGCAGCTGCAGGAGTCCGGCGTCCGCACTGGCCCGATCCGGATCGTGCCCGTAGGCGGCCAGCCGAACCAGGGCTTCGGTGAGGCGAGCGGCGGGCCCGTCACCCAGAAGTCGCCGGAGCGCCTGACGGACGGTCAGCTCGGCGTAGTCGGCCGGGTCCAGCCGGGAGAGCCCGGCAAACAGCTTCAGCATCGGCCAGCGGTCGCCCTTGAGCAGAGGGGTCCGCAACAGGGAGATCGGCCCGACGGGAAGCCTGCCGACCAGGGGACCGTCGACCGCCACCCCGGCGATCGACGGTTGCGATCCGGCCGGTTCAAGGCCGAGGCGTTTGAGCATCGCCATCGCCGGACCACCTTCGTAGAGCGCGTGGGCCCCCTCGTTCAGCTGAAAGCCCGCGCGCGCAACCGTCCTCGCCCGGCCGCCGAGTGATCGCCTGGCGTCAAAAAGCGTGACCGATGCGCCCCGGTCGGCCGCCTCGATCGCCGCAGTAAGGCCCGCTATACCGCTCCCGATGATCGCCACCTGCATGTTGCCGTCTCCTTCTCTCGACGACCGGAAGGTGCCCGGTCACCAAGTCTGACGAGATGGCGTGGTGGTCTGTGACCGATATCGGGAAAAACCTCAAGGCGGGTCGTTCGCCCGCCGGGAGCGTGCCCCGTTCAGAGGCGGTCCGGTTCAGAGGCGGTCCGGTTCGTAGAGCCTGGCCTTCTCCCACAGCTCCAGGACCTCGTCCATCGGCATCGGTTTCGCCAGCGCAAAGCCCTGGGCGTACCGGCAGCCCAGCTCCTCGAGCGCGGTGAGCTGTTCCAGGTTCTCGACCCCCTCGGCGATGACCTGCAGTCCGAGCGAAGATGCGAGGGCGATCGACGCGTTCACGATGGCCGTGTCCTCTTTGGAGTTCTCCAGCCCGGCGACAAAGGACCGATCGATCTTCAGCGCATTGGCCATGGAGAACTGTCGGATGTAGTCAAGCGTTGCGTGGCCGATGCCGAAGTCGTCGATGGCGATGCGACAACCCAGTTCGGAGAGGCGGTTGAGGTTGACCCCGGCCGCTTCCAGGTCCCGGATCTCCATGGACTCGGTGATCTCGAACCCGACCCTGGTCGGGTGGAGGTTGTTGCGCTGGAGGGCGCTCACCACCGTCGGCACCAGGGTGTCGACCGCCAGCTGGGCGGCAGCGAGGTTGATGGTGACCATCGGGGATCGACCGTTGGACTTCGGCCACTGGCCGAGATCGCTGCAGACCTTGTCGATGATCCAGTTGCCCATGGGCAGGATCAGGTCGGACTCCTCGGCGATCTGGATGAACGACGGCGGGTACAGCAGCCCGAAACCGGGCCGGTCCCAGCGGACAAGCGCCTCGGCGCCGACCATGTATCCGGTGCGGATCTCGACCAGCGGCTGATAGTGGATGACCAACTCGTCCTGGGTGATCGCCAGGTGGAGTGCCTGCTCGGTCTCGTGACGGTCGACGACATGACGGCGAAGGTCGGCCTCGAACATGGCCATCTGACCCCGCCCGCTCGCGGTCGCCCTGGCCAGCGCCGACTCGGCGTTGCTGATCACTGCGGCCGGTGAGGGACCCGGCTCGTCGACCACCACAACCCCGACCGAAGCGGTGATGTGGAGGGTGCTGCCATCGGCGATGCGGATCGGCTCGGCCAGCGATCGCAACACCCGCCTGGCCACCGCGGCGGCGTCCAGTTCACCGCTGGTGGCCACACACATGATCAGGAACTGATCGCTGCTTATACGACCGACGGTGTCTCCGAGGCGAACGGCGGCCAGCAGCCGCCCCGCCACCTCCAGCAGCACCTGGTCGCCGACCTCGACCCCTTTTGTATCGTTCACCGAACGGAACCGGTCGATGTCCACCAGCAGCACCGAGAGGGCGATGCCGTCCCGTTCCAGCCTGGCCAACGACTGACCGAGCCGATCGACCAACAACGCCCGGTTCGGCAGGTGGGTCAACGGATCGTGGAGCCGCTGGTGGGCGATGTCGGCCTCGGCGGTTGCGTGTTCGATGGCGGTGGTCATGACAACCGCCAGATGATCGAGGGTCTTGGTGATGGCCTGCGTTGGGCGGCTGTCGTCGGTGGCGATCATCATCGCTCCCCGGAGGTTGCCACCCGAACCGATCATCGGGACGTACCACAGCGCCTTGACGGCCCTGGCCTGGAGGATGGGAATGAACTCCCCCGGTAACCCGTCCACGGAGACGACCCGCTTCATGTTGTCGGTCCCGGACTCGGCGACGATCCGCATGATCTCGGCGACGGTGTCGAAGGGCAGCTCGCCGGCGATGACCGGCTCCAGGACTTCGGAGTCCCCGGCGATGGCCAGCCAGCACTGGCTGCCGGCGGGGAGGTCCTGCTCGACCTGCGCCGACACCTGGTGGCACAGGCGGCCGAGTTCGTGACCCCGGCTGAGGGAGCCGACGACCGCAGCCTGGTCGGCCAGCAGCGTCTCGGCCGACGCCCGTCCGAGGTCCCGGTACTGGACGACGACGTAGGGGGCGGCGGGGATGAGCGACGGGATCGGGGTGTGGGTGGCGTGGACCAGGACCAGCGACCCGTCGTGCCGCAGGAGGGACTGGGTTGCCGAGTACCGGCGGGTCGACGGCGCCTCGGTGACGGCGGGCTCCCCGTCGGTGCCGTTCTCCGGCGAGGGCGCCGGTTCGATGGCGGGCACGTCGGCGGTGAGATTGATCGACGGTCCTGCGATGGCCGCCAGGTCGGCGGTGAGGTTGATCGACGGTTCTGCGATGGCCGCCAGGTCGATCGCCGGCGTGGCGTCCGGACCCCAGCCGTCGAACTCGAGGGACGGTGGTTCGGTGACCGAACCCCGATCGGCATTCGTGGCCCCTGCGTCCGGAGGCACGGCGTCCGAAGGCACGGCGTTCGGAGGCGCCGCGTTTGGAGCCGGCGCGTTCGGAGGCACTGCGTTTGGAGCCGGCGCGTTCGGAGGCACTGCGTTCGGAGGCACTACGTCCGAAGGCACTGCGTCGGGAGGCGCTGCGTTTGGAGGCACTGCGTTCGGCTGGTCGAGCGCCGTGGCGGGGGGCGGCATCGGCGGCGGGGTCGCACCGGGTTCCGGCGGGATCAGAGCCCTGGTCATGGCCGCCATCTCGGCCGCCGCCTCGCCCGGGCTGAACAGAACGGTGGGACTCTGCCCGAGCAGCTCGTCGGGCCGATACCCCAGCAGATCGCCGAGGCCTTCGCTGACAAACACCAGGTGAGGGCTGCGGCTGGCCGGGTCGAAGAAGATGATGGCAACACCGTCAACGGCGGCCACAGTTCGTTCGGGGTTGATCGGCCCGGTGATGGCGACGTCGGGGACCTGAGGAAGCTCGTCCAACGCGGTCGAAAGGCCGGACCGCATCCGGTCGGACGGAAGGCTGGGGTCTGTCACTGCTGTCCTTTTGATCAGGCCGCCGACCGTCACTACCACCGTCGCCCAGTCCCAGCCTGCGTCCCAGCTGGGCGAACGTCGGTCCGCCGACCTCACCAGAGGCCTCGACAGCTTAGCGAAGTTTGCTCCGCCCCGGTTCCCCCTCCGGCGGACCCCCGAGATGGGCCGACGGGCCCGGTCGCCCGGCCGACCGGACCGGCCGGCACACAACCCGACAGGTCGGCCATGAAACGGTTACGGTGCTTGTCATGCCCCGTACCGAGTCGTCCGGTGACACCTTCACCGTCGGTGAACTCTGCGACCGGGTGGAGCAGACCATCACCGAGACCTTTGCCGACGAGGTCTGGGTCCAGGGGGCGATCTCCGGACTGAGCCGCTCCGGCAACGGCCACGTCTACTTCGATCTTGTCGACCCGACGGACGAGGTTGGTTCAACAACCGCCGCCGTGCTGCCGGTTGCGCTGTTCTCCTCCACCCGCCACCTGGTGAACAAGATCCTCCGCAAGTCCGGAGGTATGCGGATGCACGACGGGATCGAGATCCGCATCCGAGGCCGAGTGGCCTACTACCCGCCGCAAGGTCGGGTGCAGCTGGTGATGTCGCTGATCGACCCCCAGTTCACCCTCGGCCAGATGGTGGCGGCCAAGACGAAGCTGCTGGACAAGCTGGCGGCCGACGGGCTGCTCGACCAGAACCGGGAGGTTCCGTTCCCCTCGCTGCCCCTGCGGGTTGCGCTGGTCACCAGCGACGGCAGCGCGGCCATGGCCGACTTCGTGAAACAGATCGAGCAGAGCGGCTTCCCGTTCCGCATCACCCTGCTGGACAGCCGGGTGCAGGGCGTGGAGGCGGTACCATCGCTGACCGACGCCATCCGGACCTGCGGGGAGTTGGACGTCGATGTTGTGGTGGTCGCCCGGGGCGGTGGCTCCCGGACCGACCTTGCGGCCTTCGACCACGAACGGGTGGCAACGGCCATCGCCCGAAGCCGACACCCGGTGATGGTTGGTGTCGGCCACGAGACCGACCGATCGGTCGCCGACGAGGTCGCCCACACCTCGGCCAAAACACCAACCGCCTGCGCCGCGATGCTGGTCGGCGCGGTCGGTGCGTACGCGGACCGGGCCGATCAGGCATCGGCCAGGCTCGGCGCCCTCACAGCGCTGCACCTCACCGCGGCCAGGGAACAGCTCTTTGGCACCGGAGCCCGCCTGGCCGGTGCGGCCCGGCGGGTGGTTGAGCGGCAGAATCTTGAGCTCCGCCACGCCGGCCGCCGGTTGCACCGGCTCCCGGGACGACACCTCGAGCTTGCCGGCCACCGGCTGACCGCCGGCTCAGCCCGCCTCGACGCGGTCGATCCGAAGCGTGCGCTCCAGCGGGGCTGGACGATCACCCACACCGCGGATGGGACGCTCGTCCGGGCCGTCGAGCAGGTCACGCCCGGAACGGAGCTGCGGACCACCACAATGGACGGCACCATCTCCAGCCGGGTGCTGGCGGTGGGCCACCGTGATGATGATGCGGCCGACGATTCGGTCGAACAAGCAGCCGGAGACGTCCGTTGAACACCACCGCCGGGACCGAACAGTCAGACACACCGAACGCCGATCAACCGGAGGCCGGGCAGGACGGCGCGGACCTTGAGGGGCTGACCTACGGAGAGGCGCTCGAGGAGCTCGAGGACCTACTGGACGAGCTGGAAGGGGCCGACGTCGACGTCGACCTGCTGGCCGCTCGGGTTGCCCGGGGGGTGCAACTGGTCCGGTTCTGCAAGGCCAGGCTGGAAGTGGTGACGGCGGACGTTGATGACGTTGTGGCCGAGCTGATCTCGGTCGAGGCAGGGGGCGAATCGGAAGCTGAGGACCCCTGATGGACAACCCGAGCCCCCCACCCCAGCTGATCGAGGTGGCTGACAAGGTCGACGCCCGGCTCCAGGCGGTGTTGGATCACCAGCACGATCACTGGCGAGCGGTTGACCCCCGACTGAGCGAAGCCGTCGACGAGCTCGGTCGAATGATCACCAGCGGCGGCAAGCGGCTCCGGGCCGCGTTCTGCTACTGGGCCTGGCAGGGCAACGGCGGCCCGGACCGAGCCGCGCTGGCCGGCGTCGGTCCGGATCACGACGAGCTGGTGGTCAACGTCGGTGCCGCGTTCGAGTTCCTCCAGGTCTTTGCGCTGATCCACGACGACATCATGGATGCGGCCGACACGCGACGGGGCACAAAGACCGTGCACGTCCGCAACGCCGAACGGCTGACCGAGCTTGGCTGGCGAGGCGAGGCCCGCCGGTACGGCGAAGGGGTGGCCATCCTGGTCGGGGACCTGGGCCACGTCTACGCCGACCAGCTCACGAGAGGTGTCGGTGACCGAGCCCGGCAGCTGTGGGACGAGATGCGGATCGAGCTGAACCTCGGCCAGTATCTGGACATCCGCTCGGCCGCTGCCGGGGCGGCCGACCTGGAGACGGCCCGTCAGGTCGCCACCTTCAAATCGGCGATGTACACGATCGTCCGACCCATGCAGATCGGGGTCAGCCTCCACGGTGACGCCGACCCGGACCTGTTGGACCAGGTGGATGCGTTCGGGCGGCCGCTCGGCCGGGCGTTCCAGCTGCGGGACGACGCTTTGGGCGTCCTCGGTGAGAGTAAGACGCTCGGCAAACCGGTCGGCGACGATCTGCGGGAGGGGAAACCCACCGAGCTGCTGGCCTACGCAACCGCCGGCGCCACCGCCGAACAGGCCGAGACGCTGGCCATGGTCGGCCGGGACGACCTGACCGCGGAGCAGATCTCGGAGCTGGTTTCCGTGCTGATCGAGACGGGCGCCGTCGCCGAGAACGAAGCGGAGATCAGCCGACTGGTGGCCGAAGCGTCCAAGGTCCTGGCCGACATCCCCTTCGCCGAGCCGGGCAAGACCGCCCTCGCCGACCTGGCCGACTACGTCGCCGCCCGCACGTACTAAAAGATCGGGCGGGCGACCAAGAGTTGCACAGCAACTCGCCGAAGGGCGGCTCCGGCGCCCCGACTCCACTCCCGCACAACAACCGACCTCCAGGTGACCAACACGCCCAAGAGTTGCGAAGCAACTCGCCGAGGGGCGGCTCCGGCGCCCCGACGCTAGCCTGAAGAAGCTGATTGAACCTCTCGGAATAGTGCCGATGAGGAAGAGTGGTGTCCGGAGAACAACGTTTGAGCGACGGTCTCCTGCGGCGGATGAGCTCTGCAGGACGGTACCTCCTTGGCACGGACGCGTCCGACAATCCCGCGTTGAAACTAACCCCCCAGGACCTGCACCTCCGACCGGGGGTGTCCGCGTCGCTGAGCGCCATCCTCGGCGCCTTGCGCTGGGGTGCGGTCATGATCGGTCTGGTGTTCGCCGCAAGCCGAGCTGCCGAGGGTGACCGCCGTATCGTCATCACCGTTGCGCTGGCCATCTTCCTGACCTCGCTGCGGACGATGAGCCCACTCAAACTGGGCGACCGCAGCAAGGCATCGATGGCCGCGGCCCTGGGTGACGTCGCCCTGCTGTCGGTGGCCATCGGGTTCCGGGACGGGTTCGGCAACCCGCTGGTCGGCACGCTTTTTGTTGCGGTTGCCGTGGCTGCATTCGGTTGGGGGCTGCAGCTCGGAGCGATCTCCGCTCTGCTGGCCATCGTGCTTACCACGGGCACCTATTACTACTTCGGCGGGGACTCGTTCATCGCGCCCTCGGCGCTGGCCATCACCGGCCTGGCGGGATCGGCCATGATCCCCGGTGTGGTCCTTGAACGGCTGCTCGAAAGCGAGGGCCGCCGACGCGAACTGGTTGACGAACGCGACAAGTTGAACGAGACGAACCAGCTCCTCGGTGTGCTCAACGACCTGGCCAGGAACCTCCAGTCGTCGCTCGACCAGGCCGACGTCGTCCAGGCCACAAGACACGAGTTGCTGGAGACGTTCGACGTCAAACGAATGGCCCTCCTGATGTTTGAGGACGGCACCTATTCGACCCTGCTCCAGGACGGATTCAACCTGCTGCCGGAGCTGACCGAGGACGAACTACCGGCCGTTCTGAGGAAGGCGTCACGCTCACCGGATCCGCTCCGGATTGACGACCTGTCGGCGGAGGAGACCTCGGATCGGGACGGTTCCGGGCTGTACATCCGGCTGATCGTGCGCAATGTGGACACCGGTCTTCTGGCCATCGAACACGACGAGCCCCACACCTACACACAGTCCGACCGAGAGTTGTTGCAGGGCATGGCGGACGTGCTGGCCCTCACCCTGGACAACGCCCGGTCCTTCAATCAACTCAAGTCGCTGGCCGCAGCCGAGGAACGGTCGAAGATCGCCCGGGATCTCCACGATCGCCTCGGCCAGTACCTGACGTACATCGCGATGGAGCTGGAGCGCATCAACCAGGACGTACCGTCGACCGACCTCAAGGAGCTGCATGAGGAGGTCCAGGGAGCGGTGACCGAATTCCGGGACACGCTGCTGGAGCTGCGGGCCGCGGTGTCGGCCGATCGACCGCTCAGCCTTGTGCTGAACGAGGTGGTCGATCGGTTCGCAAAGCGGAGCGAGATCAGCATCAGCCTGGACGTCGCCGACCGGACCGAGCGGCTACCGGCCAGGGTGGAGAACGAGTTCCTCCGAATCACCCAGGAGGCGCTGACCAACGTGCAGAAACACGCAGGCGCATCGAAGGTTCAAGTTCGTTGGGCGGTGGCCGATGGACGGGGGGTGTTGGTGGTTCAGGACGACGGCAGAGGGTTCGATCCGACCATGGGCATCAGGGGCAACGCCTACGGGCTGGTCGGCATGCGGGAGCGAGCGGCAGCCGTTGGCGCACTTCTTACCATTTCAAGTGAGCCAGGGCAGGGAACAACGATTACCGTACAGTCCAGTCAACATCCGAACAGGTGACACGATGATCAAGATTTTGCTGGCCGACGACCATGCCCTCCTCCGGGAGGGGCTGCGTAAGTCATTTGAATCTGCCGGCGACAACGTCGTCGGAGAGGCGTCCTCCGGCGAGGAGGCCGTTGCCCTCGCTCGGGCCCTGCAGCCTCAGGTGGTGTTGATGGATCTGTCCATGCCGGTCATGGACGGCATCGAGGCCACCCGTCGCATCAGGGAGGAAGCACCCAGCGTTCGTATCGCCGTGCTGACCATGCACGACGACATCGACAAGACCCGGGACGCCATCGCCGCCGGGGCCAGTGCCTACCTCAGCAAGGGCACCTCGTTCACCGAGGTTCGGGAGACCGTGCAGCGGGTTGCGGAGGGTGACACCGTGCTGTCCCCCGCGCTGGCCGGCGCCATGCTGACCTCGGCGCAGGCTGAGGAGGCCGGACAGGACCTGCTCTCCGACCGTCAGATCGAAATCCTCCAGGCCATCGCGGACGGGATGAGCACCAAACAGGCCGGTCGCCACCTCGGCATCACCACCAAGACGGTGCACAACCACCTCAACGCCATCTACCGCAAGCTGGACGCCCAGTCCCTCACCCACGCGGTGCTGAGCGCGGTGCGGATGGGCATCATCGACCTCAACAGCGAGGAATCCGCCGAGGAGTAACCCGGCCGGCGGGGACGGTACGGCCTGGTCGACCGTTAGATTTACTCTGTGACCGACCCTCGCTCCGAAGCCGCGCGCCGGCGAACATTCGCCATCATCTCCCATCCGGACGCGGGCAAAACCACGCTCACGGAGAAGTTCCTGCTGTACGGCGGTGCGCTCGGGGCCGAGGCGGGCAGCGTCAAAGCCCGGGAGGGTCGGCGGTCCGCAACGTCGGACTGGATGGAGCTGGAACAGCAGCGGGGTATCTCGATCACCTCAACCGTGCTGCAGTTCGAGTATCGGGACTGCGTGATCAACCTGCTGGACACGCCCGGCCACCGTGACTTTTCCGAGGACACCTACCGGGTGCTGGCTGCCGCGGACGCCGCGGTCATGGTGCTCGACGCGGCAAAAGGCATCGAGCCCCAGACACTCAAGCTCTTTGAGGTCTGTCGTGAGCAGGAGATCCCGTTCCTGACGTTCATCAACAAGTGGGACCGGCCGGGCAAGGCTCCGCTTGAGCTGCTGGACGAGATCGAGGAGACCCTGGTGGTCGAGCCAACACCGGTCACCTGGCCCGTTGGCATTCCCGGTGACTTCCGGGGGGTCATTCATCAGGGCACCGGTGTGTACACCCGGTTCACCAGGACCGCTCGTGGATCAACCATCGCCCCCGAGGAGGAGGTGGCCCCGGAAACGGCGGCCGTCGACGAGGGCGAGTGGTGGACCCAGGCCGCCGAGGAGACCGAGCTGCTGACCGAGCTGGGCCGGACGGTGGACACCAAGACGTTCCTGGCCGGTGAGTCGACGCCGGTGTTCTTCGGTTCGGCCTTGACCAACTTTGGGGTTCGGTTCCTACTGGACGGCGTGGTCGACCTGGTCCCGCCGCCCGCACCCCGGCAGCTGGCAGACGGATCACGGCGGGCCCTCGATGCGCCCTTCTCCGGACTGGTCTTTAAGGTGCAGGCCGGTATGGACAAGGCCCACCGGGATCGGATCGCCTTCGTCCGGGTCTGCTCCGGCCGATTCGAGCGGGGCATCACCGCCATCGCAGAACGGACCAAGCGTCAGTTCTCGACCAAGTACGCTCAGGCCATGTTCGGCCAGGATCGGGACACCGCGGATGAGGCGTATCCCGGGGACGTGCTTGGCCTGGTCAACGCAAACGACCTCCGGGTCGGTGACGCGGTGTACGTCGACGAGCCCGCAAGCTTCCCCGAGCTTCCCGCCTTCGCCCCGGAGCACTTCATGCGAGCCAGGGTCAAGGACACGTCCAAGTTCAAGCAGTTCCGCAAGGGGGTTGCCCAGCTGGACGAGGAGGGGGCCATTCAGGTTCTTCGAGAGGAGGATCTCGGTGATCAGGCCCCGGTTCTCGCCGCCGTCGGCCCGATGCAGTTCGAAGTTGCGTCCTACCGGCTGGAGAACGAGTTCGGAGCGCCGGTCGAGCTGAGCCAGACCCCCTACACCATCGCCCGCAAGACCGACGACGCCAGCGCCGACAAGCTCAACGCCATGCAGGGTGTTGCCGTGATGAGCCGCGACGACGGGACAAAGCTTGCGCTGTTCGAAAGCAAGTACTGGATGGATCGGGTGCTGAGCGACCACCCCGATCTGACCCTGGAACGCATGATCGCCGAGGGCGGACTCAACTGAGCGAGGAGCCGACCGACGATCCGCCGCCGGGGACCTCGATCCTTGTCCCCTGCCTGCTGTGCGGGTTGGCGGTCATCGGGTTGGTCGGTCTCCGGTTTCAGTTCCAGGCGGCGATAGACCGGGGCGATGCGGTCCCGGTCACCGTCGACGCCGGGGCGGGGCCGCCGGCCGGGCCCGAGGTGGCAGCCGATGTGGGGGGCGACGGATCCGACTCCGAGGACGGCACCGCAACCAGAAGCCTGGACACCTCGGCCGACGAGAACGGCGGCGGTGACGGTCGAATCGGTGGCGGCGGTGACGGCGCAGACGATCCGCTGTGGGTCAACCCCCGTTCCTCCGGGTTGCCGTGGTCGTCGCTGGGGGCGGTCGATGGCCTGCTGACCTTCCGGGGCAACCCCACCAGGACGTATCACGGATCCGGGCCGGTGCCGACGAACCCGGAGATCCTGTGGGAGCGGACGATCGGCTGTTCGAACTCCCCGGTCGGCGGTGTGGCCAAGCAGTGGTGCGGCACCGGTTGGACCGGCCAGCCCGCGGTCTTCCCCCGCCCGGCCGTCCACCAGAACACCGAGGGCGACGGCGCCGGGGACGACGGCGCGGACCAGGCCGAGGGAGCCGACTACTGGGTGGCTGTCGGTGCGTACAACCGGCAGGTCAACTTCTTCGACCCGGACAACGGCACCGACGTCTACCCGTCCGTGGCCACCGGAGACATCATCAAAGGCACCATCACGATCGACCCGGACGGCTACCCGCTGGTGTACACCGGCAGCCGGGACAACTTCTTCCACATCGCGGCGATCGACGGGAACCAACCGCGGGAGCTGTGGCGGCTGTCGTCCATCGGGGACGAACCGACGCTGTGGAACAATGACTGGGACTCCTCGGCGATGGTGGTCGGCGGTCATCTCTTCGTCGGCGGGGAGAACTCCCGGTTCTACGTGATCGAGCTGAACCGTTCGTACGACGAGGACGGCCTGGTTGTGGTGGATCCGGAAGTGGTGTTCTCCACCGCGGGGTGGGACGCCGACCTGCTGGCCGCGGTCGGTAACCAGGTCTCGATCGAGAACTCCGTGGCGATCAGCGGCACCGTTGTCTACTTCACCAACTCCGGCGGCCTGGTCCAGGGGTGGGACGTCGGGGGGCTCACCGAGGGGCGGGAGCCGGACCGGGTGTTCCGCTACTGGACCGGCGACGACACTGATGCGTCGATCGTGGTCGACGGGGACGGGTTCCTGTATGTGGCATCCGAGTTCGAGCGGGGCAACCAACGGGCCAGGGACCTCGGCCAGGTCTTCAAGTTGGACCCGTCGCAGCCGGATGATCCGCTGGTGTGGAGTCGGCCGGTCACCACACGGCTCGGCGGTGGGGTGTGGGCAACGCCGGCCATCCACCGGGACGTACTGATCGTTCCGACCGACGGCGGGGAAGTGTTCGGGTTCCACCGGGACACCGGGGACGTTCGCTGGCAGTTCGAACTGGACGGACCGCTGTGGTCGTCGCCGGTGGTGGTGGACGACGTGTACATCCAGGGAGACTGCAACGGTGTCCTCCATGCGTTCGACGTGTCGGACACCACCCGACGG
>JBCCGJ010000114.1:0-16253 GCA_039029335.1 Actinomycetota bacterium | reverse complement strand
CGACTCGGTCAGGTACTCGGACGTCACGCCGAACCGGCCGGAGGCGACCTGCTTGATCGACGATCGCTTCGAGTCTCCGTTCGGCATGGTGACGAATCGTTCCGGGTCCTCGCCACCCTCGCCGGTGTTCGACTTCCCGCCAAGCCGGTTCATGGCGATGGCCAGGGTCTCGTGGGCCTCGGCCGAGATCGAGCCATAGCTCATGGCGCCGGTGGCGAATCGCTTGACGATCTCCGAGATCGGTTCGACCTCCTCGACCGGGATCGGCTCCCGCTCACTCCGGAACCGGAACAGACCCCGGAGGGTGGCCAGCCGCTCGGCCTGGGAGTCGACCAGGGTGGTGTACTCCTTGAAGATGTCGTAGCGCTTGGTCCGGGTCGCGTGCTGGAGTTTGAACACCGTCTCCGGGTTGAACAGGTGGTACTCGCCCTCCCGCCGCCATTTGTACTCGCCGCCGGCATCGAGCTGGCGATGGGCCAGCAGCTCCGGCCGGTCCGGGTAGGCGACCCGGTGGCGCCGAGCGCACTCCTCGGCCAACTCGGTCAGGCCGATACCGCCGAGCTTGGAGGTGATGCCGGTGAAGTAGCGGTCGACCAGCTCCTGGCTGAGTCCGATCGCCTCGAAGATCTGCGCTCCGGTATAGGAGGCGACGGTGGAGATGCCCATCTTGGACATGACCTTGATGACGCCGTTCGATGCGGCCTTGACGTAGTTTTGCTCGGCCTGGCGGCGCTCGGCCGGCGCTGCGTCCGGGAGCCTGGAGGTCAGGGTCTCGAACAGCAGCGACGGGCAGACTGCGCTGGCGCCGCAGCCGAGTAGCAGCGCGAAGTGGTGCACCTCCCTGGCGTCGGCGGCTTCGACGATGAGGCCGGCATGGGTCCGGAGCTTCTCCCTGGTCAGGAAGTGGTGCACGGCGCCGGTCAGCAGCAGCGACGGGATCGGGGCCAGGTCCGCGGTTGCCCCCCTGGTCGACAGGATCAGGATGGTCGCGCCGTGGTTGATGGCGGTCCGAGCCTGGCTGCACAGCTTGTCGAGTGCCGCCTCCAGCCCCTCGGCGCCCTCGGCCACCGGATAGAGACCGTGGAGGACCTCGGACTTGAACTGCGGGTACTGATGGTCCCCGGCGGTGGTGATGCGCGACAGGATCTCGGGCGTGATCACCGGGTAGTCGAGTACCAACTGGTCACACCAGTTCGGCTTTGGATCCAGGATGTTCGCCGATGGGCCGAGCACGACCTGATGACTGGTCACCAGCTCCTCCCGGATCGCATCGAGCGGCGGGTTCGTGACCTGGGCGAAGAGCTGGGAGAAGTAGTCGAACAGCATCCGGGGTCGATCGGACAACACCGCCACCGGCGTGTCGGTCCCCATCGAGCCGATCGCCTCCTTGCCGGTCTCGGCCATCGGGTCGACGAGCAGATCCAGCTCCTCGATGGTGTAGCCGTTGGTCGACTGCTCCGGCGTCAGCTCTTCCGGATCGATCCTGGTCGGGTGTCGATAGGCGGAGGCCGGGAGTTCGTCCACGGACTTCAGACGCTCGAGCCAGGCGCCGTATGGCCGCTCGGCTGCGAGCGACGCCATGATCTCGGCGTCGTCGACGATCCGTCCCTCGTCGGTATCGACCAGGAACATCTTGCCTGGCTCCAGCCGGCCCTTGTGGACCACATCGGCCGGGTCGATGTCCAACACCCCGACCTCGGACGCCATCACCACCAGGCCGTCGGCGGTGACCCAGTACCGGCTCGGGCGCAGTCCGTTGCGATCGAGGACGGCGCCGACCATGGCGCCGTCGGTGAAGGTGACCGAAGCGGGGCCGTCCCACGGCTCCATCGACGAGCCATAGAACCGGTAGAAGTCCCGCTGGTCCTGTGGGAGGTCCGGGTTCTTCTCCCAGGCCTCGGGGATCATCATGAGGACGGCGTGGTGGATCGGGTACCCGCCGAGGTGGAGGAGCTCGAGCGCCTCGTCGAAGCTGGCCGTGTCGGAGGCCCCGGGGGTGCAGATCGGGAACAGCTTGTCCGGCTCCGGCCAGTGGTCGGCGGCCAGCATGGCCTCCCGGGCCCGCATCCAGTTCCGGTTGCCCATCACGGTGTTGATCTCGCCGTTGTGGGCCACGAACCGGTACGGGTGGGCCAACGGCCACGACGGGAACGTGTTTGTCGAGAACCGGCTGTGGACCAGCGCCAGGGCCGAGGTCAGCCGACCGTCCCGGAGGTCTGGGAAGAACGAGGACAGCTGCGGCGTGGTCAGCATCCCCTTGTAGACCAAGGTCCGGGAGCTGAGCGACGGGAAGTAGACGTCCGCCAGCTCGTGCTCGAACCGCTTCCGGGCGACATAGACCCGCCGGTCGAGGTCGAGCCCGGTCAGGACGTCGCCGGCGGCGGGGTCGGCGGCCAGGAACAGCTGGCGGAACGACGGCATGACGGCCAGGGCCTGTTCCCCGAGGCCCTCGGGGTCGACCGGGACGTCCCGCCAGGCCACGGTCCGGAGCCCCTCCTCCGCCGCGATCGTCTCGATGGCGGCCATGTCTGCGTCCCGCCGCCCGGCGTCTGCAGGCAGGAAGGCGATCCCGGTTGCGTAGGCACCCTCGTCCGGTAGTCCGTCGACCACCTCGGTCAGGAACTCATGTGGGACCTGGATCAGGATGCCGGCGCCATCGCCGGTGTTCGGTTCGGCGTTGGTCGCGCCCCGGTGCTGGAGGCAGGTCAGCGCGGTCAGGCCCTTGACCACGATGTCGTTGCTCCGCCGGCCGTGGAGGTCCGCTACGAAGGAGACGCCGCAGGCGTCGTGCTCGAACGACGGGTCGTACAGGCCTTGCGCTCCTGGAGCCACGTGCTTCTCTCCCAGTTCCTCGGTCCCGGCGAGGGGGACCCGTGTGTGTTACGGAACGACGATGGTCGATTCCGTCCGTCGACGACGAATCGCTCCGTCGGCGATCTGGTCCCGACCGGTTGGGCGCTCGGGACCTCTTCTCAATCCCGGAGTCCGGGTGATCCTGGGCCCGGACGGCATCGGCGTACCGGGAGACCGATACGCCGACATCATGCTGTGCGGACAACTGGATCTGGACGACGTTGTCCGCCTAGTACGGTCGGATGGCGATGGCCGCGAGGGACCGACTTCCGACCTCTTGGTCTATTGAGTCTAGCGCCAGATTGGACCCGGACACCAAATCGATTTGAACGATGGCTCCCGGCCGGCGAGCGCCCGATCGAGCGATGACCGGCCGGTATCCAACGGCTGGGGACCCGCCGACGGGCCCGGCTGGCGGGCATGATGGAGCGGTGACCAGCGCAGCACCCACCGACCCGCACCGTCAATCCCCACCGGGTGACCCCGTCCTGACCGATGCGGTGCTCGCCGATCTGGCCGCCGCCCCGACCCCCTACCATGCGGTCGAACGGAGCCGGGCGCTCCTGGTCGATGCCGGTTTTCGGCCGGTCGACCTGGCCGCCCCCCTGCCGGGTGGGCCCGGCCGCTACCTGGCGACGACCGGTGGGACCCTGGTCGCCTGGATCCAGCAGGCCGAGCATCGGGGCTTCACCGTCGTCGGGGCCCACACCGACTCTCCGAACCTGCGGGTCAGAACCAATCCTGACCTCACATCCGCCGGCTACGAACAGGTCGGGATGGAGATCTACGGAGGGGTCCTGCTGAACTCCTGGTTGGACCGGGGTCTGGGCTTGGCCGGCCGGGTCTCCCTCACCGGCGAAGACGGAGGGGTCGAGGAACGGCTCGTGCTCGACGACCGGCCGCTGCTGATCATCCCCCAGCTGGCGATCCACCTCGACCGGGACGTGAACTCCGGCGGGCTGAAGCTCGACCCCCAGAAGCACATGATCCCGCTGTGGTCGCTCGAAGGCGCACACGACGACGGGGGTTCGGTCGGCGCGCTGAAGGGCCACGTCGCCGGCCTGCTGGACATCGACCCGGCCCGGATCGTGGCCTGGGACCTCATGGCGTTCGACACCCAGGCGCCGGCCGTCATCGGGCGCCACGGTGAGCTGTTCTCGTCTGGCCGGATCGACAACCTCCTGTCGTCGTTCTGCGCCATCCATGCGCTCCGCCGTGTCGTCGAGGACGGGGCGACCCCGCAGCGGACCCCGGTGCTGGCGCTGTATGACCACGAGGAGGTCGGTTCGGAGTCGGCAACCGGTGCCGCCGGGGCGTACCTTGCCTCCTTGCTCGAGCGAATCGCTGCGGCCGAGGGGGCGGACCGGGCTGCGTTCCTGGCCGCACTCCACCGATCGATCGTGGTGTCGGCCGATGGCGCCCATGCGACCCATCCCAATTACGTCGAGCGCCACGAGCCGTCCCACAAGATCAGACTCAACCACGGTGTGGTGGTCAAGCGACACGCAAACCAGCGGTACGCCACCGATGCCATCAGCGAGGGGTTCATGGTCGAGGCGTGCCGCGCCGAAGAGCTTCCCCTGCAGTTCTACCTCCATCGCAACGACCTGCCATGTGGCTCGACGATCGGCCCGATCACGGCCGCTCGCCTTGCCGTCCCGACCGTCGACATCGGTGCCCCGCAGCTGGCGATGCACAGTGCGCGGGAGACGGCCGGGGTTGCAGACATCGACTATCTGGCCAGAACCCTGGCCGCCGCCTGGCGCCACGACCCCTGACCCGGGACCCGGTCGGACTGTCCACCTCGGTGGCGCTGGATCTGGGGCGATGCCGCCAGGTGGGGGTATTTGTCCACAACCGTCTGTCGGTTGTTGCTGTTGGCGGAGGGGGCAACTACCGTTCCACGGTCGCCATCGCGCCGGCTCCGGCGCGTGATAACCCCTGGCGAGCTTGAAATCGTGGAGGAGAGATTCCCGTGGGCGCAGTTCCCTACTTAGCGTTTGTCTCGGCGCTGGCCGCACTCGGCCTTGCCGGCTTCTTCTATCTGGATGTGAAGAAGGCCAGCCCGGGCAACGACCGCATGGTCCATCTCATGAGCGAGATCCAGGCCGGTGCCCGGGCGTTCCTCCGTCAGGAGTACACCTGGGTCGCCGCCTTCGTGGTCGTGCTGGCGGTGCTGATCGCTGCGCTGATCCAGATCGAGGCTGCGGTTGCCTACATCATCGGTGCGGTTCTGTCCGCCCTGGCCGGCTACGTCGGCATGACGGTGGCGACCATGGCAAACGCCCGTACCACCGAGGCGGCCAAGGAGGGGCCGGCCAAGGCCCTCCCCGTGGCCTTCCGAGGCGGTGCCGTCATGGGCTTCTCGGTCGCCGGTCTGGCCCTCGGTGGCCTGATGCTGGTCTACATCATCTTCGTCCTGTGGCTGCAGGTCGATGACGCCTTCAGCGTCATCACCGCCTTCGGTCTCGGCGCCTCGTCGATCGCCCTGTTCTCCCGTGTCGGCGGTGGCATCTTCACCAAGGCCGCAGACGTCGGCGCCGACCTGGTCGGCAAGGTCGAGGCCGGCATCCCCGAGGACGATCCCCGCAACCCGGCGACCATCGCTGACAATGTCGGCGACAACGTGGGCGACGTGGCCGGCATGGGCGCCGACCTGTTCGAGAGCTACGCCGGGTCGATCATCGCTCCGGTCGCACTCACCGCGTTCACCTTCTCCCTCGTTGCGGATTCCGACATCGCCGATGGCCAGCTTTCGCTGCTGTTCTTCCCGATGTTCATCGCCTTCATCGGCATGATCGCCTCGATCATCGGGTCGTTCCTGGTCCGTGGCGGCAACTCCACAGACAGCCACGCCCTCTCCCGGGCGCTCCACATGGGCACCAACGTGGCCATGGCCCTGACCGTGGTCGGGACGCTGATCGGCGCGTTCTGGCTCTTCGGTGACGGCGACAACTTCGACAACCCGCTCGGCCTGGCCATCGCCGTGATCGGCGGCCTGATCGTCGGGTGGGCGCTCGGCAAGACCGCCGAGTACTACACCTCGGACCACTTCGGTCCGGTCAAGCAGATCGCTCAGCAGTCGGAGACCGGCCCGGCGACGACCATCATCAAGGGCGTGTCTGCCGGCATGATCTCGGTCGCCGCCTCGGTGATCCTCCTGGCCGTCGGTATCGGCATCGCCTACTGGGGCGGCCAGTACGCCGTCGGCGACGCCACCGGGCTCGGTGGCAGTGATCTCGACACCTTCGGCGGTCTGTACGGCATCGCCGTCGCCGCCATCGGCATGCTGGCCACCACCGGTGTCGTCGTCTCGGTCGACGCCTACGGCCCGATCGCAGACAACGCTGGCGGTATCGCCGAGATGGCCGAGCTCGATCCGTCGGTCCGGGAGGTCACAGACGCCCTGGACTCCCTCGGAAACACCACCGCTGCGGTGGCCAAGGGCTTCGCCGTCGGTTCGGCCGCCCTCACCGCACTGGCGCTGTTCAAGAGCTTCGAGTTCGCAGTCAAGGAGGCGGCAAGGGTCGACGGTGTCGACCTGGAGTTCGCCCTCGACGTCGGCTCGGTCGAGGTCTTCCTCGGGCTGTTCGTCGGTGCCATGCTGCCGTTCCTGTTCGCCGCTCTGACGATGGACGCCGTCGGCCGGGCCGCAAACCAGATGATCGAAGAGGTCCGGCGCCAGTTCCGGGAGATCCCGGGTCTGCGAGAGGGCGAGCCCGGGGTCAACCCCGACTCCGCCCGCTGCGTCGCCATCTCCACCCAGGCCTCCCTACGGGAGATGATCATCCCCGGCGCCCTGGCGGTGGTGGTACCGCTGGTCATCGGCTTCATCAGCATCAATGCCCTCGGCGGGTTCCTCGCCGGTGCGCTGGTCTCCGGGTTCGCCCTCGCCATCTTCATGGCCAACGCCGGCGGTGCCTGGGACAACGCAAAGAAGTACATCGAGGCCGGGAATCACGGTGGCAAGGGCTCAGAGCCCCACAAGGCGGCCGTGGTCGGTGACACGGTCGGCGACCCGTTCAAGGACACCTCGGGCCCGTCGATGAACATCCTGATCAAGGTGATGACGATCGTCAGCCTGGTGTTCGCCTCGGCCTTCGTCGGCAGTCCGTTCCTGTAACCGGGCACCGGGTTCCGACCTCGTCGGAACCACCAAGCGCCAGACGCTGACAGAGACCGTGGGTGGTGGAGGTTTCCACCGGCCTGCGGTCTCTGCCAGTATTGGGCCCGCTCGACCAGGTTCCAGAAGACGCGGAGGTGGCCATGGCCCTCAGAAAGCTCCAATCCACCGATGGCTTCGTCGTGGTCGACTTCCAGGACGCCCCGGCCGCCGGGCCGATGCGGCGGGCAAAGAAGATCCTCCAGTCGAGCGCCGGGGACCTCGCCCGGTCGGCCACCTACACCTTCGCCTCGTTCGAGATGGAGCGGAGCGGGGCCTCCGGCGGCCTCAACGCCGAGGGTGACGCCATCGACGGGGCGGTCGAGGCCATGCTCACCGAGGTCCACCCCGATGCCGAGTCCGGATCGCTCCATCTCTACCCGGGAAAGGGTCTGACGGCCGAGCAGCTGGCGCCCCTGACCGAGGCGGCCGGTCTGCCGCCGCTCGCCGGTTCCGACCGGGCCCGGGTGGCGAGCATCGTGACCGCCGCCGCCTGGGCCTGTGACGGCACCCTCGACGGCAAGACGGTCGCCGTCGAGCAGTCGTCTGCGTCGCCGGTCCCCGCCGGTCTCACCGAAACCGTCGAGGCGGCCGGCGCCACGATCGTCGAGGTCGACGGGGTCGACACCAAACCGTGGCTGATCTGGGGGGCTGACGTGGATGTGATCCTGGCCGGGACCAAGCCGGGCACGCTGAGCCACCAGGGCGCCGGGTTCGTCCGGGCCGGTGCGCTGGTCCCGTGGGGTCCGATCCCGTTCACCACCAAGGCCGTGGCCATGCTGCTCAAGGGCCAGAAGACGACCGTCGTCCCGGACTTCATCTCGACCGCCGGTGGTCTGGTCGCCGGCTACCTCCCCGGGGACGAGGCTGCGGTCCTGGACCGGATCACAGCGTCGGTGGCGGCGCTGCTGGCCGAGGTGGCCGACCACGAGGACGGCCCGCTGCTTGCGTCGTGCTACCGGGCCGAGAGCTTCATGGCCGGTTGGCAGGGCAAGGCCCCGTTCGGTCGACCGCTTGCTGCCTGAGGGGTGCTGGCGCGGGTCCCCATTCCTGCCCGTTCCCATCTCGCAGGATGACCCGGTAGCCTTGGCCGCGGGTCGTGGTGGCCCGGGTAGCTCCGGTCCGGTCCGGCTCGGGCGACCGGAGTGGCAAGGAGTAGGCGATGGTCCGGTATGACAAGAGCACCGCGGCCCGCGGTGCCAAGTACGTCGAGGACCGACGGGGCGCCGGTGGTGGGAGACGCCGGGGTCGAGTCGGCGGCGGCCGGGCGGTCGGAGGCGGGATCGGCGGCCTGATCCTGGTCATCATCGGTGTGCTGTTCGGCATCCCGGCCCTGTCCGGCGGTGGCGGCCTCGGGCTCGACACCACCACCTCGTTCGATGCCGGCCAGGTCGAAGCGCCGACCGGCCCGGACACCGTTGACCCTCAAGCAGACACCGTCGAGTACATGCAGTTCCTCATGTTCGACATTCAGGAGACCTGGGACCTGTACTTCGACCAGGCCGGACTGGCGTACCAGCCGACGACGTTGGTCATCTACGAGGACGTCGTCCAGAGCGGTTGCGGCCAGGCCACCTCGGCGGTCGGGCCGTTCTACTGCCCGGCTCCCACCGACCGGAAGGTCTATGTCGATCTGGGTTTCTGGGATGAGCTGAGCATCCGGTTCGGTGCACCCGGTGACTTCGCCCAGGCCTACGTCATCGCCCACGAGGTCGGTCATCACATCCAGTCGATCACCGGGATCAGCGATCAGGTCCGTGCCGCCCAGCAGCAGGATCCGGGCAACCGGAACGAGTACTCGATTCGCCAGGAACTGCAGGCCGACTGTCTGGCCGGGGTCTGGGCGTTCTCGGCCAACCAGCGGCTGACCAGGGAGACCGGGGTGCCGATCATCGAGCGGGGCGACATCACGGAGGGACTGCAGGCTGCGGCCTCGGTCGGCGATGACCGGATCCAGTCCCAGGCCGGGATGACGATCGATCCGCACACCTGGACCCACGGTTCGTCCCAGCAGCGGATCCGGTGGTTCGAGATCGGGTTCGACACCGGCGATCCCGAGGCCTGCGACCCGTTCGCCGTCGACGACCCGTAGCGATCAGGGGCCGGGCGCTGCAGTGGTGCCGCCCGGCTGATCGTCCGGCTCGTCCGGGCCGGCAAGCCGGACCACTCGGGCCGGTACCCCGACGGCAACCGCCCGGTCCGGCAGATCGCCGGTGACGACCGATCCCGCACCACCCGCCCCGTGGCGGCCGATGGTGACGCCCGGCAGGACCACCGCATTGGCTCCCAGCCAGGAGCCGGCGCCGATCCGGACCGGCTCCTCGAGGCGGGACTGGCGCCCGATCGGGACATCGAGGCGGTCGACCCCGTGGTTCTGGTCCGTGACGTAGACGTTCGGGCCGAAGAACACGTCGTCCTCGATCACGACCTCGAGATGGGCGACGATGCTGGAGCTCCGACCGATCAGACATCGGTCACCGATGGTGACGATGTGGTCGCTGACCAGCTCCTGGTCCGGCTCCATCCCGGCAGAGAGTGAGACGTAGGGCCCGATGAGGGTCCCCTCCCCAAGCCTGATCGCCCGCTCGCCGAACAGGGCGGCCGGTGGGTGGCAGACGACGGTGCCGGCCCCGAACGCCGAGAACCGATCGGCCCGGCGGCTGCCGGCTCGGATGTGGGACCGCTCGGTGACCCACCGGTTGGCGGCGCCCAGGAGGTCCCCAACGGTCGGGGGTCGGCCGATCACCGCACCGGCATGGCGGCGAGGGCGTTGGCGATCTCTGCCGCCACCCGGGCGTTGTTGTCGGCGAGCGCCAGGTTTGCGGTCACGGTCCGCCCGCCGCTCAGCTCCCCCATCCGAGCCAGTACGGCAGGGGTCACCGCGGCGCCGGACACCTGGTCGGATGACGATGCGGCCAGGGCCCGGTCGACCAGTTCCTGCAGCTCGTCGATCGGTATCCCGTCGCCTTCCGGCACCGGGACCGCGACCACGATGCCGCCGCCACCGAGGGCCCAGTGGGCCCTGGCGATCGCAGCGACCTCCGCCGCCGAGTCGGCCCTGGTGGTGAGCGGGAGCCCACTGGATGGGGCATGGAAGGCCGGGAACTCGTCACAGCGCCAGCCGATCACGGGGACCGAGGCGGTCTCCAGGTACTCCAGCGTCGCCGGGAGATCGAGGAAGACCTTCGCTCCGGCGGTGACGGTGATGACCTGATGGTCGGCCAGGGCCGGGAGGTCCGCACTGACGTCCCCGGTCGTCGTCCACCCCTGGTGGACCCCGCCGATCCCGCCGGTGCTGAACACCTCGACCCCGGCCGCCGCAGCCAGGGTCACGCTTGCCGAGACCGTGGTCGCCCCGTAGTCCCAGCGCTGCCCGATGGCCGGGCCGAGATCCCGGGCCGCCACCTTGGTCGCCGGACCGCAGATCCGTGCGTGTTCTGCCGGATCGACACCGACGACGGCCAGACCGGCCAGCACCGCGGTCAGGGCCGGGACGGCGCCACCGGCGCCGACGGTGGCCAGGACCCGATCGAGCGCCTCACGGTTGGCTGGGCCCGGGAGGCCGAGCTCCGAGAAGATCGTGCTCTCGAGGGCGACGACCGGCCGGCCCGCTTCCAGTGCCGCCGCAACCTCCGCTCCGACGGCGACCGCCGGGCCGCTCACCCGGCCCCGACGCAGGCGGCTGCGGCATCGGCCACCGCCGGCTCGATCCGGTCGACCTCGGCCGACAGGACCTGCGGCTCGTCGAAGTTCTCCGCCATCCCGGCCAGGGTGGTGTCAGACAGGTCGGTGTCGAGCAGCCGCTGGGCGATGCACTGCGCCTGCTCGACGGTCAGCTCGACCGTCGGATCGGCGTTGGCCGCGTCGACGATCGCCGTGCTCAGATCATCAACCGTCGGGCGGTTGGCGCAGCCGGCGAGCAGGACCAGGGCCACCACCGCGGCCACTCGGCCCGCCGGCCGGATCCAGGGCCCGACCCGTCTGGTCAGCTGTTCGGTCAACCGATCACTCCCGTCATCTCCACTCCGGTCGGCCCGGACATCGGCCCGAGCCCGCTGTCAGCGACGATAGTCGCATCGGCCGTGGACCCGGTGGCTTACCGTGCGCCGGTGCAGCGGACGCCACCGTGGGGCGGCCCCCAGGCCGGACCACCCGGTTGCGGTCGGTCGCGCTCACGGCGGATAACGTCTGAGGATGACGCAGCGGTCCTCCAATGCTCCCACCGGCGACGACCTCGCCTACCGTTCCGCCACCGATCTGGCGGCATCACTCCGGGCCGGTGAGGTGTCGGCCGTCGAGGCCCTCGACTCGGCCCTGGCTCGGGTCGAGCGCCACAACCCGGAGCTGAATGTCGTCGTGACCCTCGACGCCGAACGGGCGCTGGCCGCTGCGGTGGAGGTCGACCGGCGACGAACCGCCGGCGATGACGACGAGCTCGGGCCGCTGGCCGGGGTCCCGATCACGATCAAGGACTCGCTGATGGTCGCCGGGACTCGAACCACCTCCGGTGCCCCCGAGCTGAGCGACTTCGTGGCCGAGGTCGATGCGGCGTCTGTCGCCGCTCTGAAGGCGGCCGGGGCGATCGTCTACGGCAAGACCAACCTGCCGAAGTACGCCGGCGACCTGCAGAGCTTCAACGACGTCTTCGGCACCTCGAACAATCCGTGGGACATCACCCGGACCACCGGCGGTAGTTCCGGTGGCTCGGCCGGCTCGCTTGCCGCGGGGTTCACGTCGCTTGAGATCGGCTCGGACATCGCCGGGTCGATCCGGAACCCGGCGGCGATGTGCGGGGTGGTCGGACACAAGCCGAGCTACGGCATCGTCTCCGGTCGGGGCCAGATCCCGGGGCCGCCAGGGACGCTGACCCAGGCCGACATCGCCGTGATCGGACCGATGGCCCGAACCGTTGCCGACTGTCGGCTCGGCCTCGAACTCATGGGAGGTCCGGACGACTGGCATCGTCATGCCTGGTCCCTGAGCCTGCCCCCGCCCCGGGCCGGCGTGGTCGACGCCGACGGACGAACCACGGTCGATCCGGCCCGCTTGCGGGTGGCGATCATGGCCACCGATCCGTACTGCCCGGTCGATCCCGAGATCGAGGCAGCGATCCTTGCGGTCGGCGAGCGTCTGGCCGCCGCCGGTGCCACGGTCGACACCGATGTCCGGCCCGAAGACTTCGACTTCGAGAAGGCAGATCGGGCGTTCCTGACCCTGCTCGGCGGGGCGATGTGTGGCGGCTACTCCCGGACCGAGATCGAGGAGATGGCCGAGCGACTCGCTGCGGCCGGGGGGCAGCCATTGCCCGGCGACCTCGGGATCGAGGGGGCGACGATCCGGCATCGGGAGTGGCTGACGGCCAACGAGCGCCGGCTCCAGATGCGGGATCGGTGGCGGCGGTTCTTCGATGACTGGGACATCGTCCTGGCCCCGATCTCTCCAACGGTTGCCATCCCCCACGATCACACCAGCCCGATGAGCAGCCGGCTGATCGACGTGGCGGGGCAGACCCGTCCCTACACCGACCAGATGCGGTGGATGGGGCTCTTCGGCGTGGTCTGGCTACCGGCCACGGCGGTGCCGATCGGGCAGCACTCCTCGGGGCTGCCGATGGCCCTCCAGGCGGTCGGTCCCTTCCTCGAGGATCTGACGTGTCTCGGCGTTGCCGAGTGGATCGAGGCCAACGGCGGGGGGTTCGTTCGCCCGCCGGGGTTCTGAGCCGCTCAGGCGGTGGAGGTGTCCAGTGCGCCGAGGAGACGATCGACGAACTCGGCGGCGCCGGCCTGCAGGTTCTTGCGCTGGATGGCGTAGCCGCCGATCACGTCACCGCCTCGCATCCGGACGACCCGTGACAGCTTCTCGAGCGTCTTGCCGGCGTTGATGGCGTAGGTGCAGTACACCGCGGCCTGCTTGCCGTCGATCACCGGCAGTTTTGCCAACCGGGAGGCACGCCCCGGACGCTGTCCGAAGAAGAAGAATCCGTCGGTCCAGCTGCCGACCACCACGAGATCCGCATCGGACAGGGCCTGCAGGTCGACCTGGGTGATCGGGCAGGCCACGGCCGGCACGCCGGCGGCGGTGAGCTCGGCCGCAATGTATCCGCCGGCCTCGGCGGTGTTGCCGGTCATACTCTCGTAAATGACGATCGCGTTCCCCCGCCCCACACTACTTGGCTCGACGAGCGACCGCAGGGTTCGGCACCGGCGAGAATCCCGGCGATAGGGTGATCGCCATGAGTCACCGGATCGAGATCACCTACTGCGTTCCCTGAGACTATTCGGACCACGCCGTGCGCGTGACACAGGAACTGCTTGCCACCTATCAGCACGTCATCGAGGACCTTCGCCTGGTAGCAAGTAGCTTGCGATACTACTATAGCTTCTTTGCTGTCATTTGCACCTTGCCCAAAGCCATTTACAGCTTGTCTTGTTGGTTGTCATTGCCATTTCAAGCAGTGTTTGCAGACAGACGCAGATGTTCACATTCACTAGTCATGGCTAGTCACTGTCAACAGTCTCTGTATCAGAGAAAATGTGGATTAATCCTCAAACGAGTGTACACTGGACCCTTTCTCTTCTCTTGTGTGCTTGAAGTCATGAAGAATTCAAGAGGTTATGTCTACTTCTGGTCCTCTCTCCGTTTGCTGCACAGAGACCTATCGAACAACAATATACAATATTTTAAGCCAGTTTTTTCTTCCAGTCTCACTTACCTGTAAGTATCATTAACTCACGCATTGCAGCTTCATAGCTTATACGTTTTGTTCGTGACCTGAGCCTGTCTAGGCTGTTGGTCTAGTTGTTAGAAATGCAAACCTTTGTCCTACTCAGTTTTGAGTATGTACTCTCTCTTGTACCTTGATTCTCCGCTGCGATAATACAATTTTCAGTCTATCACTTTCGTTCAGCCATGGCCATGGCAAATCAGCAGCCATATATCGAAGGAGCTCACCATGAAAGCAACAAGTCAGAAACTGAGCGGAGGTCATTCCCGACAACTCAACATCCGCCATTATGCTGAAACATTGACAGCCACACAGACTTTTTGAAATCAATGTGATTCTCAGCAGGATTTTGGTGGCTGTGAGCATTTTCTTCTCCCGCGGCCTGCCACCAACCAAACACTAAAGGAACACACCACTGCAGCAACTAACTCCAGAAATTCAAGGAAGACTGCTCCTCCGCGATCAGAGTCTGCCAATACGCACAGGAATCAACTTGAGTGCGCAAAAATTGGCAAAATTGATTAGTTTTTGACAGAGATATGAAAATTTTAGGAAAGTTATGTTCCCGTCAAATTCGACTGGCAAGATCACTAAGGCTTAACAATATTGTATTGCCTGGTTGATCTCTTTGTCATGACGGGTGAGTTACCCTGCTTGCCTTGCTAGGACGCTGCCACTGACAATTTATCGTGATTTTTTTGTTGCAGGAACTTAGCCAGAAACGGCCTTTTCGTTACTGATATACCAGCCCTTCCATCTCTGACAGAGCTGTAAGCCATATTTCTAGGCATAATTGCAGCATGAACGGTGTAGTTTACCTGCCTTGTGCCACACTGTGTGTTCATATTTTGGTCTGGCTTCACGCACCATCATTTTTTCTGCTGTCCTTTTGCAGATGTTTCATTGTCTGTACAGTGAGGAGAGGTCACCTCAGATGGCATGAATTGTTCAGGTTACACTGTGTTTTTTTAGCCCAGGTATCATCTCTTTGTTGATAATTTTCTTTGGTGAAGTGACCGCAGAGGCTCAATGAAAATAAAGGCATCATTCTTTTAGTCCTTTTCCGTCTATACCATAAGTACAATCGTCTGGTACATTTTGTCATAACGGTCAACTTCTATCCAATTTTCATGAACAGTTCTTTCGTGTGTAGAGGAAAAAAACAGCTACCACTGTTTCTCTGAAGCGATTGGTAGTGATTTTCTTGAGCCCATGCCTGGAGTTTTATTTCAATCTCTTATTGTTGAAACTGTTTTTTTTTTGTATGGTGAAAATCCAAGGTACCTTCAGGACAACAATATTTCAGAGCAGTACTTCAAAGCCGCCCACCCGAGTCCATCCTTGGAAATTCTGTAAGGCCACTGCTTTGTGATACATATTTTATTCCTGGTTGACTATGTGTCGTGCACCTTGGGTGCTGTTATGGACCTTTTGCTGCCAACTAATTGTTGTGCATTTACTGGCTAAAATTTGTAGTTGTGCTTGAAAGTCCACTCATCATGTATGGTCGTTCATACTCAAACAAGTAATTTGCAAGACTAGCTCTTGCCTTTTAGCTGTTGTTGGACTAGCTGTAGAAAAAGTCATGTGAGGGAAGCCGCAAATTCAAGAAGATGTTATTTGTCGGATGTCTGTCTTACTGAGCATTGAGCAATCATGTCACAAATTATCTTGTACCTGCTGTAGTGTTTTCTCATACTGTTTGGGTTTCAGCAAAGTGGTCTTTCCAATCTTCATTCCAGCTCGTGCTGAGAATTGAAATGCATGTTCAGATGTGATTTGCAATCACTCCGTGTCATGCTATGTGCTATGTATTAGAAACATTACAAACAATCGGTTTTCAAGTTTCAACTACACCGTGCTCCTACGCTCAGCAACCAGCTTGAATTCTTCGGGCATGTAAGTCTTGCCTCAATGGGTCATGTGTATTGCATTGCAGCGGTGGTGGAAGAGTGATGTTTGTCTCAAAGTACTTTGCAGTCGCTCTACTGTTTGCCCATAAGGGATCTAGCCAGTTATCTTCTTCCACTTGTGTTGTGTATCACTGCCAGGTCCGGGCTGTATTGTTACAGGCTTCATTGTATGGCTGCACAAGCCACCTGAAATTGCAGACCTTTGCTTTGGACCAAAGACCTCTCGGTCTTCCTATTGGCAAGACAACATTTCTGATTGATTCTCAAGAGTGCATTGTGTATTTTTTTTCAGATTTTGCGAAGAGAACTATTTCCGATGCCAGTGTCTCCGGATGTGGGCTGACAACAGTACATGGAAGATGAATGGAAACCTAACATACCCTGAAGAAGCAACTGGCTGCGGTGGGTCACTCGTTATCTCCTTGTTCTGGATATCTGCCTTTGTCCATCCATCCGTCCCTCCGTCCCCCCATCCGTCTCTTTCTCTCTCCCTCATCCTCCTGTCTCTGTCTCGGGTTCTGTGCCTCTCTCTCTCTCTCTCTCTCTCTCTCTCTCTCTCTCTCTCTCTCTCTCTCTCAAAGACAAGAGAAGAGGGGGGCGG
>JBCCGJ010000113.1:0-16267 GCA_039029335.1 Actinomycetota bacterium | reverse complement strand
CGGGAAGCGATCGCTGGTGTCCTCGATCGAGGTGCTGTCCGGCACCGTGCCCGCCGCCCACGCCACGGTCGAGTTCTCCCGTATCCGACGCGAGGCGTCGCCCCACACGGGGCGGCCGGCGGCCGCCGACGGGACATGGCGGCGGATGGGAGAGGGTGATCTCCTGGACCGACCGATCGAGGAGGCCTGCGGAATCCGGGTGGTCGACCCTGCAACCGGCATGGCCGAGGTGGATCGGGCACCATTCGTGGCCAACAGCATCGGGACCCTGCAGGGCGGGGTGGTCGCACTCCTGGCGGACGTGTCGGCTGCGGCCGTCGTTGGACCGAACGCCCGGACCATCGACCTGCAGTTCCGGTTCCTGGCCCAGACCGGCGCCGGTCCCGCGCGAGCTTCCGCCGAGGTCATCCGCACGGACGTCGACGGGACCGTCGTCGGGGTCGAGGTGATCGACGCCGCGGACGACACCCGCGTCGGGTGGGCGATCTGCCGGGTCGTCGGCTGACCGCGCGATCACGGCCCGGTGCGGATCGCCGGGCGGGCTCACTGTCACAGGGGATCTCTACTGTCGGACATCATGAGCTACGCCGTGTTTCTTGCCCTGTTTTTTGCTGTCCTCATCGCCGTCGCCGGCGGGGTGCTGGCCGGTTGGCTGCTGGCCGCCCGTGGCTCCGGGCGGTCCGGGGCGTCGGCCGCCGATGCCGCCGCCCTGGCCTCCGCCCAGGCGGTTGAGTCGCTGCGGGTCGAACAGCAGGAGAACCTTCGCGCCGCCGTTGACACGGTCATGTCGGTCGCGTCGTCCAAGCTCGGTGACCAGCTGGCGGCGGGCAAGATGGTCATCGATCGGGAACGGGATTCGGTGACCAACCAGGTCACCTCGGTTGAGACGGAGCTTCGGCGGGTCGGTGACCTGGTGGCAAACCTGCAGAAGGAACGGGCGGAACAGTCCGGTCAACTGTCCACCGGGATCGAGCAGGCCATGCAGGTGACGTCCGCCCTGGCGGAGACCACGCGCTCCCTGCGGGAGGCGCTCGCGTCACCGAAGGCCCGGGGCCAGTGGGGTGAACGCATGGCGGAGGACGTTCTGCGGGCCGCCGGTTTCCTCGAAGGCACCAGCTACCACAAACAGACCAAACAGGCCGCGGGCGGCCTACCGGACTACACGTTCCCCCTGCCGACCGGCCACGTGGTCAACATGGATGTGAAGTTCCCGATCGACAACTACCTCCGCTGGCTGGAAGCTGAGGATCCGAACGCTCGGGCGCAGCTGGCGAGGGCGTTCAAGCGTGACGTCCGGGACCGGGTCAAGGAGCTGACGGACCGCAGATACGTCGACCCGTCCGTCACCGTCGATTACCTGCTGCTGTTTGTCCCGAACGAGAGTGTCTATGGCTTCCTCCACGAACAGGACGCCGACCTGATCGACTTTGCCCTCGGCCACAAGGTGGTCCTCTGTTCGCCCACCACGTTGTTTGCGGTGCTCGCGGTCATCCGCCACGCCGTGGACAACTTCATGGTTGAGCGCCGCAGCCACGACATCCTCGGTGCCCTCGGTGAGCTCCGGGTTCAGTGGGAACGCTGGGAGGAACCGATGGACAAGATGAAGCGGGGATTGGACTCGGCCCAGCGGGCCTACGACGACCTCAGCGGTGCCAGGAAGCGGGGATTCGAACGGCAGCTGGAGAAGCTGGAGGCCTTCCGGGACGGTGGCCTGCCGGATACCCGGCTCGGTCCGTCGCAGTCGTTGCGGCAGGTGATCTGAGCCGGTTCTTTGCGCTCGGTGTCGGCGTCCTGTCTCCAACGGAACGGCGGGCGGGGGTTGTGGGGAGCCGGGGCGTTCCGGTGGGTGCGGACTACGCTGACCGATCATGTGGTTCGACAATCACTGTCACCTGACCAGTCTCAAACAGGACCCGGCGGACGCCGTCGCTGCGGCCCGGGAGGCCCACGTGACCCGGTTGCTGACCGTGGGCTGTACCGTCCCCGACTCAACGGCGGCAGCCGACATCGCCGACCGGTTCGACAACGTCTGGTCCACCGCCGGTGTCCATCCCCACGACGCAAAGGACGGGATGGACGGTCTGGAGGCGCTGCTTGATCGGCCGTCGGTTGTTGCCGTCGGGGAGTGCGGTCTCGACTACCACTACGACCACTCGCCCCGTGAGGAGCAGGCGGACAGCTTCGTGCGCCAGATCGCTCTGGCCAACCAACACGATCTCGCGCTGGTCATCCACACCAGAGAGGCGTGGGATGAGACGTTCACCATCCTCGACCGGGAGGGCATACCGGCCCGAACCGTCTTCCACTGCTTCACCGGGGGCGCTGACGAGGCGGCCGGGGCCATCGAACGGGGCGGCTACCTCTCCTTCAGCGGCATCATCACCTTCCCGTCCGGTCAGGACCTGCGGGACGCGGCGGCGATCACCCCGGATGATCGCATCCTGGTCGAGACCGATTCGCCGTATCTGGCGCCGGTGCCCCATCGGGGCAAACCGAATCAACCGGCGAACGTGGCCGTGGTCGGGGCGTTCGTGGCAGACCTGCTCGATCGGCCGATCGCCGAGTTCGCCGCCCAGACCACCCGGAACGCCAACACCCTCTTCGGGTTGTAGCGAGCGTCGGGTTGGGTATCCACCTCACACGGACCCGGGTCCGGCAGCTGTTGGAGGACGGCGACCTGGCCCCAAGCCGGGCGCTCGGTCAGAACTTCCTGTGTGACGGCCACATGATCGAGAAGATCGTCCGCCTCTCCGGGGTCGGCCCGGGGGATCGGGTGATCGAGATTGGCCCCGGCCTCGGTTCGCTGACCGTCGGCCTGTGTGCCGCCGGCGCCCGGGTGACCGCCATCGAGGTCGATCGGTACCTCGTGCCTGCGCTGCGGACGGTGGTGGGCGACTACGAGCGGAGTGGGTCGCTCCGCATCGTCAACCAGGACGTGCGCGAGGTCGACTGGGATGAGCTGCTCGGTGACGAGGAATGGACCGTGGTGGCCAACCTGCCCTACAACATCGCAACCCCGCTGGTGCTCGACCTGCTGGCGGCCGAACCACGGCTGGTGTCGTGGCTGGTGATGGTCCAACGGGAGGCGGGGGAGCGGCTGGTCGCCGATCCCGGCTCCAAGGTGTACGGCATCCCCTCGGTGCTGGTGGCGTATTGGGCGTCGGCACAGCTGGTCGGCTCGGTCGGGGCCGACCTGTTCCATCCGAAACCGAACGTCGAGTCCGTGCTGGTTCGAATCGACCGGTCGCTCGAGACGCCTGCTGCGCCGTTCGACCGGGTCGCAGAGCTGGTCCGGGCCGGTTTCGGCCAACGAAGAAAGATGCTCCGCCGCAGCCTGGCCGACCTGGTCACGCCGGACCAGATGGGTGCGGCCTCGATCGACCCGACCGCTCGCCCCGAGGAGCTGGGCGTCGAGGCGTGGGTCCGGCTGGCTACGGTTTCGCCATGACTGCGCCGACGCAACCTGTTATCACGCTGGAGGCGCCGGCAAAACTGACGCTGTCGCTCCGCCTGACGGGTGTCCGCAATGATGGGCTGCACCTGATCGACGCCGAGATGGTGACCCTCGACCTGCACGACACCCTCGAGGTGGTGGAGGGCGGCAGCGGCCTGACGGTGATCGGCGGCGGTAGCGACATCCCGACCGGTCCGGAAAACCTGGTCAACCGGGCCCTCAGCCTGGCCGGAAAGCAGGCCGCGGTGACGCTGACCAAGCGGATCCCGTCCCAGGCCGGTCTCGGTGGCGGGTCATCGGACGCCGGTGCAATCCTCCGCTGGGCGGGTTTCACCGACCTGGCGGCCGCCGCTGAACTGGGTGCCGACATTCCGTTCTGCACCGTCGGCGGCCGGGCCAGGGTGACCGGGATCGGCGAGGTCGTCGAGCCGCTCCCATTCCTTCCGGCAACGTTCACCCTGATCACCCCTCCTGTCGCCTGTCCGACCGGGGCGATCTACCGAAGATGGGACGAACTGGGCGGCCCGGCGGGTGAGACCGGGAACGACCTTGAACCCGCGGCGCTTTCCGTCGCCCCCGAGCTTGCCCGGTGGCGCGACGAACTGGGCGACTCGACCGGGCGGACGCCGCGGCTTGCGGGGAGCGGCTCAACCTGGTTCGTGGAGGGAGCGTTTCCCGGAGCGGGTCGCCAGGTCGCTCAAACCGTGGCGTGAGCCCGGCTCCCGATGTGGTGGCCGAAGCTGCCCGGCCGTTCGGCCCGGCGGGCGACACCGCCGAGCAGAACCCGCGGAGCGACTATTTCTTGTTGCGACGCTGAACGCGTGTGCGCTTGAGCAGCTTGCGGTGCTTCTTCTTCCGCATGCGCTTCCTGCGCTTTTTGATGAGCGATCCCATGAGCTTCCGGAGGCTAGCCGCTCCAGACGGTTGCGCCACCCCGATGGTCGGAGAATCGGCGGGAGCGGCCTGATCGGAATGCGCCGCGACGGTCGGCAAAGACCGCTAGCGTTGAGGAGGCAAGGCCGCCGGTCGTCATGTGTGACCGATGCCCGATCGCGGGTAGTTCAACTGGCAGAACACCAGACTTTGAATCTGGGGGTTGCAGGTTCGAGCCCTGCCCCGCGAACAACCCTCCACCACAAAACAACCGGATGAACGGCAGGCGGACTGCCGGATCCGAACCGCACCTCCTCGAATCGGGCGAGGTGGTCGCCGGTGCAGCCGGGACCGTGCTCCGGGCGGTGGCCGACACTAGGGTCGGCCGGGATGACTCAACCTCGCCGGAAGCTCAATGCGCGCGGGCGTCGGACCAAGCGAAAGATCGAGCGGACGGCGATCGATCTTTTTGCGTCGCGGGGGTATGAGCAGGTGACCGTGACCGAGATCGCCGAGCAGGCCGGTGTCTCCCGGAGGTTGTTCTCCCACTACTTCGCCTCGAAACGCGAGGTGTTGTTCGGTGACAGCGACGACTACCTCGCCCGATTCGTCGACATGCTGTTCGCAGCGCAGTCCCCCGACCTGGCCGATGCGTTCATCGAAGCGCTGGTGGAGTTCAGCCGCAACTTCCCGCGTTCCGAGATCGACGTGCTGCGGGCCGGAATCCTCCGGTCCCAGCCCGCTGCGGCGGCCCTCGGCAGGAGTTGGGATGCGGAGTGGCGGAGCGCGGTCGGAAGTTGGGTGGCCGTTCGCATCGGATCCCCGCCGAACTCGTTCGAAACCCGCACGGTGGCGGCGGCGCTGTCGGCGCTGCGCCAGGTCGTTGCGGAGGAACTGTACGACTCGGAGGGCCGCGCCGACCTGGAGGACCTCGCCCGCCGGGCGTTTGCCCTGGTGTCGTTCTGGAATCCTTCCGATCCGGTCTCCTGACCGCTCGGTCTGCCGCTTATGGCAGCTGTTTGTGCCCCACTCTTGATTGCTCAGTGTGCAATCTTTGTATTAGGCTTACCTACCGTGACTCGTCGACGTGTTCCGGCCGCCCTCCTCACGGTGTTGGTGCTGCTCGCGGCGTCGTGTGGTTCGGATGCTTCCGGTGGTGGCGCCGCACAAACCGCTTCCGATGAGTCGGATCCCTCGACGGCAATCGCCCCGGACGACAGCAGCGAGGGCGACAACAGTGAGAACGACGCCACCGGCGAGCGCGGCGACGGCGCCGGTGATGACGGCACAGATCCGGACGAGCCGAACACGACGGAGAACGACGGTGGCGAGCAGGATGCATCCTGCCGGCTCGTCGCCCACCGGGCCGGTGAGACCTGTGTCCCGGCGAACCTCGAACGGATCGTGGTGGTTGACCCGCTTGGTGCGCTGCCCACGCTGCTCGCCCTGGACGCTCCTGTCGTCGGTGCGATGGGTGTGTACTCCGCGGACCAGCCCTGGCCCGCATACTTCGACGAGGCGGAGACGGCCGGTGTGGAGGTGGTCGGCGCGGCAAATGTGCCAAACCTGGAGCAGATAGCCAGCCTCGACCCGGACCTGATCATCGCCAGTCTCGAATACGGCGCTGCGGACACGCTGGCCGACATCGCACCGACGGTGGTCCTCGGCGGAACGTTCTACACCACAGACTGGGAATCGGAAACGCTTATTGCGGCGCAGGCGGTGGGCGCCGAGGGCGAGTACCGATCGCTCATCGACGAGTACCACCGGCGGGCGGATGCGCTCGCCGATCGAGTCGACGCTCTCGGGGGTGTGACGATGACCCGGCTGGATGACTACGGCGGCGTGTACTACCTCTACGACAACAATTGCATCTGGCTCGGCCAGGTCCTCGACCGGGTGGGCATCTCCCAACCTCCGGACCAGGAGACCCAGTGCACGGACCAGACGTTGGCCGAGAACATCTACTCCGCGGTCAACAACATCTCCGCCGAGCAGTTTGGTCTTCTCGACGCCGATCTTGTCCTGGTCTACGGACTCGGCAGCGACGGGACCGCCATTCCCGACACGACAACGTCCGCACCGCTGTGGCCCACGCTCACCGCCGTGCAGAACGACCAGGCCTTCTCGGTCGATGATGCCTGGGGGGTTGGGGCCGGCCTCTGGGCCGCCGAGGCCGTGCTCGACGACCTGGAACGGTTCCTCGATCAACTGGACGGCGGCAGCTAGCGATTCGGTCCCGCCGGTCGGCCCGGCTGTTGCGCTACGGCACCAAGGCCGTCGGGGCCGATAGCGTTCCGGCCGACTGGTTGAAGAAAATCCGAGGAGATCCGGGCCTTTTGCTCATCAATCGAGAGCGGAGCCCGATTGAGACATATCTCCCCCGATACTGCAAAGGTCGGCCACCTTCCGAGGGCGCCGGCCTTTGTGGTTTTTGGCGAGCCACTAGAATGAGCTGAACCAACCGTGAACGTTGCGGAAGGTTGGCCCCTCGGGCCTGCATTTCAACTAGAAAGTAGTCATGAGCAATCGATCGACCTCAGGATTGATAGTTGCCACCAGCGCCGGAGCCCCCATGCGCTCCGCCCGCCCGAAACCTATTCACCTGCTCTGCGGTCGCCCCATGGCCTCCTACGTGCTGGACACCCTCGGCGCAGCCGGCATCCGCCAGGCCGTTGTGGTGACTGCAGCCGACGGCGGCCGAGTGTCCAAGCGCCTTCTGGAGGATCCACCGCCGTTCCCCGTCCGCTTCGCCGAGCAGTCCGCCAACCTCGGCGTTGGTGACGCCGCACTCATCGGGGTCAACAGCTTTGATGACTTCGACGATGAGGAGGACCTGGTCATCGTCCCGGCGGATCTGCCGCTGCTTCGCCCGTCAACGCTCGGCCAGCTCCTCGAAGCCCATCGGTCAAGCGGAGCGGCCTGCACCGTGCTGACCGCGGACGCCGGCGACCCGATGCTCCGGCCCGCCCCGAACTGGAGCCTGGCGGACCGGATCGTCCGCGATCGCCACGGCCGGGTCGCGTCGATCGACACCGACGATTCCCGCCTGCTCCCCGACGAGGACCAGGACCCGGATGACATAGAGGAGGTCTCCCTCGGTGTGTACTGTGTCCGCCGCGGCCTCCTGGCACCCGCCCTCCGCCGCTCGGCGTCGGAAAGCCTGGAGGGCCTGGTCCGCATGTCGGACATCGTGGAGGTGTTGACCGGCTCCGGCCACACCTGCGAGACGGCCAGGATCGACCACCCCGGTGATCTGATCCCCGTCAACGATCGGTTGCAGCTCTCCGAGGCGGAGGCCGAGCTGCGGCGCCGGACCAACCGTCACTGGATGTCCATGGGTGTCACCATGATCGATCCGGACCGGACCTACATCGACGTCACGGTCCGGCTCGGCACCGACGTCACCATCTTCCCCGGCACGATCCTCCAGGGCGCAACGACCATCGGCAACGGGTGCGAGCTCGGCCCGGACACCCGCCTGGACCGGTGTCAGGTCGGGAACAACACCAGGATCGAGAAGACAACCGGCTCCCTGGCCACCATCGGCGACGACTGTCAGGTTGGCCCGTTTGCGGTTCTGGAGCCCGGGGCCGATGTTGCCGACGGGACGACCACTGGTCCATTCTATGCTGGAGACAGCAGCACCTAGGCCTGGTCAGCTCGACCCGGCGGCAGAGGTCGTGACCGGCTAGGGGTCACGTTCGGGGGTCGGACATGGAAGTTGTAACCACGAAGCGCTTGCACCTGTTCTCGGGCCGTCAGAATCCCGAACTGGCGGAGCTGATCGGACGGAACCTCGGTGTACCCGTCACCGACGCGGCGCTCGGCTCGTTCGCCAACGGCGAGACGCACTGCAAGTTCTCCGAGTCGGTCCGCGGTTCGGACGTGTTTATCGTGCAGAGCCACGGTGAGCTCGAGGGGCGTTCCGTCAACGACGCCCTGATGGAGCACATGATCATGGTCGACACCGCCCGTCGGGCGTCGGCCAAGCGGATCACCGCCGTCATGCCGTTCTACGGCTACGGCCGTCAGGATCGCAAGGCCGAGGGGCGGGAGCCGATCACCGCCAAGCTCGTCGCCGACCTGTTCAAGGCCGCTGGAGCGTCCCGGCTGGTGTCGGTCGACCTGCACAGCGGGCAGATCCAGGGTTTCTTCAACGGCCCGGTCGATCATCTGACCGCCATGCCGGTGTTGGTGGAGCGGCTGCTGGCCTATGACCAGGACCTGGTGGTCGTCTCCCCGGACGCCGGGCGGGTGAAGGTTGCGGAGCGCTACTCCCAGCAGCTTCACGCCGACCTGGCCATCGTTCACAAGCGGCGGGTCAAGGGCGAGAAGAACCTGGCCGAGGCCAAGGATGTTGTCGGTGATGTCGAGGGTCGAGCCTGCGTGATCATCGACGACATGATCGACACCGCGGGCACCATCTGCCAGGCCGCCGAGCTGCTCATGGAGCGGGGTGCGGCGTCGGTCACCGCGGCCGCCACCCACGGCGTGTTCAGCGGGCCGGCCATCGATCGTCTCAAGAACTCGGTGCTCGAGAACGTGATCATCACCGACACGCTCCCTATGCCCTCGGAAAAGCGGTTCGACAAGCTCGAGGTGCTGTCGGTCTCGTCGGTGATCGCCGACGCCATTCGGGCCGTGTTTGAGGACACCTCGGTCAGCCAGATCTTCGACGGCCAGAACCAGCAGTAGTCGCCGCTGGCCGGCCCCCGGCCGCTCGCCCGCCGGCCCGTTCCGGGAGGTCGAGGTGGTCCGCCGCCGCTTCGCCCAGCCCTTCTTCCCTATTAACTCGGTGGTGTGGGGCATCGCCGGGGTGTAGCTCCGGGGCAACCGCCGGCGCGGCCGCCGGAGGGCCGGCGACTCATTCCAGCAGGGCTAGAGCGGCGATGGTCCGGCGGGCCAGCTCTGGCCGGTCGACAAGGTTGACCGTGCCGTCGGCCAAGCCATCCGTTCCCTCGCTGTCGACCGCATCGATCCGGGGGGCGTCCGGATCAGCGGCCGCCCCCGCAGCGATGGCGGCCGCCAGGTCCGGGTCGGTCGGCTCGAGCAGCGCGGCCGAGCTCAGCAGCGTCAGCCACAGCGGGGTCCAGGCGTTGGCCCGGAGCCAGAAGGCGATCAGGTCCCGGTGCTGGGCCGCCGCACCGGGCGCGTCGCCGGCCTCGGCCTTGAGCCTGGCCAGGGTGACTCCGGCGATGCCTTCGACGAAGGAGGCGCCGACGCTCGCCGCGGTCTCGACCGCAGTGGACAACCAGGTGATGGCGTCGGCGTTGTCCTGGCGGGCCAGCACCTCGCCCGTTGCGTACTGACCGTGGGCGATGGCCGTGCCCCAGTCCGCGTCGGTGGCTTCGGCCAGGGCCAGGTCGACGGTGCGCAGGGCCTCGTCGAGTTGCCCGGTCATCGCCAGGGCGATCGCTATGTTCGATCGGTCGGGGATGTAGCCGTCGATCTCGACCCGGCGCCGCCACAGGTCGATGCCGGCCGCGGTGTCACCCTCGAAGGCGACCGCGGTGGCGAGCACCGACGTGGCGTGGACCTCCACCCAGCCGTCGTCCTCCGCCACGGCCAGCGCCTGCTCGGCCAGTCCTCTGGCCTGGGCCAGATGGCCCCGCCGCAGCGCGCCCTCGGCCGCAACGGTGAGGGATCGGGCCCGCTGGTACGGCGGCAGCCGGTCGGTGGCCACCACGAAGCCGTCGGCCCAGTCCCACAGCTCGGAGACATCCCTGGCCCGGCCCCACTCGGTCAGCATGACAAGCAGTTCGACGAGTCGGTGGTCGTCTCCGGCCGCCCGCAGCAGCCGCCGGGCCTCCCGGATGTTGGCGAACTCATCACGGATCGTGCTGTTCCACTCGATCTCCTTCGGGCCGGCGAGCTCCGACGACATCTCGGCTGCGATCCGGAGGGCCCAGTCGACGGCGAGGCTGCTGCCGAGCTCCGCATCTTCGCTCTCGGCCAGCCGCTCCAGTGCGAAGGTGCGCATCGACTCGAGCTGGTCGTACCAGCTACCGGTCGCCACCGAGGTCCGGGTGACGAGTGAGAGGTCGACCAGTCGGGTGAGCGGCCCGAGGGCGTCCGGGAGGCCGAGCTGGTCGCTGAGCCACTCGGTGCAGGCCAGCGAGACCCCGCCGGGGAACGTGGCCATGACGGTGAACAGCCGCCGCTCGTCGGTGGCGAGCACCTCGTACGACCAGCCGAGGGCGGCCCGCAGCGATCGGTGGCGTTGCTCCCCCGGGACCTGGGACGCAAAGTCGAGGCGCTGGTCGAGCCGGCTGATGATCTCACCGAGCTCGAACGCCCCGAGCCTGCTCGCCGCGAGCTCCAGCGCAAGCGGGAGGCCGTCCAGCGCCTTGCAGATGTGGTCGACCTCGCTCGGGTCGAGCTCCACCCCGGGGGCGGCAAGCTGCGCCCTGGCGAGGAAAAGCTCAGCCGCCGGGCCGACCGCGGCCCCGGTCGGCCAGTCGGCCGGGAGTGGCTCGATGCGGAGGACCGACTCACCGACGACATTCAGGCGGTGACGGCTGGTCGCCACAATGGTCGTCGTCGGCGCCAGCTCGAGGATGCGGTTGACGAGGACGGCGGCCGCCTCGGTCACGTGCTCGCAGTTGTCGAGTATGACGGTCTGTGGCTCGGCAGACAGGAACTCGCCGATGGCGTCGAGCAGGTCGGTATCGGTGGACTGGATGCTGAGGGCCAGGGCGACCTGGGACACGACGGCCTCCGGTTCGGAGACCTCGGCCAGGTCGACGAAGACCGGCAGCCGGACGTCCGGTGATGAGGTCGCCCACTGGACGCAGAGCCTCGTCTTGCCGACGCCGCCGGGGCCGAGGAGGGTGATGAGCTGGCCGGGCCGGGCTTTGGCCTCGAGCGCCTCGATCTCACCCGACCGGCCATGGAACGTGGTGCGGGCGGCCGGGGCGTGGATCAGCGTGCGCTGGGGGGGTGGCGGTGCCGTCGCCCGACACGGCGAAGTCGTCTGGCTCGACGAACTGGTACCCGGCGCCGTGGGCCGTGCGGATCGTGTGTTGGGTGGTGCCCGAGTCCCCGACGGCCCGCCTGGCCGATTTGATGGCTGTTGTCCTCGCCGACTCGGAGACGAACCGGCTGTCCCAGACATCGTCGAGCAGGTCGTTCTTGCGCACGACCCGGCCCCGGTTCTCGATGAGGTACTGCAGCACGTCGAACGCCTTCGGCTCGATGTGCACAACCTCCGCGTCGGCCAGGACCTGCCGAGTCGAGAGGTTGACCTCGTAGGAGCCCCACCCGTACCGCATCGGCCCAGTATCGCAGGTCGGATCTCGCGACCCCGACTTCCGATCCGGGTCGGGCCGTCGTCCGAGCCGTCGGCCAGGATCCGCTCGGGCGGCCGGCCTTCACGTCACCGAGGAAGTGGGCCGTGACTCACACCGGCATAGCCGGGCTCGGATCAGTCGGCGATGTCCCGCAGTGGGGGCAGGTCGCCAACGGTGATCGCCGCATCGCCGAATTCCGGCCTGGCCAGGATCACGGGATCGTCGAGGTCGGCGATACCGGCCCGGCCGAGTGCCATGGCCAGGATTGCGGTGGCCTGGGGCCCCAGTTGACGAAGCGGCCGGTTGCGATGGACCCGGGATCCCAGGTCGACCTGGGCCAGCACATCCGGGCCGAAACGGTCGGCCAAGTCGATGAGCAGCGCTAGGTCGACTGCGTACCCCCTGGCGAACGGCACCTGCCTGAGCAGGTCCCGGCGGCCGCCGAACTCGCCGGAAAGCGGCTGGAACATGGTTTCCAGTGCCGGGAACAGCGAGGCGATGAGCGGCCTGGCCATCAGCTCGGTCACCCGGCCGCCTCCCTCGCCTTCCGCGTTGAGCGGTCTGCGGTAGAACCCCTTCACAAATCCGATGGCCGGATCGACCAGCAGCGGACCAAGCACGCCAAGCACGAACCGGCTGTCGAAGTTGCGGATGTCGGCATCGCACCAGGTGATCAGGTCACCGGTGCTGACGTGGAGCGACTTCCAGAGCGCCTCGCCTTTGCCCCCCGACCCGTACTCGGGGAGGATCTCGCCCGAGGAGTACACCGTGGCTCCGGCCTTCTCGGCGATCACCGCCGTGTTGTCCTCGGACAGGTCGTCGATGACCAGCAGCTCGTCGACCAGCGGTACCCGCTCAACCAGCTCGGCGACGATTTCCTCCAGGATCGGACCGATGGTGGCCGCCTCGTCCCTGGCCGGCAGGGCGACCGTCACGGTCAGGTCACCCTTGCGGGCCGCCAGATCGGCGGCGGTGAACGCGCCGTGGGTGAAGACGCGATCCTGGCGGGGCGGCCGGTCGAACCGGGGGGTTTCAGGATGGGGGAAGCTCATCGACATCGCCTGTGCGCTCTGGACCGGGGGTTCGGCCTGGTTGCCACGGACCCCGAACCGGTGTAGCGCTACGTTGGCCGCTCGGCGCTCGATGGGCCTAATCGGGTGTCGAAATTCCCCGGATCAGCAGCGCGATCAGCTGAGCGATGCGGCCAGTGCAGCAACGGCGGCGTCCGCTCCGGACTCGATCGGGTCGCCGTGACCGAGAAGCAGCGTGTTGAAGCTCATCTCCGCCATCATGGCGATGGACCGACGGGACTCCGGCACGTCGGCGAAGAAACGTTCCGGGCCCTCGATGGCGGCGGCACCCTCGGTGAAAATGGCGTCGCCGGCCACCAGCACGCCGGCGTCGTGGTCGATGGCGGCCATGTGCCCGGCGGTATGGCCGGGGGTGGCCAGGGCCTCGAACCCGAAGACGTCCTCGCCGCCGTTCAACGCCCGGATCCGGCTGTCGTCGATCGGTGTTCCGCCGGCCGTGATGTTGATCTGGCCGAGGTCCGCCTCCCCGGCGTAGACGTTGGCCGAAGGCGTGTTGGCCAGAACGGCGTCGACCGAGCCGACGTGATCACCGTGGTGATGGGTCAGGATGACGTGCGCCACATCGCTGTAGTTCAGACCGAGGTCCGCCAGCGACCGGCCGATCGCCTCGTCGCTGCCACTGGTCCCGGTGTCGACGATGGCCGCGGTGTTGCCCCGAGCCAGGACGTAGGCCGAAACGAACCCGAGGTTCGTCCTGGCCCACCGAAGCGTGTCAGCCCCGGCCTGTTCCTCGTCGGTGTCGGCCGTACTGTCGGTTCCGTCGGAGCTGTCCGTTGCATCGTCGGCGCTGGTCGTGCCGTCGTCGGCGTCGTCGGTGGCGCTGCCTGTCCCGGCGGCCGAGTCGTCGTCGTTCCCGGTGAGGCCACAGGCCGCCAGGACCGGGGTGACGACCGCCAGGGCAACGGTGCCCTTGCCGAATCGACCGAGGAACAGCCGCCGCGAGAGGGGGCTGAGCCGGTGCCGCGGTCCGACCCGACCCGCATCGGCCCCTGACCCGCCGGCGTGCCGGAGGTGGGGGGCTGCGGCCCGGTCGATGGCGGCCTGATGCAGGGGCAATGGTTCGGGGTTGAACCGGGTCCGACGGTCGTCGTGGTGATGATGATGGTGGTGGTCGGACGTTCCGTCCGATTCTGACTCGTGGAAGCCGCACATGGACCCAACGGTAGTCCCCCGCCGGTGGTTGTTGCCGGGCGGTCCGCAGCTGTTCACCGATGTGAACACGGTGGGGGAGGCCGGTAATGGAGCTATCATCACTAGCTGGCGTCTTGACCGGATCCGGTCCCGTCAAGGCGCCCAAGGTCACAATTGGTGGCCGTGGCCGACGCCTCCGTCGGCCGTTGGCAGCCGAAGATCGGCAAACTGGATCGGCAAGGAACGTAAGCACCATGGCACAGACCGTCGTCAAAGCAACCACTGGGCGTGAGCACGGCTCGCGCCCGTCACGCCGGCTCCGCGCCGAGGGCAAGATCCCGGGTGTCGTCTACGGTCTCGGCAAGGACCCGGAGACCGTCGCCGTCGACTACAAGGAACTTCGCAACGCCCTGAATGTGCCGACCGGCATGAACACGGTGTTCACCCTTGACGTCGAGGGATCGTCGGAGACGGTCCTCGTCCGGGCCGTGCAGCGTGACCCGCTCAAGCGGGTGGTGACCCACGCCGACTTTCTGCGGGTTGACCCGAACCAGAAGGTCAGGGTCAAGGTGCCGATCCAGATCGTCGGTGACCCAAGCGGTGTCACCGAGGGTGGCGGCATGATCGAGCAGAAGATGTTCCAGATCGAGGTTGAGGTCGCCCCTGACGGCATTCCGGAGCAGATCGACGCCGACGTCACCATCATGACCCTCGACCGGCGTCTCGCCGTGGCCGATCTTGACTTCGGCGACGGAGTCACCCCGCTCGTTCCGGACAACATCTCCGTTGTTGCGCCGGTCGTCCCCCGGGCCGCCAAGGTGGCCGGGGCCGAAGATGGTTTGGACGAGGAGCTGGAGGACGGCGAAGCGGAAGCCACCGAGGACGCGGACGGGGACGACGCAGCCGACGAAGGCGAAGAGTAGGTCAACACCGTGTCAGCCTTCTCTCGCCGGTTGGGAGAGCCAGGCCGAAAAGGAACGCCCGCGGATCTGCTGATCATCGGGCTCGGAAACCCCGGGGATCAGTTCGACGGCACTCGCCACAACCTCGGCGCGGCGGTGGTCCAGGTCCTGGCGGACCGGGCGGGGGCGAAGCTCCGCAAGACCAAAGCCAGGGCGCTGGCCGCCGGGGTCCTCATGAACGACAAACGGGTGGTCCTTGCGTTCCCCCAGACGTTCATGAATCACTCCGGGGAAGCCGCCCGGCTGCTGGTGCGGAGCTACGGCATCCAGGAGGCGTCCCACATCGTCATCATCCACGACGAGCTTGACCTTGACGTGGGGCGGCTGCGGCTGAAGGCCGGTGGCGGGCTCGCCGGCCACAACGGCCTCCGATCGATAACACAACACATCGGCACCACCGAGTACGTCCGCCTCCGCATCGGGATCGGCAAACCGCCGGCATCCCAGGTCGGTTCCGAGTTCATCCTCCGCAAGCCGGGCAAGGCCGAGCGGGAACTGCTGAACCCGGCGATCGAAGAGGCGGCGGACGCCATCGAACTGCTGACCGAGGTCGGTGTTGACGCGGCGATGGCCACGGTCAACCGCCGGGCCAATCCCCAATAGTCCCAGGAGACAACCGCCGTGGGGTTCCACAACCTGGCCAGACTGGTCGCAGACGACCCGATGATCACCCGGGTCATCGGCCGGGCCTCCACCGTCCTCGCCGTTGCCGAGCCTGCCAGGGCGATGGCGCTCGCCGGCCTGGCGGAGGCGTCGGAGCGCCGCCCCATCGTCGTCGCCGTTCCCACCACAACCGAGGCCGATCGCCTGGCCGCGGACCTCCGGACCTACCTCGGACCGGACGAGGTACTGACCTTCCCGGCGTGGGAGACGCTGCCGTTTGAGCGGATCAGCCCGTCGATCGAGGCGATGGGCAACCGGCTTCGGGTGTTGTGGCACATCCAGGACCCCGAGCGGTGCCCCAAGGTGATCGTCGCCCCGGTCCGGGCCCTGATCCAACAGCTCGGGCCCCACGTCGACGAGGTTGACCCGATCATCGTCGGGGCCGAGGATCAGATCGATTCCGACCGCCTCGTTCGGGACCTTGCGGCGTTCGGCTACCGGCGGGAGGCCCAGGTCGAACACCGGGGGGAGATGGCGGTCCGGGGTTCCATCGTCGACGTCTTCCCCTCCACCGCCGAAGGGCCGTACCGCATCGACCTGTGGGGTGACGAGGTCGATCGGCTCTGCGAGTTCACCATCACCGATCAGCGGTCCACCGTGGACCGGGCCGAGATCGAGATCTTTCCGTGCCGGGAGCTGTTGATCACCGACGACATCCGCGACCGAGCCGATCGGCTGCAGTCCACCGAACCGTGGGGCAAAGAACAGTGGCAGCGGCTGGCCGACGGCGAGTTGTTCGACGGGATGGAGTCCTGGCTGCCCTGGCTGACCGACGAACCCCGGGTGCTGACCGATCTGCTG
>JBCCGJ010000112.1:0-16312 GCA_039029335.1 Actinomycetota bacterium | reverse complement strand
TGATCCGGCCGGCCCGGCACGGCGCCGCTACATCCCCAGTTCGAGCCTGGCCACGTCGGAGAGCCGGGATGCGTCCCACGGCGGGTCGAAGACCAGCTGGACCGCGACCTGCTCGACACCGGGGATGGCGGCGACAGCGTTGTGCAGGTCCTGGCGCATGATGTCGCCCATACCGCAAAACGGTGCGGTCACCGACATGTCGATATCCACCCGCCAGCCGCCGCTTGGCAACTCGTTGGCGTCGACCCGGTAAACCAGGCCGAGTTCCACGATATCCACCGGAATCTCCGGGTCGTAGACGGTTGTCGCCGCCTCCCAGACCTTGTCGACGTTGAAGTCAGAACCGTCGCCGTCCTCGGTTGTGGCGGCGCTGATGAACCCGAACTCGATCGAGTCGGCCGGACTCAGCCTGGCCATCTCCCCCGCTGCGGTGGTGATGGTTGCGGTACCGCCAAGCGCCTGCTGCAGGGTCACCTGCTCGCCTTCCTGGAGCACGAGGGGCGTCCCGGCGGGGACGACGGTCACGTGGCAGGCACGGGGAAGGGTGAACTTCTTTGACGACGAGCCGAGGCTGACGTGCTGGTCACGCATCGGTCAGATCCACGTCCACGGAATCGTGTGCGGTGACGGATTCCCCGCCGGTGTCCGGCGCAACGTCCAGGTCGTGGCCGAGGCGCTCGGCGATCCACTGCCGGACGGCGGCGATTGGCACCTCATCGACGGCCTGGTCGGCGAAGCCGTTGATCAGCAGCCGCCTGGCCTCGTCGCCGGGGATGCCGCGCGAACGCATGTAGTAGAGCGCTGACTCGTCCAGCTGCCCCACCGTTGCGCCGTGGACACAGGCGACGTCGTCGGCCAGGATCTCCAGCCTGGGCTGGGTGTTGACCTCTGCACGGTCCGACAGAACCAGGTTGTCGTTCGACTGCTCGGCGTCCGTCCCGTCGGCACCGGGCCGGACGTCTATGCCGCCGCTGAAGACGCCGGTGCTGGCGTCGTCGAGAACACCCCGGAACGACTGGCGGCTGGTGCAGTCCTCCGCGCCGTGGACGACGGTGATCTGCTGGTCGAGTGTCTGGCTGCCGAGGCCGAAGTAGAGGCCGGACAGATCGGCCCTGGCACCAACGCCGGCCAGCTCGATGTGATAGCCGAAACGGCCGTAGCTACCGCCGAGGTTGAACGACCGGGACCGGAACTCACTGCCGGTGGCCTGAGTGACCTCGGTCCGGCTGAGGTTGACCTGGGTGGCGGGGGCGTCCTGAAGGATCACGTGATCGAGCGTGGCCTGTTCCCCGATGACAACCGAGGTGCGCAGGTTTGCCCCGCCGAACTCTTCACCGGCCCCGATGCGGGTCTCCACCACTATGGCCGAGCTGCGGTCGCCGATGTGAATGACAACGCCGGCGCAGGAGGTGTTGACATCGGTTCCGGGAATGGCGATGTCGACCACGTGGACGGGGGTCTCGACCGTGGTGTCGTCCGCGATCCGGATGAACGCACCGTCGTCACCGAACGCAATGTTGTTGGCGACGAAGGCGTCGGCGTACGGGTCACCGGCGGGCGCAAAGTGAGGGGCAACCAATTCCGGCTGCTCGGCGATGGCGTCGGCCAGTGTCACGAGCTGCAGCCCCTCGACCGCGGTGAAGTTGCTCCGCTCATGGTCGACCACACCGTTGACCAGAACGACGCGGGGTCCGTCGATGTCGGGGAGCTGCCGGTCGATCTCCTCCGGCACAGACTCCGGGGCCGCGGTGGGCCCGAAGGTCAGCTTGCCGAGGATCCGATGGGGCGCGTAACGCCACGCCTCATCCCGTTTTGTCGGCAATTTTACGTTGTTGAGCTGTTCGGCTCTTGCGGCCGCCGACAGATCGACGGCCGGCGTCACGTCGCCGCTCCGGACAGCGCGCCGTCGCCGACGAAGTCGGCGTAGCCGTTCTCCTCGAGATGGAGCGCCAGCGTGTGGTCTCCGGACTTCACGATCCGACCGTCGACCAGGACGTGGACGAAGTCCGGCTTGATGTAGTCCAGGAGCCGCTGATAGTGGGTGATCACGATCATCGACCGGTCCGGCCCCCGCAGGGCGTTCACCCCGGAGGCGATGACCCGCAGGGCGTCGATGTCCAGGCCGGAGTCCGTCTCGTCGAGGACGGCGAGCCGAGGCTGCATGACCGCCATCTGGAGGATCTCGTTCCGCTTCTTCTCACCACCGCTGAAACCGGCGTTGACCGCCCGGTTCAGGAAGTCCTTTTTCATCTCAAGCAGCTTCATTGCGTCCTGGGCGACGGTCAGGAACTCACGGGCCCCGATCTCGTCCTCACCACGGGCCTTGCGGACGGAGTTGAGCGCGGTGCGCAGGAAGTACATGTTGTTGACCCCGGGGATCTCCACCGGATACTGGAAGCCCATGAAGACACCGGCCGCGGCCCGCTGCTCCGGTTCCATCTCCAGAAGATCCTCGCCGTCCAACGTCACCTTGCCGTCGATCTCGTACCCGTCGCGACCGGCGAGGGCGTGCGCGAAGGTGCTTTTGCCGGAACCGTTCGGGCCCATGATCGCATGGACCTCACCGGGCCCGACGTCAAGGCTGAGACCCGTGAGGATCTTGATGTCATTGATCGACGCGGTCAGGTTCTCAACGTGCAGCATCAGCCGACACTTCCTTCCAGACTTACGCTCAACAGACGCTGAGCCTCAACGGCGAACTCCATGGGAAGTTCGTCGAAGACCTCACGACAGAAGCCGTTGACGATCATCGCCATGGCATCCTCTTCGTTCATGCCGCGCTGGCGGCAGTAGTACAGCTGATCCTCACCAACCTTGGACGTCGACGCCTCGTGCTCGACCTGGGCGGTCGGGTTCTTGACCTCGATGTAGGGGATGGTGTGCGCACCACAGTCCGACCCGATCAGCAGGGAGTCACACTGGGTGTAGTTCCGGGCGTTCTCCGCCGACCGCATCGCCTTGACAAGGCCGCGGTAGGTGTTCTGGCCCTGCCCGGCCGAGATGCCCTTGGAGATGATGGTGCTGGTGGTGTCGGCCCCGATGTGGATCATCTTGGTGCCGGTGTCCGCCTGTTGCCGTTTGCTGGACAGCGCAACGGAGTAGAACTCGCCGACCGAGCGGTCGCCCTGGAGGATGACGCTGGGGTACTTCCAGGTGATGGCCGAACCGGTCTCCACCTGGGTCCAGGAGATCTTGGCGTCCTCGTGGGCCCGGCCCCGCTTGGTCACGAAGTTGTAGATACCACCGACGCCGTTCTCGTCACCGGGGTACCAGTTCTGTACGGTCGAGTACTTGATCTCCGCCCGGTCCTTGGCCACCAGTTCGACCACGGCGGCGTGGAGCTGGTTCTCGTCCCGCATCGGCGCCGTGCAACCCTCGAGGTAGGAGACGTGGGAATCGTCCTCGGCCACGATCAGGGTTCGCTCGAACTGGCCGGTGTTCTGGGAGTTGATCCGGAAGTAGGTGGACAGCTCCATCGGGCACCGGACGCCCTTGGGGATGTAGCAGAACGACCCGTCGGAGAACACCGCGGAGTTGAGGGCGGCAAAGAAATTGTCCCGGACCGGAACGACCGACCCGAGGTGCTTTCGGACAAGGTCGGGATGATCCTGCACCGCCTCGGAGAACGAGCAGAAGATGACACCGGCCTCAGCCAGGGTCTCCTTGAAGGTGGTGGTCACCGACACCGAATCGACGATGGCGTCCACCGCGACGTTGCTGAGCATCTTCTGCTCATGCAGCGGGATACCCAGCTTGTCGAACATCTCCCGGATCTCCGGGTCGACCTCGTCCATGCTTTCCAGCTGGGGCTTCGGCTTTGGCGCGGCCCAGTAGCTGAGACCCTGATAGTCGATCGGATCGATGTTGAGCTTCGCCCAATCCGGCTCCTCCATCGACTTCCAGGCCTCATACGCCTTGAGCCGCCACTCGAGGAGCCATTCCGGCTCATTCTTCTTACTGGAGATCAGCCGGACGATGTCCTCGTTCAGGCCGGGCGGTGCGATATCGGTGTCGAGGTCGGTACTGAAGCCGAACTCGTAGCTCGCGTCCGTAAGCTCTTCGATCTCTCGAAGCTGATCGCTCATCGGGTTTCCTTCTGTCCGGGATAGTGTTCAGCAATACGGTGTCCGGGCCTCTCCAAGTTTAGCAAGGTTTCGCCAGTTACAAATTGCGAAACTAGAAAAACTCGCTGAAACGCTGGTATCGTGAGAGACCATGGACACAACTGCGGCCCTCTCCCCGACCCAGCGTCGTGTCCTTGTTGCGGTAAAACGCCGGGGGGAAGCAACCGCCGATCAGCTGGCGGAAGCCCTGGAGATCTCCGCCAGCGCAGTCCGTCAACATCTTGGGGCGCTGCGCTCCTCCGGCCATATCGTCTCCCGACGGGAGCCGGGGCAGAACGGCAGACCCGCCGAACGGTACCACGCCACGGAACAGACGGAGGTACTGTTCGTCACCCCCCAGTCCGACCTCTCGATCGAGCTGCTGGAGCACATCGCGGAGGAGGACCCGGATCTGGTCACCAGGGTCTTCGACCGGCGCCGACGGCGGCTGGTTCAGGACGCTATGGAGCAGCTGGACGGCAAGTCCATCGACGAGCGGGTAGCGGCCCTCACCGAACTACTGGACGCCCAGGGCTACCTGGCGGACTTTGACCAGCCGGATGAGGATCGGTACCGGATAAAGCTCAACAGCTGTGCCATCTGGTCGGTCGCCAACCACTATCGGCAGGCCTGTGCGACGGAGCTGGAGTTCATCCAGGACCTGATTCCAGACGCCCGGGTCGAGCGGGTCACCCACAAAACCGCCGGCGCTCACAGCTGCGCCTACGAGGTCAACCTTCGAGGCTGACCGCCCGGGGTTCAACCCAGCGGGCCTCGGGGACCAGCGGCTCCCGCCGGACCGGCATCGCCGCTTTGGGCTCGCTGGAGAACCGGGGGTCCGCGTCGGCCGGGCGAAGTTCCCGACGGCCGATCATGGCGCCGGTGGCGACCGGGATCCACAGGTCGAAGACCCGATAGAGCGCCACCGCAACAACGGCCACACCGAGCGGAGCTCCTGCGGAGACGAACATCGCCGCCGTGGTGGCCTCGACCAGCCCGAGGCCACCGGGGAGGATCGAGAACAGTGCGGTGACCAGCGCCGTGGTGTAGATCAGCAGGACGTCGGCGGTGGAGATCGGCAGGCCGGTGGCGACCGCTGCGGCAAGCAGCATGGCGGCCCCGAGCATCTTTGAGATGATGGCGTGGGCCTGCGCCCTGGCCGACCAGCCTCCGTTACGCCGTGCGGCCTCCATGGCTTCGTACAGGTCGTCGAGGCCGACGGTTTCGTCCTCCATCGGGCGACGACGGATCCGGGCGATCAGCCGACGACCGGCAAGCCACACCCGCCGGGCGGTGTCCCGCCGGTGGGTTGCGGTGACCATGGCAAGGACAATGACGATGGCGTAGACCAGAAACGCCGCGCCGGCCGTCACCCACCACCCGGACAGTTCATCGGCGCTCGCCAGCAGGATGAGGTTGGCGAGAACAAACCCGCCGAGCGCAAAGAAGGAGGACGCTGCGGCCAGCACACAGGCGGCGGCTACTTTGCTCGGGGCGTGCCCGTTGCGGTTCCCGCTTCGAACAAACACGGCCAGGCCGGATGCCCCCGCCGCTTTGACAACCTTGTTGGCGGCAAACCCGACCGCCGCGGTCCGCACCATCGAGGCCGGCTCGACGTCGAGGCCGACCGCAACGTGGGCGGCCCGGTTGAGGAACCCCCGGTTGATCATCGCCGCGACGGACAGGAGCACACCGGCCGCTATCGGGAGCAGCGAGGCCTCCTGGAGCCCGACAAGAGCAGTCTCGAGTGTCGGCAGGTTGTTGGCGGCGAAGAAGACGGCGCCAACCATCGCACCGAGAAAGACCAGGAGTCGGACCACATAGTCCTAGTCGGTCGGTGGCCGACGATTCGCAACCGTTTCACGGAGAAATCCACAGGCGATCGGCTCGGCGATCACCCTCGCCGATCACCCTCGGTGCGGCAGGTCGTATTCGGCCATGAAGTACGGATGGTCCGGATCGAAGACGGTCAGCGGCACCGGGTCGTCGACCCGTCCGATCTCCCTGACCTCCCGGCCCTCGATGCCAAGCCGCTCGTCGCCCAGGGCATCCCGGACCCGAACGAGTCGAGCAGCCAGGTCGGCGACCACCTCGGGGTTGGCCTCGGAGACGTCCTCGGTCTCGCCGATGTCCCGCCCGAGGTGGTAGAGCTCCTGCCGTTCACTCCCCCGCCTGGCCACATGTAACTTCCACGGCCCCACCCGGATCGCTTCGGGTCCGCCGCCCTGGAAGTACACGAACTCACGGTCCGGATCCCAGCCGCCACCGGGGTCCGGGACATCGTCGTCCGGCTCGGCCGACACGCGCTTGTCCTCCAGCAGCGGCCGGAGATCGGTGCCGTCCAACACCCGGTCCTGCGGCACGGCGAGATCGCACAGTCCGGCGATCGTCGGCAGCAGATCGATGGCGCTGGTCACCTGCGAGCGCTCCTCCCCTGCCGGGATGCGGCCCGGCCACCGAACGAGGAACGGCACCCGCTGCCCGCCCTCCCAGGTCGACCCTTTTGCACCCCGGAGCGGTGCGTTGCTGCCGGATCCACCGCGATGATCGGCGAGGGCCCCGTTGTCCGATGTGAACATGACCACGGTGTCCTCGTCGATGCCGAGTGCGGCCAGTTCGGCCAGCAGCACACCGGTGACCCAGTCGATGCAGGCCACCGCTGCGCCGTAGTCGCCGTTGTCCGACTCCTTCCGGAAGCGCTCCTGAACGTAGATCGGCAAGTGGACGTACAGGTGAGCGAGGTACAGGAAGAAGGGCCCGTCCCGGTGCTGCCGCACGAACCGGACAGCCTGCTCCAGATATCGGCCGGTCAGCGCGGCCTGGTCCGGCTGGGCCTCCAGCACCGCGTCGCCGTCCAGCAGCGGCAACGGCGGACGTATCCACGGTTCGGTACACCCGCGGTCCCGGATCATCTCCTCGACCTGCTCGTCCGTCGGCCGGTCCGGGTTGTCGGAGGGCACCTGACGGCCCATGTCATTGCTGTACGGAATGCCGTAGTACTCGTCGAAGCCGTGAGCCGTCGGGAGGAACTCCGGCTGGTCGCCGCAGTGCCACTTGCCGACCAGCTTTGTGGCGTAACCGGCGTCGGACAGCAGCCGGGCGATGGTGATCTCGTTCGGGTTGAGGCCAACGCTCCACCCGGGAAACAGCACACCACCGAGCCCGCCGGACGCCTGACCGCCGAATCCGACGCGAGTCGGGTAGCAGCCGGTGAGCATCGCCGCCCGGGATGGCGAGCAGACCGGCGACGGTGCGTAGAAGTCGGTGAATCGCAGCCCCTCTTCGGCCATGCGGTTCAGGTGCGGCGTCCGGTTGACGGTCGATCCGTAGCAGCCGAGGTCCCCGTAGCCGAGGTCGTCGCAGTTGATCAGGATCACGTTCGGGGCCACCGCCCCGATGGTAGACAGGCCCCGGCCCGCCGACGATTCCCGGGCAGACGGTCGGCATTTCGCCACGGGAGCCCTGCCGGGCCTACCGTGGCAGCGTGACATCGATCCGCCAGGCTCCATCCACCGAAGACGGTTCGCCGCACGCCTCCGTGCAGCGGCGCACGCTCGGTGTTCTTTTTGCCGGGGCGGTGTTCGCCAGGGGGGCGATCAGCCTCAGCTTCGCCGTCGCGGTGCTGCTGATCGAGGACATGCTCGGGAGCAGCCGATGGGCCGGCATGTCAACGGTGGCCATCACCGTCGGAACCGCACTGAGTGCCGCCATGCTCAGCTCGTTCATGGATCGACGGGGCAGACGCCCCGGCCTGACCCTGGGGTATGTCCTGGCCACCGCGGGCGGAGCGCTCGCCCTGTTCAGTGCGGAACAGCAGTACATCGTGCTGTTCCTGATCGGTATGGTGCTGATCGGGATGGGCGCCGGCACCAGCAACCTGGCCAGGTATGCGGCGGCCGATCTGGCAACCCCGGAGACAAAGGCCAAGGCGATCAGCTTCATCGTCTTTGCATCGACGGTCGGTGCGGTTGGCGGACCGATTCTGGTGGGGCTCGCCGACGACATCGGTCAGGACTTCGGGCTACGGGAGAACGTCGGCCCGAATGCCCTGACCGGGCTGTTCTTCGGGCTCGCCGCGATCGTCATGTACGTCGCCCTCAGACCGGACCCACTGGTACTGATCGACGGGTTGCGCAAGCCGAGCGATGACAAGAAGACCGGGTTCGTGGCGACCCTGCGGCTGCTGTGGTCTCACCCCTCGGCCCGGGTGGCACTGCTGGCTCTGGTGATCGCCCAGGCGGTCATGGTCGGGGTGATGGCCATGACCCCACTGCACATGCGGGCCCACGGCCACGAGGTCGGCATGATCGGTCTGGTCATCTCCGCCCACACCGCAGGCATGTACGCCTTTGCACCGCTGGCCGGGTGGGCGGCCGACCGGTTCGGCCGGGTGGCGACCATTTCGCTCGGGGCTGCGGTGCTGATCGTTGCCACTGCGCTCACCGCGCTCGCCGGAGAAGCACCGGCGCTGCTGATGTTCCCCGGACTGTACCTGCTCGGTCTCGGTTGGAGCTTCGGGATGGTGGCCGGCAGCGCCCTGCTGACCGAATCGGTCCCGGCGGAGGAACGGGTGTCGGCTCAGGGTGTCGCCGACCTGATGGCGGCGATCGTTTCCGGCGTCGCGGCGCTGGCCTCCGGGCTTGTCCTCGACATGGCCGGCTTCCACATCCTGTCGATGATCGGCATCCTGGCCTCCGGCATCATGTTGGTGGTCGGCTTCGCCAGGGGCAAGCAGCTGTCGTTCGCCGCCGGCTGAACGAGTCTCCGCGCATGATCCGTGACCTGCAGGTGCTGGAGATCGCCGGTTCGGTCGCCGGCGGGTATGCGGCGAAGCTGCTGGCCGACCGCGGCGCCACCGTATCGATCCTGTCGCTTGACGGGCGCAGCGTCGCCACGGATCAACCGTCGGCGCCGGATCCGGCGATGAGGCTCTACCTCGATGTCGACAAGTCCCGGATCAACGACGCCACCGAGGCGCAACTCGCCCAGCACGTCGCCGCGGCCGACATCGTCATCCAGAGTTCGGCCCCGGACCCACTGCTGTCCGTCCTGGACCGACTGCCGGCTGACGAGCGACGCATTAACGTCCAGCTGTCGCCGTTCGGCCGGTCCGGGCCGGACCGGGCGTACCGCTCAACCGATGTCACCGACCAGGCCCGCAGCGGCCACCTGTTCCTCAACGGCGACCTGGATCGGGAGCCGCTGCAGGGGCCGGAGCACCAGGTGGCCTACGCGGTCGGGGTGCACGGTGCCATCGGCGCACTGGCGGCCGTGCTGGCCCGGAACGTCACCGGGCGGGGGCAGCTGGTCGAGGTGACCCACCACGAGGTCATGACCGCGCTCCATCAATTCACGCTGCTCCGGTACACCCACAACGGCGACATCCTCCGCAGAATGGGCAACCGCTACGCCGGCCCCGGCCGACCGGCCGGCCTGTACCAGTGCGGTGACGGACTGATCTCCCTCATCGCTCCTCGAGGTGACCAGTTGGAGACCCTGGTTTCGATCGCCGGGCTGGACCATCTCCTCGAACGGCCGGACATCGACCATGTGTACGACCTCATGCACCATCCAACACTGCTCGATGAACACCTCGGCCACTGGTTGGCATCCCAGGAGTTGGAGCCGACGATCGAGCTGCTGCAGGCGGTGCGGGTTCCGGCGGCCTCCGTTTCGACGATGGCCGACCTGCTGGCCGACGAACACCTGTCGGCAAGGGACTACTGGCGAGCGGCCGACCAGGGCGGCCGGTCTGTACTGCTGCCCCGCTCACCGATCCGGGAGACCGTTGTCGACGTGCCGGAGCGCGAAGCGGCCGACGGGACCGCTCCCGTCCCCGTTCACCCCCGGCCTGAGCGCACAACCGACCTGGCGAACGGCCCGCTGAGCGGCGTTCGGGTCCTCGATCTGACCCGGGTCTGGGCCGGACCGTGCGCCACCCGGATCATGGCCGACCTCGGCGCAGACGTGATCATGGTCGAGGCTCCCTGGGCCAGAGGCGAAGCAACCGTCGACGAGACCTCGGTTGCCGCAACCCGCTACTACCCGGACAACGATCCTGGCGAGCAGCCGTGGAATCGGAACGGGTTCTGCAACAAGTTCAACCTCAACAAACGGAACATCGCGCTCGATCTGTCACAGCCCGGCGCGGTGGCGGTCCTGGAGGACCTGATCACCGGAGCGGACGTGCTGATCGAGAACTACAGCCCGCGGGTGATGCCCCAGTTCGGCCTCGATGAGCACCGGCTGCACGCGCTCAACCCGTCGCTCATCTACGTGACCATGCCGGGCTTCGGGCGACGTGGGCCGCTTCGGGACCGGGTGGCGTACGGTCCGGTGGTGGACTCCCAGGGCGGACTTTCGGTCCTGATGGGTTACGCCGGGGAAACCGCAAGAAAGGCCGGGGTGGCCTGGCCGGACCCGGTCGCCGGAGTCCACGCCGCGTGTGCCACCATCGGTGCGCTCGTCGACCGTGCGGAAGACGGCCGGGGCCGGACCCTGGAATTGGCCCAGCTGGAGGCCACGGTGGCCATGACCGGCCATGCGGTGGCCGACCGTCAGCTGTCCGGCGTCGAACCGAAGCCGATCGGGAACCGTCACCGGCGATTCGTACCGCAGGGTGTGTACCGGTGCACCGGGACGGACCGCTGGCTGGCCCTGTCCGTGGTCGACGATCGGAGCTGGGCGGCACTCTGTGCTGCCGCGCCCTTCGACCCGGCCTGGCGGGACTGGACCGAGCCGGACCGCCGAACGGCTGAGGACATGATCGACACGGCGATCGAGGCCTGGACCTCCACCAGGGATCCGGACGAAGTTGCGATGCAATTGCAGTCCGTCGGTGTTCCGGCGGCTGCGGTGGCCGATGCCCCGGCGGTGATGGCCGATCGCCACCACCGGGCGCGCGGGTTCTTTGTCGAGCTGCACCACCCGCTGGCCGGCACCCACCCGTGGCCGACGCTGCCGATCAGGCTGTCCGACACACCGGCGACGTACCGTCGGCCGGGGGCCAACCTCAACCAGCACGGCCGCGAGATTCTGGGAGAGCTGGGAGAGGCGGCCGGCTACTCCCCCGAGGCCGTCGCTGCCCTCTTCGATGCCGGCATCATCACCGATCGACCCCCGGGCTGACCAACCTCGGGTCAGCCGGTGCTCTCCAGGCGGTTGAACCAGCCCTGGGCCTGCTCGGCCCAGTCCTGTCGGCGGCTGCGGAACGTCTCGGCGGCGGCCCGGCCGACCCAGCCGTCCGGCAGCAGCTCGGCGGGAAGACCGGGATCGATGAACGGAAACCGCCGCCAGTCATTGACCAGCAGGACGGTGTCACGGAACGCGGCAACCTCGTCGCTCGGGGCCAGGTCCCGGTAGGTCCGCTGGAACCCGTCATACCCGGCCGCCAAGCCGTCGAGATCCCAGGCCGAGGCGACCATCCTGGCCCGCTCGTCGCCGGAGGCAACCGTCGACCGGAGGACCAGGCACTCGTCCAGCACACCAAGGTCGTCGAGGACCGAGCGAAGCGCGGGCTCGGTCTCGACCCGGGGGGAGATCAACAGGTTGGCCGAGACCTCACCAAAGCCGAGAAACGCGAGCTGGGTACGGAGCCGGGTCCGGACGCTCCGCTTCGCCTCGGCCACCGGGCAATGGACCACCAGCCAGTCCCCGTTCCAGTCCACCGACCCGTCCGTCGCGTCGGCGCCCAACCGGTAAATCCGGTCGGCACCGTCCTCGAGGAGCCGACGACCGGCCGGGGTCAGCGTCCAGCGAACCCGTCGGCCATGGCGGGTCGAGCTGATGATGCCCTGCTCCCCGGTCCGGGCGATCGCCTGGCGAGCATTCTTCTCCGCGATGCCGACGACGTTGGCCGCGGCGACCAGGGAGGAGGTCCACGCCGAGCCACCGGCGGGCAGGACGAACTCACCGAGAACCGTGAGCAGCAGTGTCTTGGCCCCGCCCCGGTTCCCCGGGACGACGGTGCCCTGTTCGTCTGCAACCGACAGCACCATCGCAGTGTCCGAGTCCCCGCTCCGACCCGGCTCAGATCCGGACGTAGTCGAACTCGACCGGCTTCTGGTTGATGCCGCTGCTCGGCGGGGCGATCCAGCCCGCCATCCTGCCCGGCTGGGTCACACCGGTCATCAGGGATTTCACGTGGGCCTTGTCCTCGTCGCTCGGCAGCCACCCCTCCTCGGCCGCCGTCCACTCGGCATCGCTCAGGACCCGCCCGTCTGGACTGATGTGGTGACCGGAGAAGGTCCCCACCTGGCGGTGGAACCCGACGTGTGGGAGCCGCAGTTCGAACCCCGCATCGGCCTTTGAAAGGGTGCGGTTCCACCGGTCGATGCCCTTCTGGCAGTCGACCGTGTAGTCGTCCCGGAGGGTCTCGTTCAGGGCCGCGAGCTGGGTCACCTCCCGCTCGCCGATGCCGTCCTCGGTCATGTCCGGAACCGTCCGGTAGAGGGTGTTGAGCCGGTGGTCGTCGTCCCGGCGCTCCTCGTGGAACCGGCCCTTCAGCCCGCCCGAGTAGTAGTTGGCGGCGTTGGTCGACGTCTCGGCCCCGAAGAGGTCGAGGCTGACCGAGTAGTGGAAGTTGAGGTACTTCTGCAGCACGGGCAGGTTGATGCCGCCGTGGGGATGGACGTCGGTTGTGTCGTATTCCCGCATCAGCTCCAGGGTCCGCTCGACCACCCGGCCGATGCCGGTGGCCCCGACGAACATGTGGTGGGCCTCCTCCTTCAGCATGAAGTCACAGGTCCGGCTGAGCGGGTCGAAGGCGGACTCCCGCATGGACGCCAGCTGGAACTTTCCGTCCCGGTCGGTGAAGTAGGTGAAGAAGAAGAACGACAGCCAATCCGGTGTCTCCTCGTTGAACGCCCCGAGGATCCGAGGGTTGTCGGCGTCACCGGAGTGGCGCTCCAGCATCGCGTCCGCCTCGTCCCTGCCGTCCTTTCCGAAGTACCGGTGCAGCAGGTAGACCATGGCCCAGAGGTGCCGTCCCTCCTCCACGTTGACCTGGAAGAGGTTCCGCATGTCGTACAACGAGGGGGCGGTCAGGCTGAGCTGTCGCTGCTGCTCGACCGAGGCCGGCTCGGTGTCGCCCTGGACAACGATCAGTCGCCGCAGCGCCGAGCGGTACTCCCCCGGCACTTCCTGCCACACGTCCTGTCCCTTGTGCTCGCCGAACGCGATCTTGCGGTCCTTCTCCGGTTCGGCGAGGAAGACACCCCAGCGGTAGTCCGGCATGGAGACGTGGTCGAAGTTTGCCCACCCACGCTGTCCGACGTCGATGGCGGTGCGGAGGAACACCTGGTTGTTCTTGAACGCGGCAGGGCCCAACTCCTCCCACCACCGGATGAACTTCGGTTGCCAGGACTCCAGTGCCCGCTTCAGCCGTCTGTCGCCGTTGAGGTCGACGTTGTTGGGGATCTTGGCGTCGATGTCGACGGTGATGGCGCTCCGTTTTGCGGTCATGATCACACTCGATTCTGGTCGAAGGTGGGTCGGGTGCCGGTCCCGAAGCGCCGGAGGGCACCCTCGGGACCGACGGCGTTCGGTCGTTGGAAGATCCAGTTCTGCCATGCCGACAGCCGGGAGAAGATCTTGGTCTCCATCGTTTCCGGCCCGACAAAGCGATAATTCGCCTCCATGGCGGTCAGCGCGTCCGGCGAGAAGCTGTTCCGCTCCTCAAGCATCAGCCGGATCTCGTCCTCCCAGTCCAGGTCGTCCGGGGCGAACGTGATCAGCTCGGCGGCCAGGGCGTCCTCCGCGGTCAGGTCCTTGCCGACAACCGCCGTTGCGGCGGCCAGCGCGTCCTCTCGACCCCAGAATCTGGTCTGCAGTCTTGTCAGACCGTTGGACATCGGGAACCAACCCGTGCTCGCCTCCGTCAGGCGGAGCGTTGCCGGAGGCGGCGGGTCATCGAGGTCCTCCCAGGTGCCGGCCAGCATGTAACTCCGGTCGGCGGCCAGCACCAGCTCGGCCAAGACACCGACGAAGGCGCTTTCCGGTTCGACGGTGGCCACCAGCGTCCTGGCCGACAGGTCCAGCCGCTTCAGCACCCTGGCCCACAGCAGCCGCACCTCTCGGACCAGCCAGTGGTCCGGTTCGGCGGCCAGCACCTCCTCGGCGGCCAGGACGGCCTCCGCCGACCCGGTGGTGGTGAACACCCACGTGCCGATGTCCGGTTCGTTGAACCGCAGGTGGAGGGCGGCGTCGTCAAGCTCCCGGGCGGTGGCCAGTAGCCACACCGCCGATCCGGTGGTGCGGAGTTCGTCCGCCGACTTTGGGGACGGCGCCTCGGGTGCGGCAAGGTTGATGGTGGCGGTACCGGTTGCCCGGTCGAGCGCGACCGAGACGCTGCCGACTGCGCCGGGCCCGCCGTAGTGGAACCGATCACCGTCCACCTGGCGACCCAGCGCCTCGAGGACGACGCCGGCCCCGCCGTCCGGACGGTCGGACTCCGCAGCCCGGGCCGCGGACCGCTCGGCAATGAGCGCATCGAAGCCGCTGGCCGGCGCGATGGCGTCGGCGAGGCCCCAGTCGACGGCGGTCTGGCCCCGGACGCCTTCGTTCTTGGTGGCAAACGCATCGGCCAGGTCCCGCCGGACGAAGCGTTTGTCGACGACCCTGGTCAACCCGCCGGTGCCGGGCAGGACGGCCAGCAGCGGAATCTCCGGGAGCGACACGGCGGACGAGCGATCGTCGACCAGCAGGATCTCGTCACAGGCGAGGGCCATCTCGTACCCACCACCCGCCGCGGTGCCGTTCACCGCGGCGATCCAGGTCTGCCCGCTGTTCGCCGTTGCGTCCTCCATGGAGTTTCTGGTCTCGTTGGTGAACTTGCAGAAGTTGACCTTGTGGCCATGGGTTGACCCCGCCAGCATCGAGATGTTGGCCCCGGCGCAGAACATCCGCTCCAGACCACCGGTGAGCACCACCGCTTTCACGCCGGGGTGCTCGAACCGGAGCCGTTGAATGGCGTCGTGAAGCTCGATGTCGACACCCAAGTCGTAGGAATTCATCTTGAGCTCGTAGTCGGTGCGGAGGCCCCCCGCCGGGTCAACCTGCAGGGTCAGGGTGGCTACCGGGCCGTCGACGGCCAGCCGCCAGTGCCGGTACTCCCCCGGTGCGGTCGAAAAGTCGACCGTCGGCTGGGTGACGGTTTCCGTGACAGGTTCCGAGACATCGGTGGACGGATCAGCCACAGTGGCCCCCTTTTCGCTCCCTCGTATTATCTACAACTCACCTGGGTTTCGTCAACAAATTGTAGATAATCCGGTTGGAGGCGGTCCGACCCGGTGAGGGAGCCGGCGGATCCTACCGAGGGGTCCAGGGGCCGCCTGCGGCATCCAGATCGGTGGCAAGGCCGACCAGCTCCTCGATGACGCCGTCCAGCGCACCGGCCAGTGCAGCGAACCGCTCGGCGGCCACGCCAAGGCTCTGCTCCTGGGTGGCGGTCGGCGGGCCGGTGGTCCAGCCGTGGAGCTCGCCGACCCGCCAGACCCGGTCCTGGATCGACGGGCTGTCGGCCTCGGAGAGCCGCCGTCTGACCGGGTCCCCGCTGAGGTCCCGGCTTATCTCCTCCAGCCGCCTGGCCGCGGCATCCACCCGGGGCAACAACTCGGCAGCGGCGGCCACCTCGGCGGCGCCGACCCGAAGATGGCGGATCTGGTCCCGGGCCGCGTCGATGCGTTTTTCGGCCCCGGCGCTCCGCCTGGCCAGGTCCATCGACTCCTGTCGGAACCGATCGCTCGCCGAAGCATCGGCCTCCTCGGTGCCGGGGACCGGCACAAGGGCAAAGGACTCAGGGCCGGCGAGCGCGGTCGGCCCGGTCGCGGTGAGCTGCACCAGCTCTGCGGTGTAGGTCCCCGGTGTCGCCAGGGCGCCCAACGGTTCGCCGGCCCAGGGTGGCTTGAATTCCGGCGGTGACAGGTCGACCGGGTCCGCGGCGGTGTGGCGCAGGTCCCAGGTGACCCGATGAAGGCCCTTTGTGGCCTCGACCGGGAGAGACCGAATGACCGTACCGGCCTCGTTGCGGATCAGCAGCCGAACCACCGGGTCGGCCTCGAGATGTTCCTCCCACAGGGTCTCCCAGCCGGGGAACGCAACATCCGTCCCGGCCTCCTGGTCCTTCTCGGCGGCGATCCGGGTTGCCTTGGCCGTCCGGATGTCGGCGCTCAGGTGGTAGGTGATGGTGGCCCCGAATGACGGGTTCTCGG
>JBCCGJ010000111.1:0-16352 GCA_039029335.1 Actinomycetota bacterium | reverse complement strand
GGTTATCACCTGGTGGGGAGCTTCCCGGGTCTCGGCGATGGCTCGGCCGGTGTCGAACGCCCGCTTCAGCTCGGAGCTGTAGACCGCAGTGATCGGTTCGTCGGACAGGTACTTGGCCACCGCCGCGGCCTGCTGCTCGCCGAGGTCGGAGAGCGGCGGGTCAACCCAGTCCCCGACGGTTGCGGTCTCCGGGTCCGGCCACTGCTGCTGGCCATGGCGGACCAGGATCAGCCGACCAGCCTCCGGATCGTCGGTGAGGAACGCCCGATCCATCGGGCTGGCCGTCCGGGGCTTGTCAGTCATCGGCCGCGGCCAGCTCGTCGAACGCCTGGTTCAGCGTATTCCAGCTCAGCGTTGCGCATTTGATACGAACCGGGAACTGGACAACCCCGCGAAGCGCCTCGAGGTCACCGAGGTCCAGATCCGGATCGTCGTCGGTGTCAACGTCGAGCTCGTCGGTGGAGCTGCCGTCTCCGCCGATGTCGTGTTCATGGACCGACATCATCGACTTGAACGTACCGATCAGCCGCTTTGCCTCCTCGGCCGTCTTCCCCTTCACCGCCGCCGACATCATCGACGCCGACGACTGGGAGATCGAGCAGCCCTGACCGTCGATCCGGATGTCGATGAGACCGTCGTCCCCGACCTCGAGAAAAACGATGATCTCGTCGCCACACAGCGGGTTGAACCCCTCGGTCCGGTGGGCCGGGGGTGTATCCAGCGAGCCCCGGTTCCGGGGGCTCCGATAGTGGTCGAGAATGATCTCTCGATAGAGGTCTTCGAGGCCTGACACCGTGTGGTTGCCTTTCCTGGGGTTGTCGTCGCCCGCCTACCGCTCCTGCGGTCGTGGTTGGGGCCTGGCGGAAGCGTATCGGGCCGTACTAGAGGGCGAAGAAGTCCCTGGCCTGTATCAGCGCGTCCGAGAGGGCGTCGACGTCCTCGTTGTCGTTGTAGATGTAGAAGCTGGCCCGTGAGGTGGCCGCTACGCCGAAGTGACGCATCAGCGGTTTCGCGCAGTGGTGGCCGGGGCGGATGCAGACCGCATGCTGGTCGAGTACCTGGCTGACGTCGTGGGCATGGATGCCGTCCAACTCCAGGGAGAGCACCGCACCCCGGGCGCTCGGTTCCGACGGGCCGTGGATGGTCAGCGAATCGCCCAGGTCGCCCTTGAGTTTGCGGAGGGCATAGGCGGTGATCTCCATCTCGTGTTTGCGAATGGCCTCCATCCCGATGTTCTCGAGGTAGTCGATGGCCGCCCCAAGGCCGACGGCTTCGGCGATCGGCGGAGTGCCCGCTTCGAACTTGGCGGGAAGACCGTCCGGGATGAAACCCTCGGTCGTGACGTTCAGGATCATGCCGCCGCCGCCGAGGAACGGTGGCATTGCGTCCAGCAGCTCCTCCCGTCCCCACAGCACGCCGATGCCCGACGGGCCAAGCATCTTGTGGCCGCTGAACGCCATGAAGTCGGCGCCGATGGCCTGCACGTCGGTTGGCATGTGCGGTACCGATTGGCAGGCGTCGATCAGTACCAGTGCACCGGCGGCCCTGGCTGCGGCGATGACCCGCTCGGTGTCGGTGAGGGCACCGGTCACGTTCGACATGGCGGTGATGGCGCAGAGGCTTGCGCCGTCCATGATCCGGTCAAGGTCGGTCAGGTCGAGGCTGCCGTCGTCCGTGACGGGAATCCACCGGATCTCCAGGTCACGCTCTGCGGCCAGCATCTGCCACGGCACGATGTTGGCGTGATGCTCAAGCAGGGTCAGGACGATGGCATCCCCGGACGACAGGTTCGCCCGACCCCAGCTGTTCGCCACCAGGTTGATCGCTTCCGTTGCGTTCTTGGAGAAGATGATCTCCTTGTCGCTTGCCGCGTTGATGAAGGATGCGACTTTGGTCCGGGACTGCTCGAACAGGTTCGTGGCCCGTTCGGCAACCCGGTAAACGCCACGGTGAACGTTGGCGTAGCTGTGGCGGTACATCTCGCTCATGGCGTCGATGACCTGCTGCGGTCGCTGGGAGGACGCCGCGGAGTCCAGGAACACCAACCGCTTGCCGTCCTGCACCTGATCGAGGATGGGAAAGTCCTTCTTGATCGCTGCGACGCTGAGGTCGCCGTTGGTCTTGGTCATCTCGCTACTCATGTCGCGTTTCCGAATCGTTGGTTGTGACAAAGGAGGCCAGCTCCGCACGATCGCAGGCGGTGACCCGGCCACCGCTCAGGACGTGGATATGGTCCGGTTCAAGATGATCGAGCAGCCGTTCGTCCCGGCTCATGATAAGCGTGCCGAGGCCCGGCCGCTCAAACCGGGCGAGGCCCACGCCTTTGGTAAGGAGTGCAAAGATCTCGGGGGACTCGGAGAAGGCCGCAAGATCGACGAGCACCACCTCCGGCCGCTGAAACAGCACACGAAGCAGAGAGGCTCCGAGGGCGTCGACCGGTGACGTGGCGGTGCCGACATCCTCGGTCAACAGGCTCTGATCCAGTCCGAGTCTGTCGAGGATACGGATGGCGGATCGGCGAACGGCGGTGACCCCGGTGGCCTCTCCATCGACCGCCTCGTCAACGTTGTCATCGGTGGCTGCATCGCCCATTCCCGCCGGGGCGATGGCCCGTAGTACCGAGAGATTGGAGATACCGGCTCGACCCTGCGGGGCCGGCGCCGCCCGGAAGAGACCGGCCCCGGCCCGGATGTTCGCCGGCCAGCCACCGATGTCCTCCCCTCGAAGTCGGACTGCACCGTCTGTGAGCCGATACCGGTGAGAGCCCAGGACCACGGCGCCGATCGCGTCGGAGTCCTGGTCCGGCAACACATGGATCACATGGGTTTCGCCGACCTCGACGGCGAGCGACGCCCCGTCCAGTACCGTGACCCCGCCGGTGTCTTCCGCATGCAGGCCGCTGAGCTGCAGGAGCGGGGCGTCGGTCATGACTCCAGTCTAGGAGCGGGAGCTATTTACACAATCCACGTAGTGTAAATTAGGTCCGAGGTCGGGGCCGGTCAGTTGTCACCAGCCCCGGTCGACCCACTCCTGGAGGCTGGGCCGTTCGGTCCCGATCGTGGTGTCGTCCCCGTGGCCTGGCAGCACGATGGTCTCCGGCGGCAGGGTGAACAGGCGGGAGTCGATCGACTCGATGATCGTGTCGAAGTCGCCGCCCTCGAACTGGGTCGCGCCGGGTCCGCCGGGAAACAGGGTGTCGCCGCTGAACAGCAGCGGTTTGTCGACCAGCTTGAAGCAGATCGAACCGGGGGTGTGGCCGGGGGTGGTGATGGTGTGTAGCGCCGCTCGGCCGACGTCGATTCTGGTGTCGTCCTCCAGCAGGTAGTCATAGCTGGGCAGCATGGCGGCGTCGGCCGCGGTCACCCCGACCTCGTACCCGGCGTCCCGGACCGCAGGGATGGCCTGGATGTGATCCCAGTGGCCGTGGGTCTCGAGCACCGTCCGAACGCCGAGTGTCCGGCACAGGTCCAGCAGCAGGTCGTGCTCGTTCGCCGCATCGAGCAACACGGCGTCTCCCGTGTGGCGGCACCGGAGGACAAACACGTTGTTGTCGACCGGGCCAACAACCACCTTGTGCACCTCGACGTCGGTGTCCTGCCAGTGGAGGGTCTGTGAGATGTCGACCATGACCAAACACTAACCGAGCAGGCGATGGTCGATGACAGCCACTCCGCCACTGTTCTGCGGCGCTGAGGGCACTCACCCGAGGCGGCGTCCGGCTTCCACCTCGTTCAGGTCCAGGTGATTGCGCATGTACTGCTGGGTTGCGTCGGTGCTCGGCTGGAAGTCCCACGGGGTGAACCGGCCCTGGCGAAGCGCGCTGTCCACCATGCGCCTGCTTCGTTGGTTGTCGACCACCTGGTCCCGTAACCGCCCGGGGTTCCATCGTCGATGGATCTCGGCGCCGAACGCTGCGACCGTCTCCGCCTGCGCCGGATCGGTGGACAGGTTGGTCAGCTCGTTCGGGTCGGTGGCCAGATCGAACAGCTGAGCGCCGTCCGGTTCGCTCCACACGTATTTCAGGGTCCCCGCGCGCAACAGGAAGATCGGGGCCACCGCTCCCTCGCCCAGGTACTCCCCGGCGATGAGGCGGTCCGGATCCTCGTCGCCGTCGAGCAGCCGTACCAGGCTGTTGCCGTCGAGATCCTCCATGACCTCGGCGCTTGCGGCACCGCCGAGGTCGGCCAGGGTCGGAGCGATGTCCAGCAGGCTGGTGTGGGTGGCGACTTGGCGGTGCTCGAACCGCCACGGCGCCCATACGATCAGCGGCACCCGGGTGGACGCCTCGAAGAAGTTCATCTTGTACCAGAGTCCCCGCTCGCCGAGCATGTCGCCGTGGTCGGCGGTGAGGATCACGATCGTGTCGTCGGCCATGCCGGACAGCTCGAGGGTCCGCAGGACCTGACCGACCCAGTCGTCCACGTAGGAGCAGTTCGCAAAGTAGGCGTGTCGGGCGTTGCGAATCTGGTTGTCGGTGACCTCGGTGACGTCGGCCATCATCACGTGCCGGAGTCGTCTGCTGTGGGGGTCCTCCGCATCTTCGGCGATCGGGCCGACCGTCGGCATCGGGATCTCGTCGTGGTCATACCGATCCCAGAACCCCTGGCGGGCGACGTACGGGTCGTGGGGGTGGGTGAACGAGGCGGTGACGAACCACGGCCGATCGTCGGTGGTCCTGGCCAGATCCCGCAGCTTGCGAATCGTCCGGAAGCCGACCTCGTCGTCGTAGTCCAGCTGGTTCGTCGCCTCGGCCAGCCCGGCGTGCACAACGCTGTCCAGGTTGTGATACCACCAGTCGAACCGACCGTCCGGGTCCTCCCAGTTCGGCGTCCAACCGAAGTCCGCCGGATAGATGTCGGTCGTCAGCCGCTCTTCGAACCCGTGCAGCTGGTCGGCGCCCACGAAGTGCATCTTGCCGACCAACGACGTCTGATACCCGGCGGCCCGCAGGAAATGGGCAAACGTCGGCACCGTGGAGGTGAACTCGGACGCATTGTCGTAGGCCCCGATCCTGCTGTTGTACCGGCCGGCCATCATGGCGAATCGGGCGGGGGCGCAGAGGGGACTGTTGCTGTAGGTGGAGGAGAAGACGACGCCCTCCTCGGCAAGCCGGTCGATCGCCGGGGTTTTTGCCGGGCCGCCCCACGGCGAGATGAACGGGGCCGCCATCTGGTCGGCCATGATCAAAAGCAGGTTCGGCTGCGAGCTGCCCGTACCCATCGGTTTCCCCCGTTCGTAGTCCGGCACCGTCGCCCGGTTCCAAGAGTTTGGACGTCGTGGGCCGCAAGTGTGGCAGTCCAACCGCACCCGGACAACCGGCGATGGGTCAGGCCGCGGTATCCAGCCCCTGGTCCTGTCGCCTGTTCTGTCGCCTGGCCCGCAGCCAACGGATCGCCTCGACCGAAATCGAGATGGACACCGCGGTCCCGAACGCCACCCATAGCGCGGTCGATTGGTTCTCGAACGCGTCACCGAAGAAGAAACCCAGAAGGCCGGCGTAGGTGGCCCACAGCGAGGCGGCCAGCAGGTCCCACCGGGTGAACCACGCCAGAAACGGTTGCCCGGTGAGCCCACAGGACAGGGTCATCGCGGTCCGGCCACCGGGGATGAACCGGGCGGTCAGCAGCAGCATGCCGCCCCGTCTTCGGATCTGGGCTCCGGCGGCGGCCAACCGTCGTTCGCCTTTCTCGCCCCGGAACAGCGTTCGCCTCGCCAGGCCTTCCGCCCTGCTGCCGATCAGGTAGGCCAGCGAGTCACCGGCGTAGGCCCCCAGCGCACCGGCCAGTATCACCAGCACCACCGACAGCACGTTCTGGTCGTCGATGAGCGTGCCGGCCCCGGACGCAACGCCACCGGCGATGACCGCGAACTCCGACGGTGCAAGCGGGATGACCGAATCCATCAGCGCAAACGAAAAGACCAGCAGGAGGAACCACGGGCTCTGAGAGGTCTCGGTGACGAGCTGTTCCATCTCGTGGAACAGGTTCAGGAACCAGTCGATCACCCTGGGAACGGTAGACCCAAACCGGGCCGGTGGTGGGTCCGGGTTCGGCGTCGTGACAGAAGTCGCCCAAGTGGCTGCGACGGACTACCTTTGCCGTCTAGTCATGGCAGTCCTTCATTCGAACATCGACGTCCGATCAGAAACCTACGTGGCCAACCGTGCCGCCATGGAGACGGAGCTGGCCAAGTACGAGGAGCTGGTGGCCCAGGCGGTCGCCGGCGGCGGTCAGAAGTACGTCGAACGGCACCACAAACGGGGGCGCCTGCTGGTCCGGGAGCGGATCGAATTGCTGGTGGACCCCGACGCCCCGTTCCTCGAGCTTTCGGCAACCGCAGGTGCAGACACCGAGTTCAACGTCGGCGCCGCGGTGGTCACCGGCATCGGCCAGGTCGCGGGGACCGAGTGTGTGATCCTGGCCAACGACCCGACCGTCCGGGGCGGGTCGATGAACCCGATCACGGTCAAGAAGATGCTGCGGGCCCTGGATATCTGCATGGAGAACCGGCTGCCGATGGTTTTCCTCGTCGAGTCCGGCGGTGCCGACCTGCCCCACCAGCTCCAGCTGTACCTGGGGGCAGGTGAGATCTTCCGCAACATCACCTCGCTGTCGTCCGCCGCGATCCCCACCATCTCATTGGTCTTCGGAAACTCCACCGCCGGCGGGGCGTACCTGCCCGGCACCAGCGACTACGTGGTGATGGTCGACCAGCAGGCCAAGGTGTTCCTCGGCGGCACGCCGCTGGTGAAGATGGCCACCGGCGAAGACGCGGACGAGCAGGAGCTGGGTGGGGCGGACATGCACTCCTCGGTGTCCGGCGTGTCCGACTATTTCGCCGTCGACGAGCACGATGCCATCCGCATCGGACGCAGCATCGTGGCCGGCCTCACCTACAGGAAGCTGGGACCGGGCCCCGACCGGGCGTCAATGGATCCCCGATACGACCCCGACGAAATCCTGGGCATCGTCTCGGCGGACCTCAAGGTGCCGTTCCCGGTCCGGGAGGTGCTGGCCCGGGTTGTCGATGACTCGGAGTTCGACGAGTTCAAACCCCGCTACGGCCCGAATCTGGTGACCGGGTTCGCCCACCTGCACGGCTACTCGGTGGGGATTCTGGCCAACGACCGCGGCGTCCTGCTGAACGAGGACGCCAACAAGGCCGCTCAGTTCATCCAGTTGGCCAACCAGGTCGACACACCGCTGCTTTTTGTCCAGAACGTCACCGGCTACATGGTCGGGACCGAGTATGAGCAGAAAGGCATGGTCAAACACGGTTCGCACCAGATCAATGCGGTCACCAACAGCACCGTGCCCCACCTGACCGTACAGATCGGCGGGTCGTACGGGGCGGGCAACTACGGCATGGCCGGCAGGCCGTACAACCCCCGGTTCCTGTTCGTGTGGCCGAACGCAAAGACCGCGGTGATGGGGGCCGAGCAGTTGGCGGGAACCCTGTCGATCGTGGCGAAGGCATCCGCCGAGGATCGTGGACTGCCATTCGACGAGGAGGCGGACGCGGCCCGCCGTCAACAGATCGAGGACCAGATCACCTACGAGGAGCAGGCTGCGGTGATGTCCGGCCAGCTCTACGACGACGGTCTCATCGATCCGCGGGACACCAGGGACGTGCTGGGCATCGCACTCTCGGCGGCGCTGACAAACGAATGCCGTGGCCAACGGGGCTACGGCGTGTTCCGGATGTGATCTGATGAGGACTATCGAGCGGCTGCTGGTCGCAAACCGGGGTGAGATCGCCAGGCGGGTCATGCGGACCTGCCGGGAGCTCGGCATCAACACGGTCGCCGTCTACTCCGATGCCGACGCGGGCGCGGCGTTTGTGGCCGACGCCGACCTGGCCGTCGGGCTCGGGGGAAACACCCCGGCCGAGTCCTATCTCCGGGTCGACGCCATCATCGACGCCGCCAAGCGGACCGGGGCGGACGCAATCCACCCCGGCTACGGGTTTCTGGCCGAGAACGAGGCTTTTGCCAGGGCGGTGACCGACGCCGGCCTCATCTTTGTCGGGCCGACACCGGAGGTCATCTCCGTGATGGGGTCCAAGCTGGAGTCGAAACGGCTGATGGCCGCGGCAGGCGTGCCGCTGCTGCCGTCCGCCGAGCTGACGGACCTCTCCCCGGGCGAGGTTCAGGCGGCGGCGAACGAGATCGGGTATCCGGTGCTGATCAAGGCGTCGGCCGGTGGCGGTGGCCGGGGCATGCGGATCGTGCATGCCGAGTCGGCGCTGGCCGATGCGGTTGCCGGAGCGGCCAGGGAGGCCGAGTCGGCGTTTGGCGACGGCACGATCTACGCCGAGCGGTACGTGGCGCCGTCGCGCCACATCGAGGTCCAGATCTTCGGCGACGAATCCGGCCGGGTTGTGCACTTCCACGAACGAGAGTGCTCCATCCAGCGGCGCCACCAGAAGATCATCGAGGAGGCACCGAGCGCGTCGATCGACGACGCGACCCGGGCCGCGTTACATGACGCCGCGGTCCAGGCCGGCAAGGCGATCGGCTACACAAACGCCGGCACCGTCGAGTTCCTGGTCGGGCCGCCGCCGGGGGACGGCGGACCGCCGGACTTCTACTTCCTGGAGGTGAACACCCGGCTGCAGGTGGAGCATCCGGTCACCGAGGCGGTGCTCGGCGCCGACCTGGTCAAGCTGCAGCTGTCGGTGGCCTGCGGCGGATCGGTTCCCGAGCAGAGCGACATCGGACCGGTCTCCGGTCACGCGGTGGAAGCCCGGCTCTACGCGGAGGACCCCATGACCGATTTCCTCCCCTCCACCGGGACGGTGCGGGCGTTCTCCGTGCCCGGTCCTGTGCGGCTGGATACCGCCATCGACCCGGACAGCGGCCGGGACGGCGAGGCGGCGGGCGAGGTCTCCCAGTACTACGACCCGATGATCGCCAAGGTCATTGCTCACGGACCGGATCGGGGGGTGGCGTGCCGCGTGCTGGCCGCTTCGCTCGCCGGGGCCGTCGTCGACGGGATCGTGACCAACCGGGAACTGCTTGTCAGAACGCTGCAACATCCCGAGTTCCTCGGTGATCAGGGCGACAGCGAATTCCTGGTCAGGAACCGGGCGGACCACCTCGGACGTCCGCTGCTGGAAGGTGATCCGTTGGCCATGACCGCCGGTGCCGCGGTGCTTGCCATTCAGGCGGTCAACCGCACGATGGACCGCCACACGGCTGCCGTTTCATCCGGGTTCCGCAACGTGGCCACCGGCCCGCAGCAGGTCTCCCTCGGCAGGCGGGATCAGCAGCTGGTCATCGGGTACCGGCTCTCCCGAGGACGGCTGGTCGAGCTGCTGGTTGACGGTCAGCCGCTGGCCGACCCCGTGCTCCACGCCGTCTCGGCCACTGCGGTCGACCTGACGGTGGACGGGATTCGCCGCAGGTTCTCGGTAAGCCACGCCGGCGAAGGCGCCGACCGGACCGTTTCGGTGGCCGGACCGCACGGTGCGGAGACGTTCACCGTGCTCCCGCGGTTCGCCGAGCCGTCCTCGGCCGCCGAAGCCGGTTCCACCGTGGCCGCCATGCCGGGCACGATCATCGCCGTCGCCGTTGAACCCGGTGCAGAGGTCGCCGCCGGCGACACGCTGTTGGTGATGGAGGCGATGAAGATGGAGCTGGCCGTAGCCGCCTCGACGGCGGGAACCGTGACCTCGGTTCCCGTGTCCGTCGGGGACTCGGTGGAGGCCGGCCAGGTTCTGGCCGTGGTTGAGGAGTTCTAACCGACCGGTCCTGTCGGGTCGTCTGATCGGGCTGTCCGGCCGGTTTGCGGTCGGTGGGTTCGGCGGTGGGTCTGGGGCCGGTGGGCTGGACTGCGGAGCTGGCCGGTCGGGCTGTCCGGCGGAACTACGGTCGGTACGGCTGCGCTGCGGCGTCGCTTCGCTCCGAGTCCTCGCTTTCGCCGCACCGCCCGGATTCCCGCCTCGGTGGCTGCCTTATGGTTCCGTCTGATCCATATGGACGAGGGGAGCGGGTCGGCGGTGGGTGTTGGTGTCGGCTGGGGGAGGTGAGCTGGTTGGGGCGCGCCGGGGGCCTCGAACCGGGCCGGGGTTGGTGGCTCGGTTCGAGGCTTCAGCTGTTCGGGGCAGGCATGGCGAGACTGTTGCCCGCATACCCGCGCCCGGAGCAGGGCATGGAGACGTGGATGGTGCCGTCCGGGGCTCGGGTGAGTTGCCAACCGCCCTCGTGGACGGTGGTGTGGTGGTACCGACAGAGCAGGGTCAGATTCTCCGCTGTGGTGGGACCGCCTCGGTTCCGGGGGACGATGTGATGCAGGTCGCACCAGTGGGCCGGTCGGTCGCACCCGGTGAACGTGCATCCTCGGTCTCGGAGTTTCACCGCCCGGCGAAGGGCCGGCGGGATGTCCGGTGTTGCCCGGTTGTAGGCCAGGACAGCCTGTTTGCCGTTGATGACCAACGCCCGAAACGATGCGTCACAGAGGAGCCGATCGAGACCGGGGCCACTGATCGGCCCGCCCCGGCCGAGCTCGCGCCGCAAGCGGGATACGACCACCGGGTCACTGGTGTCGGCCAGGGTCTCAACGTCGACGACCACATCCACTGATGTCCTGGTCACACCGGCGTCGTTGCCGCCGGTGGTGCTGTCCATGAGGCAGAGGTCGACCAGTGCATCGGCGCGACGTTGCGCGAGGGTCCGCGGTTCGGTGAATACTCCGGCGGGATCCGGTGGTGTCTCCAAGGCGATGGCGACGATTTCGGTGGCGATGGGATCGAGGCGGAACCGACCGTGGCACGAACCATCGAAGGCCAGCTGCATCGTGAGTGATCGTTCCCGCCATACCCGCTCGGCATCTGCGGCGTCCGCTTCGGCGTCCACCCGGGCCCGCCACGCATAGACGAGTCGGTCGAACTTCTCGGGGCAGGTCCCGACTGCTTCGGCGAGCAACTGCTCCTCAGCTTCTGCGAAGTTGGCGGCCCGGTCTCCGTTGGCAGCCCGGGCAAGCGTCTCCGCGTTGGCCCTCGACAGGCGACCGTCACGCAACGCCTTGGCGCTCAGCTCATGACGGTCGAGGAACCGGGCGACCCTCAGAAGGTCTCTGGCGGCGGTGTTCCGACGGCCGCTGCGGTGCGCCACCAGCCGCTCCATGGAGACATAGCCGTGGAACTGGGCCAGTCCCGAGTCGGCGAGGGCGCCAACCAGGGAAGCAGCTTTTGCCCGAAGTGCATCGGCCTCGGCGAGCAGCTTCAGCGCGTCATCCAGGTCGGCGGAGCGCACGGTCGGGCGGGAGCCTGCCCGACCACGAGGGTCCTGTTGGATGTCCGCCGCCGTCAACATATGAAAGACAGTACCGACGGGGTGTGACAGCAAAGATCGGGCCGGCCGACCGCGGAGCGACTGGCTACTGAGCTGCAGCGAGCCTGGCCGCCGGCCAAATCTATTCGCTTCCTGAGTCGCAATGTCGGCTGACCGCGCAACGCTTGCATCAGGTGGTTACCGGATTGACGTTGCCGCGTTCCCCGCGCCGATCCACCGCCTGCGAATCGAAGCGCCAAGGCGTCGGTCTGCAAGGCGGCGTCACGTGGTTGTTTGCCGGCCACGGTTGCCGATGGGCTTCGGCGGCTCAAGCGTACTTCTGCTATGTCGGCGCCTCGTTTGACCAGTCGGTTTGCTCGGCTCGACCCGCCAACGCTCGCGCCGGCCGATCAGGCAGACCTCGAAGAGCATCTCACGGCGCAGCAGCGTCACTAATCAACCGAAGCATCCGGTCCGGCCCGGGCCTCAAACCTGGGCACAAGGCAACTACCGGCCGGACACGGCTACCAGCCGATCACGCCCCCCCTGGATCACGGCCGCCAAACGGCAGAGGCCAACACGGAGGCACCGACCCCGACCCAGAACCGCGCCCCGCCTCGCCCTCGCTACTGCGGCCAGAAGACGGTCTTGAACTCCTGGATGCTGACCCGGGCGAACAGTCCGGCCTTGTTGTACGGGTCGTTCTCGGCAAACGCCTCGGCGGCGGCCCGATCCGGGGCCTCGAGCATGATGCAGGAGCCGCACATCTCGCCGTCCTCGTTGATGAGCGGTCCGCCGACCCGCACATCGAATCCGCCGAGATACTCGACATGACTGGGCCTGGTCTGCTGTCGCAGCTCGATCGAGTCCGGCTTGTCCTCACAGTGAATGCACCACATCATGCCGAGCACTATAGGTGGGGGTGATCCACCCGTCCCAGGCTGGGCTCTTCGGCCCACGGTACCGGTGACTTCCGCTCTTCGCCGGCGGACCAGTGGCCCGTACGGTTGGGGTAGGACCACGGACAGCACAGTGAGGAGTGGCTGGTATGGGTCGGCGGGTGGCGTACCAATCCACATTTGAATCCGTTCTTGCGTTCATCGGGCTTGTCCTGGTGGTGGTGCTGGGCGCCTGGTGGACCGGCACGGCCGTCGCCGAGGGGATGGTCGGTGCGACCATGCTGCGCTTCTGCCTGTCGGTGTTCGGCGGCTGCTACTACCTGGTGCTGTATCGCATCGCTCGGTACGGCGCCGGTAGGCGGACACGACGGATCTCCTGAACGATCGGTTCTCCGGGTGCCAACCGTCGCCGATTTCTGCTGTACTGGTGCGCCGTGAGTGCGGAACTTCGGGAAAAGGCGCTGGTCAGGGGCGATCGCCGGTCGTCGTTGGCTTTCTATCGGGTGGCTCGGGGTTTTCTCCGGCTGATCGTCAACCCGTGGCTCCGGCTCCGGGCGGAGAACACCGAGGTACTCAACCTGCCGGGTCCGACCATCCTTGCCCCGGTCCACCGGTCCAACCTGGACAGCGCCCTTCTGGCGACAAAGAGCGATCGCCGTATCCGGGCCCTCGGTAAGGAATCGCTGTTCACCACCCCCGGGGTCAGCTACCTGTGCGCCGCGCTCGGGGCGATTCCGGTTCGCCGCGGTGAAGCGGACCGGGATGCGCTCAAGGCGGCCAAAGCCCTTCTTGATCGGGGCGAGTCGATGATCGTGTTCCCCGAGGGGGGCAGGCAGCCCGGTTCGACCGTCGGCGAGCTGTTCGACGGTGCCGCCTGGCTTGCCGGTAAAACCGGGGCTCGCGTCATCCCGGTCGGTATCGCGGGGACCGGCGCGGCGATGCCGGAGGGGGCGAAGTTCATCAAGCGGTCAACCGTTGCCATCGTCCCGGGCGAGCCCATGGAGGCTCCGGTTGGGGAGAACGGGAAACGGGTCCACCGGGATCAGCTCGCCGAGTTCACCGCCCGGCTACAGGTGGAGCTGCAAAAGGCCCAGGACCGGGCTGAAGCCCTCGCCGCGGAGTGAGCTAACCTGCTTCAACACACCGGGGGCAGGCCAGGGGCCCTCGCCCGGAACGGGCCCGGCCGGATACGGACCGGGTCGCAGGCACACACGCTGAACAGAGACAGGTTGCACAGAGACACCGTGGAGGCGCGACCATGACAGCACCGGATCAGCAACGATTGAGCACCTCGGCGGGGCCGCTGGAGCCGGCGCTGCTGGAACAGACCATCGGGGAGAATCTGGCCGCGACCGTCGCCGCCCACCCGGACCGAGAGGCGCTGGTCGTCGCCCACCAGAACATCCGGTGGACCTACCGTGAGCTCGCCGATGAGGTCGACCGGGTTGCCCGGGCCCTCCTGGCCAGCGGCTTCGGTGTTGGTGATCGGCTGGGGATATGGGCCCCGAACTGCGCAGAGTGGGTCCTTGTCCAGTTCGCCACCGCTCAGATCGGTGTGATCCTGGTCAACATCAACCCGGCGTACCGGACCCACGAAGTCCAGTACGCGCTGCAGCAGTCCGGCTGTCGTGGACTCATCGCCGCCGAGACGTTCAAGACCAGCAACTACGTGGCCATGGTCGAGGAGGTCCGCGCCGACCTGCCGGATCTCGAGCAGGTCTACTACATCGGCACGGGCTCCTGGGACGAGCTGGTGGCCAGGGCCGATCGGGCGACCACCGAGCAGGTGGCCGCCATCGCCGCAGGCCTCGATCGGAATGACCCGATCAACATCCAGTACACCTCCGGGACGACGGGGTACCCGAAGGGGGCAACCCTGAGCCACCGCAACATCCTGAACAACGCGTTCTTTGTTGGCGAAGGTTGTGCCTACACCGAGCAGGACCGGGTCTGTGTGCCCGTGCCCTTCTACCACTGCTTCGGCATGGTCATGGGTGTGCTTGGCTGCTCCACCCACGGGGCCACCATCGTTGTACCCGCCGATGCCTTCGATCCGGAGGCCACCCTGCGGGTCACCTCGGAGGAGCGCTGTACCAGCCTCTACGGCGTCCCGACGATGTTCATCGCCATGCTCGGCCTGAACGACTTCGAGAGCTACGACCTGGAGGCACTGCGGACCGGCATCATGGCCGGGTCGCCCTGCCCGGTCGAAGTCATGAAGCAGTGCGTCGAACGGATGAACATGGACGAGGTAACCATCTGTTACGGGATGACCGAAACGTCTCCCGTTTCGACCCAGACCGCGGTCGACGACCCGATCGACAAACGGGTCGGCACGGTTGGCCGTGTCCACCCCCACGTGGAGATCAAGATCGTCGACCCGGAGACCGGGGACATCGTGGAACGTGGTCAACCGGGGGAGTTCTGCACCAGGGGCTACTCGGTCATGGTCGGCTACTGGAACGACGAGGTCAGGACCGCGGAGGCCATCGACGCCGACGGGTGGATGCACACCGGTGACCTGGCGGAGATGGACATCGACGGGTACGCCAACATCGTCGGTCGGATAAAGGACATGATCATTCGTGGCGGGGAGAACGTGTACCCACGGGAGATCGAGGAGTTCCTCTACACCCATCCAGCGGTGAAGGACGTCCAGGTTGTTGGTGTCCCGGACCTGAAGTACGGCGAGGAGATCATGGCCTGGGTCCAGACCGAGGACGGCGCCTCGTTGACCGAGGACGAGGTTCGGGAGTTCTGTAGAGGCAAGATCGCCCACTACAAGATCCCCCGGTACGTCGCGGTCACCGATGAGTTCCCGATGACCGTGACCGGCAAGATCCAGAAGTACAAACTGCGTGACGAGGCGATCGAACGGTTCGACCTCGGCGACGCGGCCAACGTCGAAACCGCATGACAGGAGTGTGAGTCAGCATGATGGTTGAAATCTGGTCCGATGTCGTCTGCCCCTGGTGTTACATCGGCAAACGTCGGTTCGAAGAGGCAAAGACGGCGTTCGAGGAACGCACCGGCGAGAAGGTGGACGTCGTCTATCGGCCGTTCATGCTGGACCCGACCGCGCCGAAGGACGGCCAACCGGTTCGGGCCGTCTACGAGAAGAAGTTCGGTGGTCCGCAGGCGGCCCAGGAGATCCTGGATCGGGTGACCAGCGAGGCTGCCGGAGAGGGGCTGGAGTTCCGGATGGACATCGCCGTCCGGGCCAACACACTCGACGCCCACCGCCTACTGGTACTGGCCGAACAGCACGACTGCCAAATCCAGCTGAAGGAGCGGCTGATGGCCGCCTACTTCACCGAAGGGGTGGATGTCGGTGACATCGACCGGCTGGTCGAGTTCGGGGCGGAGGCCGGCCTCGACGCCGAGGTGGCGCGGGCCTGGTTGCAGGGCGACGGCGGACGATCCGAAGTTGCGGAGAGCCTGGACTTCGCCGCATCGAACGGCCTGACCGGTGTACCGACCTACGTTTTTGATCGCCGGGTCGCGCTTCCCGGCGCCCAACCGGCCGCCACGTTCGACCGCGTCCTCGACCGGGTCGCCGCCACCGACGGTCCCGCCCAGCTGCTGTAATACCGGCGATCTCCGCGCCCCGCCGTCCCGACCCGGTGGTCGCACTCGATGCGGCTGCCGACGATCGGTCCAAAGTCGGCCGGACCTCCGCCTGACCCGGAGGTCGCGACACTACGCTGACCCGGCACCTGGACGAAGGAGCGATGCCGGTGAGCCCTGACACAGCCCCAGATTCCGTCGGCCCGGACCCGACGGCACAGATCGTTCACCTTCGGACGGCGTCGACCAGCGTGGTCGTCGAGTCGTCGAACGGTGCCATGCCGACCATGGTCTACTGGGGCGCCAGGTTGGCCGACGCCGACATCGATGGTCTGCTTGCCGGAAGCGGTCGGGCGGTGCCCCGGGCCTCGCTTGACGTCGAGGCCCCCCTCGGGCTGGTCACGGAGATCGGCGACGGCTTCGACGGAAGTCCCGGCATCCTCGGTCACCGGCCGGACGGTGGCGGTTTCGGCCCGTCCTTCACCGAAGCCACCGTCACAACCGAACGGTCGGACTCCGGTGGCGTCCGCGCCGCCTCGGTCGAGCTGACCGACCGCTTTGCCGAGTTGTCCCTCCGCATCGATCTGGTCCTCGATGGCCAGGTGGCCGCGCCG
>JBCCGJ010000110.1:0-16393 GCA_039029335.1 Actinomycetota bacterium | reverse complement strand
GCCGCGGCCACCACCGCCCGGGACTCCTCCAGGGTTGCGGCCATCGGCTTCTCCAGCAGCACATGATGCCCGGCGCGTAGCGCCGCCAGGGCGTGGCGATGGTGGAGCCGATCAGGGCTGGCGATGATCGCCACATCGGTGACCGGGTCTGCTGCCATCCACGCCTCGACCGAGGTGAAACCGACCGCGTCCGGATGAGCGGCCCGGAATCGGTCGAGTCTGACCGGGTCGTTGTCGACGACGGCCCGAAACCGAATTCCATCCGGGTTGGTGACCGCGTACCGGCCGTAGACGTGATGGCCCCGCTGGCCGGCCCCGATCATGACCGCATCGATCACCATCGCCGCATCGTAACCCGAGGCGGGTTCCCGATACCGTTCCGGCGTGTGGACCCCGCGGCGATCTTCGAGAACCAGTATCACGGCAAACCGGAGCTTCGATTCCTGTCTCCCGGCCGGATCAACATCATCGGTGACCACACCGACTACTGCGGCCTCCCGGTTCTACCCATGGCGATCGGCCGGGGCATCGGTGTTGCGGCGGGACCGAGCGACCGGCCCGGTCTGCGAGCCACCTCGTCCCTCGACGGGCAGTCGGTGGACAGCGACGCGGCGGGGGAGCGGACCGGTTGGGGCCGATACGTACTGGCGGTACACGACCAGCTGGCACCGCTCAACACCGGCGGCGGAGGGGCCGAGCTGGCGTTCAGCGGCAACCTGCCCAGCACCGGTGGACTGAGTTCGTCATCGGCGCTGGCGGTGGGAACCGTCGCTGCGCTCAACCGGCTGTGGGACCTTGACCTCGCCCCGGATCGGATCGTCGAACTGTCGCTGGCCGCGGAGCGGGCGGCGGCGGTGGCCGGTGGGGCGATGGATCAGACGGTGATCACCTTCGCCACACCGGGCAACGCGTTGCTCATCAAGTTCGATCCGCCGGAGCGGGAGCACATACCGATCCCCGAGGACTTTCGGTGGGTCGCCGCCTACTCCGGAACAAAGGCGCCCAAGGGAGACTCGGCGGCCGACGCCTACAACTCGTTTGTGTTGGCGTCCCGGGCGGCGGCCACCCTGCTCGGCGATGCGCTGGGGGTTGTGCCCGGTAACCCGGCGCAGCTCTCCCGCGTCACCGATGCGGACGCGGCCACCATCGGCGAACTGCCGGTGGTCACGGTTGCCGAGGCGGCGGCGCTGACCGGTGGGGAATCCCTCGGCCTTGCGGCGGACCGGCCGCTCGACCTCCGGGTCTCGGCCGAGCATGTGCTGTCGGAGGCCGCACGGGTCGATTCGGCCGCCGCGGCGATGCGCCGCGGCGATCGGGCTGCAATGGGCCAACTGATGATCGACTCCCACAACAGCTTGCGGCGCTACGGATCGAGTACCGAGGGCCTTGATCGGCTCGTGACCGCCGCAACCGATGCCGGGGCCGACGGGGCCCGGGTCACCGGAGCGGGGTTCGGCGGCTGGGCGATCGCCCTGGCCTCCGGGGATGTTGTCACGGACGTCGTCTCCGCCATGGAGGCCGCCTGCGGCGGGCCGGCGTTTACGGTGGCGGCCCACGGCGGCGTGTTGGCGTCACTCGGCCAAGACGTCTGAGGGGCGTCGCGGGTAGGTACGTCGCTTCGTACCTACCCGCTGTCCCCGGTCCGGTTGTCCTCCTGGTCCTAATCCCTGATCGTTGCGCCGAGCGGAACCAGGCTGACCTCGGGCAGGACCGCGGCCCGGATCTGCGCGCCGGCCGAGGACGACAGCGCTGAACTGGCGACACCCGCCTCCGGCGGCGGGCCGCCGAGCAGGTCGAAGATGTTGAACTCCGCCGGGCAGGTGAAGCCGTCGATCTGGTTGGCCACGTCCGGATTGAGGAAGTACTGGCCGACCAGCGTGTCGGCGCAGATGCTCAGGCCCAGCGACGTGTGCCCGGGGACGTCCACGGACAGCAGACCGGAGTTCGGCAGCAGGCTACGGAGGGTCTGAGCGCCCTCGTAGCGGGTGGCCGGATCGTAGAAGTTGCCGACGACCAGGACCGGGTTTGCGGTCTCGGCGTCAAACGGACCTTCATAGCGATCGCGGTCGACGAACGGCCACGAGATGCACGGCACCGACGCCCAGGTCCACAGCCGACCGAAGTAACCGAACTCCGCATCGGCGGCGATGCCGGCGGCCTCGTAGGCTTCGTAGGACTTCGGGTTGCTGGTATCGGTGCAGGCGACCGCAGGGAAGCCTTCAACGACGTTCTCATATCGAGGCACCATCAACGCGGCCCGAGCGGCGTTCATGGAGGCTTCGAGCCCGTCAGCGGAATCGGCGGAGCCGGCCAGCAGCGACTCGAGGTCGGCGATGAGGAACGCCAGGAACGGATACCCGAAGGGGTTGTAGAGGTTGCCGAGCGTCAACCCGATGAGGTCCTGGTAAAGAATCGGGATTGGCTCCCCGGTCACCGGGTCCGTTGGCACCGCTCCGCCAAGGAGCGCGTCGGCCACTGCGGCGTACCGCTCGGCCGAATTCGGCGCAAGGGCGCAGGCTCCCGGTGCAGCGGCGTCACACTGACGGAAGAACTCGTTCAGCGTGTCCTGGGCGCCCTTGTCGGAGCGGAGCCTGGTGGAGAATGGAATCTCCGCCTCCTCGTTGACCCAGGCGATCGGGTCGAGGACACCGTCGACGACGACGGCCCGGACCCGCTCGGGGAAGGTGTTCACGTAGACCGCACCGATGTAGGTGCCGTAGGAGAGTCCGAGGAAGTTCATGTATTCATCACCCAGGCTGGCCCGGATGACGTCCATGTCCTTGGCGACGTTGGCGGTTGAGGCGTGGGAGCCGACCCGTCGGGCCTGGGCCCGCCGGCGGCAGGACCGGGCCAGTTCCCTGTTGGCGGCCTCGAAGAGCGGGATGTCGTCAGCAATCAGCGGGAAGGCCAGCGGCGGGAAGGCGGCGAACGCCCGGTTGAGGTTGCTGAAACAGCGGACGGGGGAGCTCCGATTGATACCGCGGGGGTCGAAACCGACGATGTCGAACTTGTCGGCCACCTCCTGTCCGTAGGCCTGGCCGACAAACGGTCCGAACCCGAGTGCAAAATCAACACCGGAACCGCCGGGGCCGCCGGGGTTGAGCAGGATGGAGCCCATGCGGCTCTCCGGGTTGGCTGCGGGCAGCCGGACCAGGGCCAGCTCCACCGTCGAGCCGAAGGGACGGTCGTAGTCGAGCGGAACCCGGATGGTTCCACACTCGAAGTTGGGGCCTGCGTCCTCATGGCAGGCCTCCCAGCGGATGGTTTTGGCGAGATCCTCCGATGTGACCTCGCGAGCATCCGCTGGTGAAATGGCCACAACGGATGCGGCCAACAGCAGCGCAACAACGCCTATCAGGCGAACAATCGGTACTTGTTTACGCACGGGTACCCCTCAAGTGGTAGACGTAAAAAGCTGACGCTAGCACGACGTCCGGAAGGGGTCATCAGACTGGGTAATTCGACCAGTGGAATCGTCAGGACAGCTCGATGATCGACCGTCCCAGCACCTTTCCGTCGGCCAACATCTGCGTCGCTTCGTTGATTTCGTCCAGTGAAACTCGGGACGTCACCAGCGCGTCAAGGTCCAGCTCGCCGTTTTGATACCAGTCGATATATCGGGGAATGTCCTCCTCCGGCACCGATGTCCCACCGATTGTCCCGAGGATCTGTTTCTCGTTCATCAGCAGATTTACCGCCGGTAGTTCGAAGTTTTTCTGAGGAACGCCGACGATCACGGTCGTCCCACCGGCGTGAACGGCATTTCGACCATTTCGGGTGGCTTTGAACGCCTGCAGCATGGTGTCCGGCGTGGCCACCACATCAAAGCTGACGTCAACGCCGGAGATCGGAGCGCCTCGGAAGCCGAACGCGCCGTCCGGACCCGGAGTGAGCTCTCTGACCCTTTTGACGGGGTCGACCTCGCGGGCGTTGACCAGGTGGGTGGCGCCGAATCGGACGGCCAACGACAGCTTCTCCTCGTCGACGTCCACCGCGATGATCGGGTCCGCACCGGACATCCGGGCCGCGGCGACGGCGTTGAGCCCGACACCGCCGACTCCCCAGACGGCGACGCTCTGCCCAGGGTGTACCGCCGCGGCTCGGAGCACCGCGCCGGCACCGGTCAGGACGGCACAACCGACGATGGACGTGACATCGGTTGGGGTGCCGGGCGGGAGCGGCACCACGTACTGGTCATCGGCGATGGTGTGCGTGGACCAGGTGAAGATGTTCGACGATTCCGCTCGCCCGTCCCCGATGTCCACACCGGCCTGCCACGGCATCCGGTCGGTATCTCGGAGGTTGCGGGGTTGGAAGGTCAGCAACACCCGATCACCGGGAGAGACGTTGGTGACCTTGTCGCCGATGGCGATGACCTCACCGGTGGCCTCGTGACCCAACACAACGTCGGATCGACGGGGACCGTGGATGGTGTGGAGCTGGCTGTGGCAGATGCCGCTGGCGAACTCCCGGACAACTACCTGATGATCGACCGGGTCCGGCAGGTCGACCTCCTCGATCCGCATCGGACCGGGCTCCTTCGGCAGAACGACCACCCTCGCCGCAGTACCCATGTGTCACTCCTCCCGGTCGACGGGTAGACGTGGGGAGAGGCTAGGTCGCAAGTCCATGTCGGACAAAGCCGACGGCAGTGGGAAGGTCCGACCGGGGGAGCGGGGTTGCGAAGGGGTATGACGTCTCAGGAAACACCGCACGCGGATCCGAACACCGGCGAGATCGCCTCGGTCAACATCGGCACGATTCGAGAGGTCGAACACAACGGCCGCTTGATCACGACCGGGATCTTCAAGACACCGACGACCGAGACACAGACGGTTGCGGACAATCACATCGGGAACGACCAGCAGGCCGACCCGCAGAATCACGGTGGCCCGCACAAGGCGGTGTACGCCTACGCCGAGGAGGACTATGCCTGGTGGGCCGAACAGCTGGATACGGAGCTGACCCCGGCGTTCTTCGGTGAGAACCTGACGGTTCGGGGTATCGACGTGTCCGGCGCCCGCGTCGGCGACCGATGGGCGATCGGGACGGCGGTGCTGGAGGTCAGCGAGGCCCGCGTGCCGTGCTTCAAACTTGGCATCCGGACACGCGTCGCCAGGATTCAGCAGGCGTTCGCCAAGGCCGACCGGCCGGGCGCCTACCTCCGGATCATCGAACCGGGTGCACTCACCGTCGGCGACAAGGTCGCCGTCACACCGACCGACGACCCGTCGATCTCGGTTGCCGAGATGGCCTCGATCTATCACCGGGACCGCGCCGGAGCCGGTGTCCTACTCGATGTCCCGGCCCTTTCCGACGCATGGCGGGGGTGGGCGGCGGAGGCCATCGCCCGCCATGCCGGTGATACCGCGAGCTGATCTGACCGCCGCCGACCGAGCGGTCTAGGCTCGCCGACGTGACGGCTTCGACCACCCCTGGCAGTGCGGCGAACGGGCAGGGGAGTGGCCTGCGGGATTCATCGACCGCCGTCCCCGACGCCGCACCACGCCACCCGGCCAACGACCTGGACGGGGCGGCCCGCCAGTGGCGGAAGGAGGGTTGGGTGATCATCGACGGGCTGATCCCGCAGCACCTCATCGACGCCGCAATCGAGGAACTCCGAAACTCGGATAGGGGTGAGGCGGCGGGCCCGATACGCCGGCCGGGCACCGGCCGGGGGAGTGGCAGGCGGTCCGATGACGAACCAAAGGCCGCGTTTCGGGGGCGGCAGTTCGACGGGACGACGCTGTTCCCGGTGATCGGCTGCCCAACGCTCAACCGACTGTTTGTCCACGACGAGCTTGTTCGGTTCGCCGGCCTGGCGCTACAGACCGATGACCTCCGGATCTACCAGACCCGGGTGTGGTCGAAGTACGGCGAGCACACGAACTACGAACAGCCGATGCACCGGGACGGCAACCACTCGCTGGTTCCGATCGAGAACGTGCCGGACTGGTGGCATCTGGAGTGTTTTGTATACCTCCAGGATGTGGACCACACGAACGGGGCGACCGGCATCGTCCCCGGGTCGGTCGCCCGGGCGTCGTTGACCGACCGGACCTCACGGAGCCGGGAGGAGGCGCCCGACCTGTACGACGCCGAGCTGATCGCAACCGCACCGGCCGGTTCGGTTGTCGCCTACCGGTCGGACGTGTGGCACCGGGGCCACGATCTGCTCCCCGGCACGGAACGCCACATCATGGTTGTGGCGTTCCGCCCGGCCACCGCCGAGTGGATCGGTTTCGACGAGCACGGTCCACTGGTCAACAGCCCGGACTGGGTCAGCTTCGCCGAGGCGGCGACCCCGGACGATCTGGCGCTCTTCGGCGTGCCGCGGCCCGGCCACCGGTACTGGACGTCGGCGTTGCTGGAGGCGATGGCACTGATGTACCCCGGCCTGGACCTCGGCCCCTGGTTCGACCAGCTCTGATCACACTCGACAAGCAACCGGGTCGAATTCAGTCGTCCCGGTCGTCAACCAGGAGCTGCAGGTCGGCCGCTGCGGCCAGAATCCCGGACGCAAGCTTCCACAGGGAGGGCGACGCGTCGTCGATGGGGGAGTTCACCGCCAGCGCCTGACTGTGGCGGATGCCGTTGTCCCGCCACGCAACGCCGCCCGAGCCGCTGTTGAGGAGCAGGGGCTGGAGACGATCGACGGCGTAGGCGAATCGGGCCGTCGGTGTGTCCCTGGCTTCGTATTCGTCCCACAGCGCCCGAACGTGGGCCGCCTGCTCAGCCGGCAGCATCAGGAAAATACGGTCGGCGGCAAGCTGCTCAAGCCGTTCCTTGTCCTGCTGCGCCGCCTCGTCATAGATATAGGTGTCACCGGCGTCGATCTCGACAAGGTCGTGCACGAGCAGAATTTCCATCGCCCGGACGATGTCGACGGCGTCATCGGCATGCGGCGCAAGTATCAGAACGGCCATGGCCAGGTGCCAGGAGTGTTCTGCGGTGTTCTCATAGCGGGAACCGTCGACGAGCAGGCTGCGGCGTAGCACACCCTTGAGCTTGTCGATCTCCAAGATGAAGTCGATCCGTTTCGCCAAGTCCGCGTCGATGTCTTCCGCCAGTGCCACCACAGCCCGTTGATCCATGGATCGCATCGTAGGTCTCGGGGGTGTCCGCCAAACCGGACCGGTTAAAAAGGGACCGGGTCAAACCGGGCTGGCCGCAGGATGGCCGATTTTGCCCGGTTTAACAGACATAAGCGTCATTATGCAGCACTTATGGATTTTTGGGAGGTTGGTGTCCCCACCCCACTCCGGTCCCTACGCGCGCTCCCGGCCCGTCAGCGGTTGCGGACCAGGCGAAACAGGTTGACCGCGTTGACCACGGCGATCGCACTCAACGCAACCGCGATCGCCGATCCGAGCTTCGCCACCCGAGGCAACGAGAAGAAACCGGGATCGAAGGTCAGCGGTTCGTGGGCAAACAGGTCGTAGCCGACCGAACCGTCTGCGAAAAAGTCGGTCACCAGTCGAGCGGCGGCCTCGGGTTGCCGATACCAGAAGTCGGTCGTGTGACCCAGGTCGGTGAGCACGAGCTGGTGCCCACGTTCCAGCACCGGCAACAGCTCGCGGGTTGCGTGGACCGGCGGCGTCGAGAAGTCGATGTTGCCACCGACCAAGAGCGTCTCGATCTGCGTCGGCCTCGGGGCGCGGTAGTCGTCGCCGATAGGACGCGTCGGCCAGCGCTCGGCTGCCGGCCAGATCAGCTCGGAGATCGGTGACCCCATGACCCCACCCGGGCTGCGCCAGTCGGTCTCCCCTGCCGCCGAACCAACGTCGGCGCTGAATCCCTTTGAGAAAAAGTCGCCCCAGACCGCCAACTTTGGAAAGACGAGGTCGTACACCAGTGAAAGCACGGCGAGTCCGCTGTGATCGCCTCGTCCCGCCGCAAGGTAGGCGTCCAGCGCCAGCGCCCCGGTCCGGCGGTTGAAGAGCATCGCGAACGCGGCGGCTCGCACTTTCCCGGGGTTGATCGGCAGCATCATCCACCGTCGGGGCATGTCGGCTGAGACGCGGCGGACCGTCTCCACCAGATCGACACACCCCTCCCCCGCCTGCTCGTCGACGGATGCCGCATACAGGGAGCCGAGCAAATCGAGCTGCTCGTCGATCGTCTCGACATCCCACGAGAAGTGTCCGGGCGGGTTTACCCCGATCATCACCGACCGGGTGACCCGATCCGGATGGTGCTCGGCGTAGTGCTGCGCCACCCGGGTGCCGTAGCTCTCACTGAGCAGGCAGATCGACGGGTCATCGAACTGGCGGCGAGCGTCCTCGATGTCCTGCATCACTTCGGGGATCGTGTAGCCGTCGAGGTCGATGCCTGTTTGCTGCAATCTTGCTGCGGCCGCGGCAACGGCATCGGCGAACCGATTCCGGGATCGCTCGCTGAACAGATCCCCACCGACGCCCCGAATCGCCCGGTCAACCTCCGGCGCGTCGAGGACCACCGCACCGTCGACACCGCGGTAACCGACGAGCACCACGTCGTGCCGCTCGAGCAGCCGAAGCGGTGGACGGAAGGCCAGATTGCTCATGCCCGGTCCCCCGGCGAGGTGGTATACGGGAGGTTCGACCGCCGTACCCGTCGCCGCCAGCCGCCGAATCGGCACGATGATGGTCCGTGAGGTCGGGTCGGCTCGACGCTCCGGGACCGTCAGTGTGTGGTGTGACACCTGTACCGTCACGCCATCGATCTCCACGGTGTCGTCCGCTCGTTGACGAGGGCGTCGCCTCACCATTGCGTTGTGTCGTCGACGATCATCGAGTGGAACATGCCCGCATCGTTGCCGCCCGCTCACTGCATGTAAAGGCGCCTGACCACGTCGAACGGAGCGGAGCGTTTGGACTGCATCGGTCCGTCGCCGATACTTGGGGCGATCGTTGCCGTTCAAGCTCTTCCTGTGAACCCGAGGTGACCGCGTGGCTTCCGACGACACAACATCCGATCAAGGTGTCGCCCTCATCCTCGCCGCCGGCGATGGGATCGGTGCGGCGCTGGCCCACCGCTTCTCGGCCGGTGGGTATCACACGGTTGCGGTCCGCCGATCGGCGGAGCGACTGGACCGATTGGTGGCCGACGTCCACGCGCAGAGCGGCGCCTGTACCGGGCTCATCGCCGACGTCAGGGACGAGGACCAGATGGTCGCCCTGTTCGACCGCGTCGAGGCCGACATCGGCCCGATCGAGATCTGTGTCTACAACGGAGGGGCGAACACAAACGTGCCGATCGCCGAGACGAGCGGCGCGCTGTTCCGGAAGGTCTGGGAACTCTGCACGTTCGGAGCGTTTCTCGCCACCCGGGAGTCGGCCCGGGTGATGACCCCACGAGGTCGGGGCACGATCCTCTACTCCGGTGCAACCTCCGGCGTCCGGGGGAAGGCCGGGCTCATCGCGTTCACCAGCGGGAAGTTCGGCCTTCGGGCCATCGCTCAGACGGCGGCAAAGGAGCTTGGCCCCCTCGGCATCCAGGCCGCCCACCTCCTCATCGACGGCGGTATCAAAAGCGAGGCCGTGGCCCGGCTCTGGGAGGAACGGGCCGGCATCGACGTCGCCACCCTGGACGACGATCTGTTCATCGACCAGGCGGCGCTCGCCGAGACGTACTGGCACGTTGCCCACCAGCCGCGGAACGCCTGGATCGGTGAGGTGACGATCAAACCCGGGGCGTCCTATGAGCAACCCGCCGACTGAGAGACGGTGGTCGAGAGTCGGTCCGGCTCCCTACCACCGGAGCACGGTTGCGACCTCGGGACCGAGGCCGCCGGCCAGGACGGTCCGATAGGCGTCGACGATCCCCTCGGGTCCCTGCCCGGACGTAACCTCAAGCTTGTCCTCGATCCACGGGACAAACCGCCGCCATGCGTCGGCGAAGGTCTGATGATACGCCGCGTGACCAAGCTCGGCGGCAGTCTGGTCCGCGACGTCGGGGATGAAAAAGAACCGTGGTGCCGGCCCCCCGAGCGAACCACCGGCCGCTCCCCCACCCTGATGCGTCGCCCCCAGGATGACCGAGTCCGTGAGTCGGCCCCCGAGGGCGGCATGAACGGCCTCTTTGATCGCCGGGCTTCCCGCCGCATCAACAAACGCAACCGGGCCGGTCACGCCGGACAACCCCAGGTTGTCGTAGGTGGTGACGCCGTCGTAACCATCGGTCGATGCAACAAACGCCGCGTTGTTGTCCGACGTGACCCCTACGACCGTCACGTCGTTGGGGTGGTCCCGCAAGGCCCAGGCCAGCGCCAGGGCGGTCTTGCTCGATGCGCTCGACACGACCACCGTGTTCGCCGTCTCGGCGAGCTGGCCTGCCAGCCCCCAGCCCGTCATGAACAGCGCCCAGAGCGACACCTGCAACTCCTCGCCCGAAGCGGCCCATAGCGGATCGGCACTGCAGCGGTAGTAGCGGGCATACCAGGGGTGGAGCTCGGCTCGATGAGGCGAGGCGTCGGAGAATCCCAACTCGGTCGGTTCAGCCGGTGTGAGGACAAACCCGTCGGCCATCGGCAGGTACCCGAAGACGCGTTCTCCGGCGGTGAGGAGCTCGCTCCGCGACTCGACAACGTCGGCGAATCCCCAGACGGGGATACACCCCCGTCCGTCATCCACCGGGAAATGGCCCCAATACCCGAGCGCATCCCCGAAGAGGGCATACGTGATGTTGTTGGCCGACAGACCGAACAGGTCGACACGCAGCCGAACCTCCCCCTGCTGCAGATCGAGGTCCGGCTCCTCGGAGATCGAGGCGTCGGAAAGGTCGGTACGGGAGACAACAACACGCCGCGTCACAGGGTCACCTCGTTGACAATCAGCTCACGGAGTTTGAACTTCTGGATCTTGCCGGACGGGGTGGTCGGCATGGCGTCCAGTACCACCAACCGCTCCGGCAGGTAGTTCTTGGCCAGCTGTTCGCTGGTCAGGAAACCGATCATGTCGTCAAAGGTAAACGATGCGTCCGGCTTCGGGACCACAACCGCGCACGCCCGCTCCCCCAGCCGCTCATCCGGGTACGCCACGATGGCAACCTGCGCAACGGCCGGATGACGGTACAGGAGGCTCTCAACCTCGACGACCGGTACGTTCTCACCACCCCGGATGATCACGTCCTTCGAACGACCGGTGATCCGGATGTACCCGCTGTCGTCCAGGCGAGCGATGTCGCCCGTGTCGAACCAGCCGTCCTCGTCGGTGCCGTTGAGGTGGGGTCGCTTGAGGTAACCCCCGAAGTTCGAGCACGAACGCACCAGCAGGCGGCCCGGCACACCGGACGGCACCACCGCGCCGTCCTCGCCGACCACCTTCACCTCGGTCCCGGGGAGCGGACAGCCATCGGTCTCCGCCGCACGACGTTGATCGTCATCCGGCAGTGTCGTGGTCACAGCACCGTTCTCGCTCATACCCCAGGCCGACAGCACCGCCGCGCCCAGGGATCGTTGCGCCCGCTCGACCAGCGGTCCGGGAATCGGCGCACCGGCACAGACGAACTGCCGGAGACTGTCAACGGCTGCCTCGCCGTCGGTGGCATCGCTGAGGTCGGTCAGGAACGGCGTTGATGCCATCGTGAACGTGACACGGTGGCGGTTGATCAGCGCAACGGCGACCGCCGCATCCCAGACGTCGAGCAGCACCGCTGGACAGGCCAGGTGGACCGGGCCAAGTAGTCCGTAGAGGTAGCCGGTCTGGTGCGCCATCGGCGACGCCATCAGCACCACATCATCACCGGTGAGCGCCACCCGTTCCATGAACGGGACGATGTTGGCGAAGAGCGTGTTCGAGCTGTGCATCACCCCCTTCGGCTCGCCCGTGGTCCCCGAGGTGTAGATCAGCTGGATCACCTCATCCGGATCGACCGCCACCGGTGACTCGGTGATCGGGCCGCCGTCGAGCAGCGCATCGAAGGACGTGTCGCCCTCCCCTCCCACCACCACGAGATGCTGCAAGGACGGCACCTCTGCCTGCAGGCTCCGGTACATCGCGGGGAAGTCGTGTCCGTTGAACGAGGCCGGGATGACGGCCAGCGTCGCTTCGCCGTGGCCAAGCATGAACCGCAGCTCCCGTTCCCGGAAGATGTGCATCAGCGGGTTGACCACGGCGCCGATCCTGGCGCACGCCAGCACGGCGACGGTGAACTCCCACCAGTTGGGCAGCTGTACGGCCACAACGTCCGTTCTGCCTACGCCGAGTCGGGCCAACCCTGCCGCGACGCGATCGACCGCAGCGCCGAGTTCGGCGTACGTGAACCGGCGTTCCTCTCCGGTTGCGTGTCGGTGAGCCACAACCGCCAGGGCATCCGGTCTTGCGGCGACCGCAGCGTCCAGCGCGGCGCTGATGGTGGTGTCCGGCCAACGGCCGGCGGCCACCATCACCGGCCGTCGAAGCGGCAGATTGTCGGCATCGAAGTGCATGGCGGACTCCTCGCTCTCAGCACAGGTGCACACCCGGGACCCGGTATCGGCGACCGTAGTCCTCCCCATCGGGCGAAGCCCAGCCCGTGCCCCGCCGCGGACCGGAAGTAGTTGGGATCGAGCCCGCTCCTGGCGCTAGGGTCTCAGGCCATGAGCGACGACATTCTCACGTCCGGGCAACACTCGATCCAGATCGACGCATCACCACAGGCCATCTGGGGCCTCCTCACCGACCCCGCCAACCAGGGCACGTTGAGCCCCGAGTGTCAGCGGGCCGAATGGGAGGGTGACATCACCGAACCGGTCTCCGGGGCCCAGATCCACGGGTACAACAAGCAGGGCGACTTCGAGTGGGACGCGGTTGCCACGGTCACCGAGGCGGACCCCGGTCGGGTGTGGGAATTCAAGGTTGGTGCGATAGACGACAACTCCGCCACCACCTGGCGTTACGACATCGCCGCCGGAGACGGTGGGGCGCCCTGCACGGTCACGGAGAGCTTCGATGCGCCGATCCTGCGGGAGGACTTCTTCCAGAAAATGGATCCACCCCGGCACAGCCTTCTGATGACGAACCTCGAGACCACCTTGGCCAACCTGAAGCAGCTGGCAGAAGGCTGATTCGGCGCAGCACCGGCCGGGTGCTAACTCCGGAGCGGCCCCTCCGGGTCGAGGATGACGTCGATCACGGTCTGCGTCGCCCGATCGAACGACAGTGACATGTCGCCGCGGAATTCGGTCAGCACGGCCATGAGCTGATCGTCCTCAAGGTGCTGGCCGCGCGCCACCAGCTCCTTTGCCACCTGCGGCCCTCCCCCGACGCGCTCGATCCGCTCCGCCTTTGACGTGTAGACGGCAACGGTGGTCATCAGCCAGTCGTAGGCCCAGGCGACCTGCTGCGGTGCACGGCCGGTTCGGGCCAGCACCGCACAGATGGACGCCATGGCGGTCAGTCCGACCGGCCCGCTCGGACCTCGCAACAGCAGGTAGTCGGCCATGCCGGGGTACCGGAGCATGCCGGCGCGGAAACGGCGGGTGGCCTCGATCAACCAGTCCCGCAGTTCGTCGGGCTCCGGTGGGTCCAACAGCTCGATCTCGGCCAAACCGGCGTCGACGACAGCAGCCATCAGCTGCTCCTGGGAACCGACGTGGCGGTAGAGGGTGGCCGGCGTCGTGCCCAGCGCGGTCGCCAACCGACGAACCCCCAGTCCGTCCATACCGTGCTCGGCGACAAGGGCCAGTCCGGCGGCCACGATGTCATCCCGCTGGAAGCGCGGTGGGCGGCCGACCGGCTTCGTGGCCGGCGGTGTGGGCGGAGGGGTGAGTTCGCTCGTCATGGTTGACTGCTGGCTGCTGACTGTCGACTGCTCACTGTTGACTGGTGATAGGCACGCTTACTATATTTCGGAACACTGTTTCGGAACACTGTAGTTGAAACTCGCCACGGCGTGGCAGGAGGATAGCAATGCCCAGCACCAGACCTCTACTCGATCGATCTCGTCGCCTTGTGACCGGCCTGATCCTGGCGATCACACTTGCGCTCGTGGCCGCCGGATGCGGGAGCGACGATGCGGACGTGGATGCCGCAGGTACCTCGGCCGACGAAACGGCGACCGGCAGCGGCTCGTCCGCCGCCGACGACCAGGCGGGCGATGAGACCGACGATGCCGAGGATCCGGCGGAGGAAGACACCGGGGACGATGCCGAGAACACTGCCGGGGAGGATGCGGAGGACACTGCCGGGGAGGATGCGGACACCGGCTCCCGGGAGGTCGAGACATCCTTCGGCACGGTCGAGGTGCCCAACGATCCCCAGCGGGTGCTGGCCCTCGACGAATATGCGGCCATGAGCATGTTGGCCGTCGGGATCGAACCTATGGAAGTAGTCGGTTCCTACTCGTCGCTGGTCAGCCAGGAGATCCTGACCGATGCCGGCGTTTCGGTGGAGCGAACCGACACCTCAGAGCTCAACCTCGAGGCGATCGCCGGCGCACGGCCGGACGTGATCGTGGTGACCGCCGAGTCCGCATTCATGGCCAACTTCGAGCCGCTCTCGGAGATTGCACCGACCGTGATCCTGCCCTACATCGCACCCTGGCGTGATGTGCTGGCCGACACCGGCCGAATCTTCGGTCGGGACGCCGAAGCGGCAAATGTGACCGCGGCACTCGAAACCAAGATCGCCGAGGTGGACGCCACCGTCGAGGCGAACCCGTACTCCCTCTCGATCCTGGGCGACACGTTCGGCATTGTGTTCGCCGTCTCACAGGAGGCGGTCCTGTCGGCCGTTGCCGGGGAAGTCGGTGTCGACCGTCCGGCGGCTCAGGCCGAGGGCGAGTCGATGCCGGGGATCGAGTCCGTCATCGCCATCTCGACCGAGGTGATCGGTGACCATGACGCCGACGTCGTTGCGGTCATGTCCGGCGTTTTCTACAACGAGTCGACCATCCTCGATACTGCCACCTACCAGGGCCTCAGCGCGGTCCAGGCCGGCAACGGCGTTGTCGTCGACGGTGACATGTGGTTCGGCACCCACCCGTTCGCCATCTACTGGATCCTTGAGGATCTGGAGTCCCTCGCGCTCGGCCAGGGAGCCGACGGCATCGGCACGATGGATGACATCACCGAGCGATGGACTGGCTACCTGGAGCTGGTCGGGTGAGCGTCACCGACGCAGTCCCGGACACAACAACCACCGACGAGCGCCTTCCCGCAGCCGCAGCGGGAGGGGCCGACACCACCGACGATCGCCGGACCGCCGACGGCGATCGTCGGGTCGGCGAGGGCTTCGCCCTGCTCCTCCCCTTCGCCCGCGACGGCTGGTACGGCTTCGCCCTTGCCGGCCTGATGGCCTTCGGCTCGACGGTTGCCATGCTCGGCGTGTTCTACGTGGTCTATCGGGCGGTCCTGATCGCGGTCGGGGTGGACGCCGCCGACTCTGCGGACCTCTACCGGTTGGCTGCGATCGCCCTTGTCCTGGTCATCGTCGACCACATCCTGCAGGCCGGGGCGCTGTACACGTCGCATCGCTTTGCGTTCGCAACGCTGGCCAGATTGCGCCTCCGGATCGGTGAGCGACTGGGCCGGGTCCCCCTCGGATTCCTCACCCGTCGGCGCTCCGGCGAGATCCAGCGGACGCTGGCCGACGACGTCGAACGGCTCGAACTGTTCCTGGCCCACGCCCTGCCGGACACGGTCGCCGCGGTGTCCGTCCTGTCGATCACCACCGTGTGGATCTTCCTCGTGGACTGGCGGCTCGGCCTCGCCACCGTGCTGACCGTCCTCATCGCGTTTCCCATCATGGCCAGGGGGATGGCCCACGGCTCGGCGAAGATGGGCGGTCACGCCGAGGCGATGGCCCGAATGAACGGTTCCGTCGTCGAGTTCATCCGGGGTATGCCGGTCATCCGGGTCTTCAACCGGACCGGGGCGGACTTCGACGAGACGAGCCGGTCGGTCGAGGCGGCGGCGCAGTTCCAGTCGCAGTGGGCCAGGGAGATCCTCCCGTCGTTCAGTCTCTTCTTTGTCCTGGTGTCCACCAACGTGCTCGGCATCGTGCCGGTCGGGATCCTGCTGTGGCGAAACGGATCGATCGACACCCGGACGCTGCTGTTCTTCTTTGTGTTCGGACTTGGCTACTCGGCCCCGATCCTCAAGCTGATGGAGTTCTTCACCAGCGTCTCCCATCTCACGTTCGGGGCGAACGCCATCCTCGTCCTGTCGGAGGCCGAGGTCCTTCCCGAAGCCGAGAAGCGGGTGGACCTGGTTTCTCCGGTGCTGGCCGTCGAGGACGTCGGGTTCTCCCACATCGGCCCGGACGGAGGGTCCAGGCGGGTCCTCGACGGCGTGTCGTTTGTTGCCGAGCCCGGCACCGTCACGGCGCTGGTCGGCCCGTCGGGTTCCGGCAAGACCACGCTGGCCAAGCTGCTCTGCCGATTCTGGGACCCGGCGGACGGCACGATCCGGATCGACGGTCATGATCTCCAG
>JBCCGJ010000109.1:0-16416 GCA_039029335.1 Actinomycetota bacterium | reverse complement strand
GGCCAGCGCACCGGGTACCCGGGTGATCAATGCCGCCGCGGGGTCGAACGGATCGCCGCAGATCCAGCACCGGTCCGCATCCGGATCGTTCGGGTGGTCTGCGGGGCAGCACTTCGCCGGCAACGGTGCAAGATCGGCGACCGGTGCGATGACCGGACCCGCCGTTTTATCGATGGCCGGGGTGGCGTCGGGACCCGACGTGACGTCGAGGACCGGTCTCCCGTCCGGACCCGACCCGGTGCCAGGGCCCGGTGCAGCGTCGAGGACCGGCGTTGCGCCAACGACCGGTGTCACGTCCGGTGCCGCCGTTGAACGATCCATACTCCGGTCACTCTAGTTCCGGACCGTCGTCCCGGCCGATGGGGACCGGTCCCCGCTCACCCGAACAGCAGCCGGCCCACACCGAAGGCGATCAGCAGAATGCCCGCCGTGATCATGCCGGCCAGGGCGGCCACCGGCAGCAGGTCCTGCCGCCGCCGGTCGGCTCGATCCGCTGCGGCGGGGCCGGGGTGGCTAAGGCGGACCGCTCGGCGCAGCTCGGCGGCAAAAGCCCCGGCGTCGGCCGGTCGATCGGCCGGGTTGAGGCTCATCGCCCGCTCGATCAGCCCGGCGACCGGTCCCGGCGTGTCCTTCGGGGGCGGTGGCAGACCGCCCATCCTGGCTCTGACCATGACCTGGTCCATGTCGATCGGCTCGCCCGGGTCGGTAAAGGGCGCCCGACCGGCCAGCATGGCCCACAGCGTGGCACCCAGGCCGTAGACGTCGACCGTGGGGTCCGCCGTCCCCGCCTCGAACGCCTCCGGCGGGCTGTAGGACGGGGTGTAGGCGATTGCGCCGCCGGAGATCGCAACCCCGGTCGGTTGGGTGATGCCGAAGTCGGAGAGACGTGGTTGGAGGTGACTGGTCAGCATCACGTTCCCCGGTTTCACGTCCCGGTGGACGATCCCCTCCCGATGGCTGTCGGCCAGGGTCTGAGCAAGCGTCTCCAGCATGAACGTCGCCTCCCGCCACGGCAGCGGCCCACGGTCCTGCATCAGCCGGAACAGCGAACCACGCCCGTAAAACGGCATGAGGAGATACGGCTCACCGCGGGTGGTGATCCCCGTGGCGAAGATGGGAACGATGGCCAGGTGGCCGGAGAGCCTGCCGGTCACCTCGCGCTCGTGCTCGAACCGCGCTCTGGTCTCCATGCTCCACGCGGCGTGCACCACCTTCACCGCGACCGTGCGGTCGAGATCGTCCTGTCTGGCCTGGTACACCGTTGACGAACCGCCGGAGCCGATGACCGACACCTCGGTGAGCCCGTCGATGCCGAGCTCGGCCTGGTCACCGATGACATGCCGAGGCAACTCCGGGGTTCCGCCATCGCCGGTCATGGTTCGACACTAGCTCTTGAGATCGGCCGGACCGCCCCGATGGGGACCCGTCCCCATTCCTGGCTCGGGTCGGTGTTCGTATCGTTCGAAGGGACGACATTGGCGCCGGGCTACGGCGGGCTCGGGCCGTGTCGGACGGCGTCACCGTCGGTGGTCCACCTACCACCGGCGGTGCGCCCCGGTTTCGGCCGACCGACCGCTGACCGCCGAAACGGGTACCGATCGGTCACCCGCCCGACGAGTCAAGAGTCACCCCGTAATCATTGGGGTCGCCGGCCTAGCCGGTGGTACGGTGGCCGATCGTCGTGGACTGCGGCGCCAACGGTTGCGGGAACCGGTGAGCGCGCCGCCTTCGGACCGCGCCACTTTTTCCCGGGGAGCTAGCCAATGGCCGAACAGAGTGTGCTGAGGAGTGGCATGCGGCTGATTCGCGAGCTGGTTTCCATGCACCCGCTCCCGTTCACCGTCGCCGTGTTCGGCGCCGCCGTCTATGCCGGCGCCACCGTCGGTTCAACGGTTGTCCTCGGCCGGCTCACCGACGACATTCTCTACCCGACGTTCGAAACCGGCGAGATCCCCGCCGGCGCCTTCCGCTGGGGTGTGCTTGCGGTGCTGGCCATGACGTTCCTCCGGATCTCCGGGGTCATGGCCCGCCGATACTTCGCCGGGATGACCAGTGAACGGTCACAGCGAAGCCTGCGGGGTCGCCTGGGCGACAAGTATCTGTCGCTGCCGATGTCGTGGCACCACCGGACGCCGACCGGTCAGCTCCTGGCCCACGCAGACAGCGATACCGAGGTCAGCACCGAGCTGATGCACCCGCTGCCGTTCTCGCTCGGGGTGCTGTTCCTGGCGATCTTCTCGTCGATCTCGCTGCTGGTGATCGACGTTTGGTTGGCGATCGTTGCCTTCCTGATCTTCCCCGCGCTGACCGGGCTGAACCGGGTCTACAGCAGGCGGGTGGAGGTACCGGCGGCCGAGGTCCAGGCGGCGGTGGGGACCGTTTCCTCGATCGCCCACGAGAGTTTTGACGGCGCCCTGGTGGTCAAGACCCTTGGCCGGGCCGACGCCGAGGGTGAACGGTTCACCGACGCAGCGAACAGCCTCCGGTATCGGCGGGTCACGGTCGGCTACATCAGGGCCGTGTTCGAATCGATCATGGATGCCCTGCCGAGCATCGGGATCGTACTGGTTGTGGTCTTCGGGGCGTACCGGATCAACGCCGGGGCCATCAGCCGGGGAGACCTGGTCCAGGTTGCGTCCCTGTTCACCGTGCTTGCCCTACCGATGCGGGTCCTGGGGTTCTTTCTGGAGATGCTGCCGCCGTCCGTGGTGGCCCGCCGACGGCTGAACATGGTCTTCGACGAGCCGGACCCGGTTCCCGTGGTTGAACCACTGCGGCTGCCAGACGGTCCGCTGTCGGTCGTGGCCACCGATCTCGGCTTCTCGTACCCGTCCCAGCTGGACCCGGTGACCGGCCGCCGGACCAGATCGGAACCGGTCCTCACCGGTGTCGACCTGACCATCGAGCCCGGAGAGATCGTGGCGTTGGTCGGTTCGACCGGATCCGGCAAATCGACGTTGTGCCACCTCATCTCCGGTTTGATCAGGCCGTCGGCGGGGCAGGTCAGGATCGGCGAGCTGCCGCTGGCCAGGGTCACCGACGAGGACCGAACGAACGTGGTCTCCCTGGTGTTCCAGGAATCCTTCCTCTTCGCCGACAGTCTCCGGGCCAACATCGACCTGGTCGGTGACCGCAGCGAAGCCGACCTTGCCCGGGCCGCGGCGATCGCTCAGGTGACCGACTTTGTCGCCGAGCTGCCGAACGGGTACAACACGATCGTCGGCGAGCGAGGGGTGACGCTGTCGGGCGGCCAGCGTCAGCGGGTCGCCCTGGCCAGGGCGCTGATCCGCGGCCCCCGGCTGCTGCTTCTGGACGATGCCACCAGCGCCGTCGACCCCAAGATCGAACAGCAGATCCTCCGCGGTCTCCGGGACGGCGACCAAACAACGTCGTTGATCGTGGCCCAGCGGGTGTCCACCATCAAGCTGGCCGACCGGGTGCTGTATCTCTCGGACGGTCGGATCAAGGGCGCCGGCACCCACGACGAATTGATGGCACTGCCGGGGTATGAGGCGTTGGTCCGGGCGTACGAGGTGGTGAACCAGTGACCGCCTCCTCCGTCGATCTATTGGACGACAACGAAGGTCTCGAGGTCGCCGGAGCCTGGCGGATACTCCGACGAGGTGTTGCGGCCAGCCCCGAACTCCGTGACGGGCTCATCGCCACCATCTTCATGGGCCTGGCGGTGGCGGTCGGACGGTTGACGATCCCGGTCATCATCCAGCGGGCCCTTGACGCCGAGACTCTGGCCGACGGCAGCATCGACATCGACTCGATCGTCACCAATGCCGTTGTTGCCGTGCTGGTCATCGTTGCGGCGGCCATCGTCGGTTGGCGAACCCAGCGCCGGCTCGTCGAACGGGCCGAACAGGCCATCGCCGGCCTCCGGTCCCGGGTCTTCGACCACATTCACCGATTGTCGGTCGCGGACCACAACGACACGAAGCGGGGGGTGCTTGTCGGGCGGGTCACCAGCGATGCCGAGGCCCTGGCCCGCTTCGCCCAGTGGGGCCTGTACTCCTGGACGATCAACCCGGCGTTGATCCTGGGCATTCTTGCGGTGCTGGCCTTCTACTCGTGGCAGCTGATGATCGTGGTGATCCTGGCCTATCTGCCGGTTGTGCCGGCCCTCAACTGGCTGCAGAAACGGCAGATTGCGGCCTACGACGTGTTCCGGACCAGGGTGGGGGAGATGCTGGCCACCTTCTCGGAGTCGGTCATGGGGGCGGCGGCCATCCGGGCCTACGGCTCCCAGGACCGGGCCCGCCAGGATCTGCAGACCGCCATCGATCGCCGCTATGAGGCACGTATGGTCACCAACCGCTACATGGCCGGGGTGTTTGTCGTCGGGGACTTCTTCGGCGCCGTCGCCCTGATCGGCGTGTTGGCCGCCGGACTGTGGCAGCGGGAGGCCTGGGGGATCGAGCCGGGCGCCCTGATCGCCTGCCTGTTCCTGACCACCATGCTCTACGGCCCGATCTCCGACATCGCCGAGACGATGGATCAGACCCAGACCGCGGTGGCCGGGTGGCGGAAGATCCTCAACCTGCTCGACCATCCGATCGACATCGTCGAACCGGACCCCGGACTCGGCCTGGAGTCCGGCCCGATCACGATTCGGTCGGACGAGGTCGACTTCGCCTACCGGGACTCTCCCTCCCTTGTCCTGGACGACGTCTCCATCACCATTCCGGCCGGGACCAAGGTGGCGGTGGTCGGTCAGACCGGCTCGGGGAAGACCACGTTCGCCAAACTCCTCTGTCGACTCGCCGATCCGACCGGCGGTCGCATTCTGCTGAACGACACCGATCTGCGGCAGGTCGCACCGGAGGCCAGGATGCGCTCGGTGCGCATGGTCCCCCAGGATGGATTCCTGTTCGACGCAACCGTGGCGGAGAACGTCGGCTTCGGCGCGGTCTCGGCCACCGAGGAACAGATCGTCGCCGCATTCGAGGCCCTCGATCTGGGCTGGTGGTTGGCGAAGCTCCCGGACGGTCTCAACACCGCCGTCGGTGAACGGGGAGAGAATCTGTCTGTCGGGGAGCGGCAGCTCGTCGCCCTTGCAAGAGCCCAGTTGGCCGACCCCGGTCTGCTGGTCCTCGACGAGGCCACCTCCGCGGTCGACCCGGAGACTGATCAGGCGCTGACCCACGCGCTGCGCAGGCTCGCCGAGGGACGGACGCTGGTCAGCGTGGCCCACCGCCTGGCCACCGCGGAGGCCGCGGACCTGGTGATGGTCTTCGATGGTGGTCGACTTGTCGAGGCCGGTCCGCACGACGAGCTGGTCGCGGCAGGTGGCGTCTACAGCGACCTCCACCGGGCGTGGATCGGCAACACCCGGACCGACGTCTCGGCCTGAAGCGTTGGGGCATGCAGCGGGTAGCATGCCAGGCGGGCCGGTCGCAGACCTGCCATCGGCACGGCTGCACCGTTGCGCCGTCTGACCGATCCGGATCTCTCAAGGAGAGCACGTCGTGAGCAAGTCCCCCGTTCGAGTAACCGTAACCGGAGCCGCCGGTCAGATCGGTTACAGCCTGCTGTTCCGTATCGCCGCAGGCGAGCTGCTCGGACCGGATCAGCCGGTCATCCTCCAGATGCTGGAGATCACCCCGGCCCTCGGCGCCCTGGACGGTGTTGCGATGGAGCTGGACGACTGCGCCTTCCCGCTCCTCGCCGACATGGTCAAGACCGACGATGCAAACGTTGCGTTCGGTGATTCCCAGTACGCCCTGCTGGTCGGCGCAATGCCCCGCAAGCAGGGTATGGAGCGGGCCGATCTGCTGGAGGCCAACGGTGGCATCTTCGGCCCTCAGGGGAAGGCCATCAACGACTCGGCTGCCAAGGACATCAAGGTCCTTGTCGTCGGCAACCCGGCCAACACCAATGCCCTGATCGCCATGTCCGCCGCACCGGACGTGGACCCCCGCCAGTTCAACGCCATGACCCGGTTGGACCACAACCGGGCCATGAGCCAGCTGGGGGCCAAGGTCGGCAAGCCCATCACCGACATCACGAAGATGACCATCTGGGGCAACCACTCCACCACCCAGTACCCGGACCTCTTCCACTGCGAAGTGGACGGGCAGAACGCCGCCGAGCTGGTGAGCGATCAGGCCTGGCTGGAGAACGACTTCATTCCCACCGTCGCCAAGCGCGGCGCGGCCATCATCGACGCCCGGGGCGCCTCGTCCGCCGCGTCGGCGGCCAACGCCGCGATCGATCACATGCACGACTGGGCCCTCGGCACTCCGGACGGTGACTGGGTGTCCATGTCCGTTCCGTCGGACGGCTCCTACGGGGTCCCGGAGGGCATCATCTCCAGCTTCCCCTGCACCACCTCGGGTGGCGGGTACACCATCGTCCAGGGTCTGGACATCGACGACTTCAGCCGTGGCAAGATCGACGCCTCCGCCGCCGAACTGGTGGCCGAGCGGGACACCGTCGCCGAGCTCGGTTTGATCTGACCGGTCGCCTGCGCCGGCTCGGCAGCGGGCCCGGCACTCACGGCCGATCGTCACAAACGCGGTCATGACTGCAGCCCCGGTTCCCGTTCCGACCGAACGGTGGCCGGGGCTGCTGGTTGTCGAGGCGGTGTCCGACGGGGCCCGCTCATCGGTCTGGCGGGGTGAACTCGCCGGTCGAGCCGTCGCCATCCGCCGTACGAAACGATCGATCCCGTCGCTGGAGTGGGAGCTGCAACTCCTGATCGACCTCGACCGGGCCGGATTCCGTGTGCCGGTCCCGATGCCGGCAGTCGACGGGGCGCTGCACGTCGACGGCTGGAACGTGGTGACGTGGCTGGACGGCCGGGAGCCATCGACCGAGGATGACTGGCGGCTGGTCGCGGCTGAGCTTCGACGGATCCACCGGCGGTTCCGCCGATACGGGCAACGACCGGGCACGGCGAGCGTGCTGGATCTGTCGGTCGCCCGGCGGAGCGTCGACGCCGACCTCGATAGAACACCGCTCGAGGTGATCGAACGGTGCCTCCCGCACTTCGACCCCTACCTGGAGGCCCACCGGTCGGTCATCCACGGCGACGTACACGCGGGCAACGTCCGCCTCACCGACTCCGGTCGAGTGGGACTTCTCGACTGGGACGAGACCAGGGTGGACATCTGCGATCTCGATCTGTCGAACCTGGGCACGGCGGTGTTGTCGGGTCGCCGACAGGCTGCGGCGGAGGCTGCAGCCCACGCCTGGGAGGCGCTCAACGGATGGGTTGTTGAGCCGGCGTACGCCCAATCCCGTCTCGACCAGCTCCCCGATGCCGTCGTTTCGACGGCGGAGATGGTGCTGAACGACGGCCGGATACTGCTCCGGCCGCCCTCGCTTGAGGACGCGGCGGCCCAGCTCGATGGTGAGGACCACGAGATCCAGCGGTGGCTGACCGGTGGGACGGCGGCGATTGAACGGGTCCGGAATCACATCTCCAACCTCCGCCGATGCTGGGGAGCGGACGGCTTGCGGCGTCACTTCGGGATCTATCCGACGGCTGCTGATGCCGAGACCAGCCGGCCGCTGGTTGGCAATCTCGACATCAACCTGGCGGACCTGGACCTCGAACTCAACGAGGCCAACCTGTCCTACGCGGTGTTCGCCCCATGGCGCGGTCGCGGCTATGCGGCGACGGCGGTGACGCTGGGGGTTGAGTATCTCCACCGTATCGATCCCGAGCTGACACCAACGCTGAAGATCGACACGGCGAACGCAGCCTCAGTCGGTGTTGCCCGGGCGGCGGGGTTCGTCCGAGCCCGGACAATCGAATCGGAGCGTGGTCGACTCTCGATCTGGCAGCAGCCGTAGATCATCCGGTGCGAATCGGAAGTACCGGCGGGAGCGCCAGGCCGCTACTCTTCCCCAGAAGTTGGACGGGCGATCGGAGGGATCATCGTCGGATTGCAGTTCGGGCTGCTCGGCCCGTTGGAGGTCTTGGCAAACGGCCGTGCCAAGCCGCTCGGCACCAGAAAGGAACGCCTCCTTCTGGCTCTGCTACTGACCGACCGTTCGGTCGTCTCCCTCGACCGCATCGTCGACGCGCTGTGGGAGGCCGACCCGCCCGGCAAGCCGGCGACCAGCATCCGGTCCTACGTCTCCAACATCCGTCGAACGCTTGGCGAACACGTCGACGATCCCCGGACGCTGGTGGTCAGCGAGGACAGCGGGTATTCCCTCAACCTTTCCAACCAGACGCATGCCGGTCAGACGGTCGACATCTCCGTTGATGTCGACCGATTCGAGAACCTGGTGGATCGAGCGGGTGACGAGGTCGACCCAACTGTGGTTGCCGAGCAACTCGACCAGGCGTTGCTGCTGGTCCGTGGCGAGCCGCTGGCGGACATGGCGTACGCCGAGTTTGCCCAACCCGAGATACGTCGGCTGACCGAGCTGGTGCTCAGCACCGAGGAGCGACGATTCGAGGTTGGCCTGCAGCTCGGCCAGGCGGCCCGCATCCTGCCTCGGGTCAGTGCCCTGGTCGAGGCCCACCCGCTCCGCGACGCACTTCGACAGGCTCATATGGCGGCGCTCGCATTAACCGGGCGAAGCGCAGAAGCGCTGCGTTCCTATCAGGAGCACCGCAGCCGACTTGTCGACGAGATGGGCATCGAGCCGGGACCAACCATTCGGGAGCTGGAGGCTCGCATTCTGGCCGAGGACGGACCATTCGCCCAACCAGCGGGATTACAGGCGACAGCGTCGGTGCCGACAAATCTGGCACCAGAACCGGAGGTCGTCGCTGCGCCCGGTCCCGGGACGGATCGAAACCGCGCATCCGATCGGATCGACCCGGCGCACGTCGAACGGCGGCAACTCACGATCCTTACTGCGGTTGGTGTTTCGAACACGGGTGCTCGGTCGGACCCGGAGGATCTGCGGTTGGCCGCCCAGCAGCAGGGGCCGATCTGGCAGGAGGTGATCACCCGACTCGGCGGTCGGGTGCATCGGCTGGACGGCGGCGAAATGATCGCATACTTCGGTTACCCGGCGGCCAATGAAGACGATGCCGAGCGAGCGGTCCGCGCCGGCCTTTATATCGCAGAGCGGACCGACGGGGGAGCGAAGCTCGGCATTGCGACCGGGACGGTCATCGTGGAGCCACATGCCGACGCGGCTGAGACCGGGACCGTCGATCTGGTTGGAGAGGCGGTCAGCGTCGCCCGTAGCCTGTGCGATCGTGCCGCAGCGGGGGAGGTACTGACCACGGCAGAAACCCGTTCGGTCACCCGCCACCGCTTCCGATTCGACGAAACCGACGGTGGCGCAGCACGGGTGGTGGCGGTGCGCCGGACCGCCGGCCGACTTCCACCTCCGGACGGGGACGGGCTCTCGCCGTTGGTCGGTCGGAGCGAGGAACTGGCGCTGCTCCGACGTCGCTTCGACCTTGCCTCCGAAGGCGACGGGCAGGTCGTTTTCCTCTCCGGCGAGGCCGGGGTTGGGAAGTCACGCATCATTGCTGAACTGCTGTCCAACCTGCAGGGAACCGACGCAGACCTGTCGGTGTTGCAGTTCTCCTGTTCACCGTTGCACACAAGCTCTGCGTTGCAGCCGATCGTGGACCACGTTCTTGACCTTGCCGGGTGTGAGGAGCTGGACCGAGCTGATGTCCTCCGTGAGAAGCTCAGCACGCTGGCCGATCGATCACCGATCGGCTCGGCGTTGCGGCTGCTTGGATCGTTGGCGGAAAACGAGGAGGACGCGTCCCTCGTTGAGCGAGTGCCGGACCCTCAGGAACGTCACGAGCGTCTTCTTGACGCTGCCGTCGAGGTCATCGACGCAGCCCGGAGCGACGGTCGCTCGACGGGCCCTCTGGTCTGTGTGGTGGAGGACACCCACTGGATCGATGCCAGCACGCGCTCGCTGCTGGACCGTTTGATCGACCGCTCGGCGTCTCAGCAGCTGCTGCTTATCGTCACCCATCGGCGCGGTGCGTGGTCCGAAGCGGAGACAACGGCGAACTGCACCACGCTCCGGCTCAGTCCAATCGCCCGGTCGGAGTGCCTGTCGATCGCCAGGCACCTGGCCGGGGAGCACATCCTGCCTGCAGCCGTCGAAACGGAGATCGTCCGGAAGTCGGACGGTATTCCACTCTTTGTGGAGGAGATCACCAAAGCGGTGGTCGAGCAGTATCACGCCCGGGACGAGCGGGTGGCTGCACTGCCGCCGGATCCCACCGCAGCCCATCGGTTCCCGGTCCCCATGACGCTGCACGACTCCCTGATGGCGCGGCTCGATCGTTCACCGGACGGCCGGTCCTTGGCCCAGGTCGCCGCAGCGATCGGCCACTCGGTCAACCGCAGCCTTCTGGCCGCCGTCGGCTCCGCATCGCTCGACCAGGTGGATCAGGAGCTGGATTCGCTCGTCTCAGCGGGAATTCTGGTCAGGCGGGGCGAGAGCTCGACGGCCACGTACCGGTTCCGGCACGCCCTGATTCGCGACACCGCCTATCAGTCGCTGCTCCGAGAGGAGCGCTGGTCCCTGCACGCCCGCATCGCATCGGTCCTGGAGAACGAATGGTCGGACAGATCCATCGTGGACCCGGTGCTCCTCGCTCAGCAATGGCAGGCCGCAACGAAGTCCGAGCGTGCCGTGCACTGGTGGCAGATCGCCGCCAGGCGGGCCACCGAAACCCGAGCGCTCCATGAGGCGCTGGACTGTGTCACCCTTGGCCTGGCACTGACAGACCGTGACGGTGACGCTTCTGACTGGACAGCAGCCCGGATCGAGCTGTTGCTGCTCCGAGGCGTCGCGGAGTCCCAGTTGCTCGGGCCGGGTTCCGATGCGGCAGGGACGACGTATCGAGAGATACTGGCCTACGGTCCGGACGTACTCGCGGGTGAGCAGTACTACAGCGCGCTGTGGGGATGCTGGTACCACGACACGATTAACGATCAACGACAGTCGAGAAGCGACCATGCGGACCGGCTGTATGACTTGGCCACCACCATGGGCGACGAGCCGCTGCTCATCGAAGCGCATCACGTCCAATGGTCATCCCTGGTGCTCGACGGGGACTTCGCAGCGTCCCGTTGGCACACGCAGCAGGTCGACGAGATCTACGACCACGGCCGACACCATCACCTGACCTACAGCTACGGCGGCCACGACCCCGGGGTCTGTATGCACGGGATCGGCGCGTTGACCGAGTGGTTGCTCGGCAGCCCGGAGGAGGCGATCGAGCATGTCGGGCTGGCAACGTCGCTGACCGATCACGGCTACTCCGTGCTGGAGGGCGCCTTCGGACCGCTGGTCATCGCCCTGCTCAATCGTGACCTCGACGCCGTCATGTCCCTCACAGCAACGCTGGAAGAGCTGGTCGCCGAAGGTTCGATCCCTCCGGAGGCCATGGGGTTCGCCAAGGGATACCAAGGCGCGGTCAGAGCGGAATGCGGCGATCTGGACGGAGGCGCGAAGCTCATGACCGATGCGGCCGGCGACTGGCGCCGGCTCTGGGGGGCGTATTGCTATCCGCTTGATGCGGTGTACGCGGATACGATGTCCCGCCTGGGCGACCACGACGCCGGCCGCTCGCTGATCGATGAGCTCCTCGGCCAGGACTCGGCACACCACTCGCCCTGGTGGGATGCCGAGTTCCATCGGATTCGGGCACACATTCTTGCCAGGAGTGATACCGGCAGCCTGCGCTGTCTTGACGGGTTCGACCGAGCTGCGGAGATCGCCGACGGCCAGGGTGCGGTACCGCTTCGGGTCCGAGCGCTGCGGGACCGGATCGACCACACTGGCCGACTCGGTGCGGACGTCGGGGATCGGGCGGCCCAACTCCGCGCGCTGGTGTTGTCCTACCCGGACGACACCGATGTGCTTGATGTCATAACCGCTCGCGAGCTCCTGGCCCACCACTGAACGGGGCGGGCCAGGGCCCACGGCTACTGCAGCGATGCGTTCAGCGCCACGCAGAAGTCATCGACCTGGGAGGCCTTCGGCGCATCGAAATCAACCGCGGACTCGTCGGTGAAGAAGAGCCGAACCTTCTTGTGCAGCGCCTTTGCAGCGTGGATGTCCATCGCGGCGATGTCGTCCAGCGGGTAGTCGGCGATCAGATTCTTGGGTTTCCCCATCATCGTGCTGTGGGAGAACACAACCAGACGGGTTTCGGTCAGGCCGAGGACCACGTTCTCACCCGGGAAATCTGCGGCGATGCCGGCGTCTCCCGCTTCCTGATTTTCGGCCCGCCGCCGCTTGGCCAGTTGCTCACCGACCGAAACACCGAGGCCGGCACCGACCAGACCACCCAAGGCCGAATAGCCGACGGTCTTCGCAACCGTGCCGGCCGGGTGCAGAAACGCCCCTGCGGTTGTGGTCTCGCCGCCCAGTTGATCCTTGCACTTCTTGTTGATGGCTTTACTCCAGTTGGGCATTGCGTACTCCAATCGTCTGTTGATCACTGCTGAGAACAGCCTGATCGGGGGACGTTGGCCGACGATTGGATCTGCCCGCCGACGGTCCAAGTTGTCTCCAAACTCGATCCAAGGGCCTCCGTCGAACCTGAGAGCAGACGAAAGCTACTCGAAGGAGACCCCGATGTTCACCAGGCCCCGCCCCCGCTCATTACTCCCGCTCATCCTCGGCATAACGCTGGCCACCAGCGCCTGTTCGGTCGAACTCGGGGAGGCGGAGGAGGTCGTTACCCTCGGTTCATCGGACGTGGTCGACGGCGAGGACACCACAACCACCGTCGCCCCTGCGTCTCCCGATCAAGATGATCCCGACGCCCCGGCACCGGTGGCCGCCCCGATCGTCGACCCGTCACCGTCGGACGATGCCCGGACCGGCGAGGACGGCCAGGATGCCGCATTCTGCGAGGCCAGTGCCGACTACTGGGTCGCCTCGGTGGCCTTCTCGCACATCGACCGGGACCGGCCGGCGGAGGTCAGCACCCTGTTCGGGTTGATCGACTCGCGGCTTGATGACGCCATCGCCGCAGCCCCGAACGACGAGCTTGCGGCACCGGCCCTCCTTGCCCGGGAGCACTTCACCGTCATCGATGAGGCGATCGCGGACTTCTTCTACGACCTCGATGTCTTTGAGGCCAGTAGCGCCTTTCCGGAGTTGGGGCAGTCGTTCAACACACTTGCGGAGATCGACAGCCTGCTGAACGACTACCTCCTCGGCCCCTGCGGCTATTCCCAGGGCACCCTTGATGCGGCCGCCGAATCGACGGCGTCCGACATCGTCCGACTGGTTGACGAGGTCCTGGCCGCCGACGACGGTGACACGACCGACGGTTCGAACGGCGCCGACTACCCCGGCGACTACATCGAGATCGTCGATGCGACGGACCGGCTGAAGGTTGAGGTGCCGATCGACTGGGAGGACGTTCAGAGTGAACCGTCCGGCGGCGGTGCTGCGCTGACCATCGCTCCCGATGTCGACGCCTACCTGACCTCCTGGGACGCCGACGGGCTGAAGATGACCGTGACCGATGCGTCGGGCCCGGCCGACTGGCGTCAGCCGATGTACGAGACAAACGCCTCAACGGACTGCGTGCTCATCAGTAGCGAGCCGTACAGCGATCCCCTCTACACCGGGTGGATAGACCACTACGAGAACTGTGCGGGCGGTGACGTCCGGGCCGTTGTTGTCGGGGCGACCGACGAGGAGTTCTCCGTCGAAATCCTGGTGGAGGTCCAGTTCGACAACGTCGACACCCAGAACGACGAGGACACCCTGATCAAGATCCTCGACACCTTCAAGGCCCGGTAGTCGGATCGGGCGCACCTGCCGTCGGGGCCGCCGCCGGCAGGTCCCCGGCGGCGGTTACTTGAGGAACTTGCTTGTTGTGTTGTCGGCGAGGAGCTTGCCGTCGGTCTGTTTTGTGGGGCAGTAGTACACGGTGTACTTGCGATACTCGACCGTGCGGATGGTGTCATCGCAGTCCAGGCACGGTTCACCGCTTCGGTTGTGCACCTTGGACGGCCGGTCGATGCTCTTGCCGATGTCGTCAAGGGTCCGCTCGTGATCGGTGGCTCTGGCGATCACGTCACCCATTGCGGAGTGAAGTTGGTCGACCTGGTCGTCGGTCAGCTTTGCCGCGTTGGCGAACGGTGAGAGTCCGGCCTCGAAGCAGATCTCGTTCGCCAGCATCCGGCCGAGCCCGGCGATCGTCCGCTGCTCCCGCAGCAGCCCGTGGAGCCGTCTTGAGTTGGCGGTCAGGATTTCGCCGAGCCGGTCCCGGCTGAGATCGTCGGCCTCGGGGCCGAGCCCGAGGAGCGGATCCTGCTCGATCGGGTCCCCGTCGACAGCCCACACGCCGGCCTTGCGTTCGGTGCCGGCCTCGGTGAGCATCCAGGCTTCCTCCTCCTGGGCACCGTCCGCGCCGCCCTCGGCTGCGGCGAACACCCAGCGGGCCAGCCCCAGTTTTGGTTTTCTGGTTCGTTTCGGGTCGGGGCGGAGCCGTCCGCCCTGCATGAGATGCACCACGTGGGTCTGGCCGTTGTCGAAGTGGATGAGGAGGTACTTCGCCCGCCTGGTCACCTCGGTGACCCGATGCCCCACCGCAGCGTCGGCCGCCGGGTTGAAGGTTTTCAGCGCTGCGAAGTTGAGGAGCTCGAACTTGGCCAGCTCCCGACCGGCGAACGCGTCGGTCAGTCGTTCTGCGTGGGCCTGCACCTCTGGCATCTCCGGCATACCTTCACGCTAGTTTCTCGCGGCCGGGATGACAGCAGAACTCTTCTCAGGCGTGTGTGCTCCAAGAAATGTGACACAACACAAACGGCCGGCCGCAGGTAACTCAGCCGTAATCGGTGACTTCCCGCAGCGGCTGCAGGCGGTCGTCGATCGCCGCCAGGGCCTTTTGGTGGCCGAGGAGCACGGCCGGATCACCGCCGAGCTGCAGCCGACCGTCGAGGAACGCCCGCTGGGCACTCGCCTCGCCGTTGGCGATGGAAACCGCAACGTCCCAGGTCATCGTCATCTCCACCCCGCCGTCGGTCCGATCGGCCGCCATGGCGACCCGGTCCGGCCCCAGCACCAGCTGGTACGACCGGTCACCATCCGGCCCGCCGGTGACCACCATGGAAACCACAACGGCTTCATCGAGCGGTTGCAGGCCGTTCAGGAGCGTGTCCGCCCGCTCGATCCATGCCGGGCTGAGATACCGCAGCGGCGCGTCGCTCGCCTCTGCGCCGCCGGCGGCCGGCGTCTCCGGGGCCTGCCCGCCGTTCTCCTCCTGGTTTCCAGCGCCGCTCACGGCGTACCTCCTGCGGTGACCAGCAGGCGATGGAGGTCCTGCCGGTTGGTCAGCTCTTGATTGAGCGGGGTGATGATCAGCTCGTCCGCCACCTCGGAGACGGCGCGTTCCGCTCGTCTGGTCACCGCAGCGGCCCGGCGGCGTCCACCGATCCTGGCCGACCGCCCGGCGACAAACGCCAGGACAAGCCCGACGGCCACCCCGATGAGCAGCAACCCGGTCGGAATCGGTACCCCCCGGTAGTCCGGTGTGGGCGGTTCCGGGATCCGCAGGTAGGCCGCGACGGCCAACAGGCCGAGCCAGACCACCCCGACAACCACGGCGGCAGCCAGAAGCAGCTGGACCAGGTTCACGAGCTGCCACCAGCGGGGACTGTTTCCCCGTCCGATCCTGGCCGCGTCGGCGACCGCAACGTCGATTCGGTCATTAAGCACGGCGGAGTCCGGCGTGCCTGCGGCGACCAGCAGATCCGGCCACGGGTCCGTCAGGTCTCGGCTGACGGCTCGGGTCGTGTCACGGACCGCCCCGGTGACCCGGGCCACCTGGGCGCCGGAGGGGGCGGGCAGGGAGGCGCGTCCCGCGGATCCCTGGCCGAGGTGAAATCGACCGAGTGGGTGGGGCCTGAGCCGGCGAGCCCACCTGGTGAACGGCCACCCGACCTTGCTGGCCGCATCGCGGCGATGACCTCTGGCAACGGCGTCGGTCACCGTGGCCAGCCCGGACGCCCCGACCAGTTCCGCCGCCAACGTCCGTTCAACGTCTTTCGGGACCTCCCGTCGGTCCGATCCGGGGCCGAGCTGCTGCAGCAGCTCGGTTGCCGCAAGCGCCGTGTCGGCGGTCAACCGATCGACCATGGCCTGTCGACGTTCGACGGTGTCGGTCAGCAGCCCCGTGAGCTGGTCCGTTCCGTCGCCGTCGGCGGCCGACATGCCGATCACCGGGACCTTTGCGAGGCCGGCTTTGGTCAGGAGGCGGCCGAGGTCGGCCAAACACCGGTCCGCATCCTCGGGGGCGAGCTGGTCTGTCTTGTTCAGGACCATTGCGGTGACCGACCCATGACCGGACAGCCTGGCCAGGTAGTCGTGCATAGCTTTGTCCGCATACTTCTCCGGGTCCGTCACCCACAGCAGCATGTCGGCATGCTCGGCGATGCGTTCCATCTCCTCCCGATGGGCCTCGGCCACCGAGTCGTGGTCGGGTACGTCGAG
>JBCCGJ010000108.1:0-16566 GCA_039029335.1 Actinomycetota bacterium | reverse complement strand
GGAGGCTGCTGCCTCGCCTACACCGGCGTCATCGATGAGTCGGCCAAGCCCGGCCCCGGGGCTGATACCCAGGCCGGCGTCCAGCCCGAGACCGAGGTGGACGACGGCTACCGCGCCTACCTGGAACACTTCCCAGCCGGCCCGGACGAGCCCGCCTACTGCGACACGTGCAAGTTCCGAAGCCCCGAGGACAGCCGGGCACGACAGCTGTTCTGGTTGGAACGGGCTAGATCTCCGGTGGACCCCGAGACTCAGGTCGAAACGACTCCGGACTAGGTGGTTTCCCTCGCCCGGTAGGCGCGGTCCAACTCCGACGCGGTGGCCACCGCATCGGCGGCGGTCGTTTCCGCCTCGCCCTCGTCGAGTCCGAGGCTCGTCAGCAGGAGGCTGATCACCTCCCGGCGGTAGTTTTCGGTTGCGCCGCCCGTCGTGATCCGATGTACGGCTCGCAAGAGCATGCCGGTGACGAGGTCAACCGCAGCGTCGGTTGGCTCCTGGGTGAGCCGCTTCCGCTCCGCTGCCTCCGCCAGGTCGTTGCGGAGGTGATGAAAAGGGTCGCGTGGCGACGTGTTGGACTGAGCGGTGATCGACTGGAGACGGAGGAGGACGGTGGCCAGCTGAGGATTTGTTGCGCTCTGCTCAAAGAGGAGCGCCGTTACTGTGGCGAACCTGTTGACCGGATCGTCGAGCGCCACCAGCTCGTCGCTGATGTCGGTGAACGAGGTCACGACCTCGCTGACGATGGCACCGATCAGCGCACTGCGATCGTCGAAGTAGTTGTAGAAGGTCCCGTTCGACACCTCGGCGCGCTTGGTCACGTCGAGGATGGTGAACGCCTCGCCGGCGACAGCGATCTCCTCGACGGCGGCTTCGATGAGCTGCCGCCTGGTGCGCTCCTTCTTCTTGAAACCGCGGGTACGGGTTGGGGTGGCGTCCTGGCCGGTCATTGAGGAGCACCGTATCACCGGTGAACTCAGTGCTGAGGACGACCTCATGGCCCGGACGTCAACGCAGTGTGGCGACGACCGTCGTCCGCTGCTCGCCGAGGTCGACGGTGCCGTCCTCGGTGCTGACGGTGGCCGTGATGAGGTCGCCGGGTACGAGGCGGCGGGTAGTGCGGGCCGCCGACTTCCGAAGGAGCGCCGCCCGCCGCCGCGGCGAAACCAGCTGCACGATCGACGCCAACGGCTTCGGAGGCGCCTGGAGCGCGCAGCCCCCGGGGGTGCCGGTGGCCAGGAGGTCGCCGGGACCCCAGTCCTGGACCGACGACAGTTCGGTGAGGGACGGCGCCGGTGTGTGAAGCATCTCGGACGCCGAGCCGTCCTGCCTGACCTCCCCATTGACCGACAGGCGGAGGCGCAGCTGATCGAACCTGGCCAGATCGTCGGCGTCGACGAGGGTCAACCACGGCCCGACCGGCCCGAACGTTCGATAGCTCTTGCCTTTGTAGAACTGGCCCTCGGCCAACTGCACGTCCCGGGCGCTCACGTCGTTGACAACCACCAGACCGGCGACGTGGTCGATCAGGTCGGCCGCGGAAATAGTGGTGGCGCCCGTGACCGCCTGACGGAGCACCAGGCCGATCTCGACCTCGTAGTCACAGAACTCGACGTGATCGGGAACGACGATGTCGGCATCGGCCGCCGCGAGACAGGACGACGCTTTGCGGAAGAAGACGTTGAACGGGCTCGAGTCCGGATCGAGGCCCGATTCCGCCATGTGGCTGCGGTAGTTGACCGCCTGGCACAGGAACTGCTGGTTGGTCGTTATCGGGCAGAGGATCGTCACGTCATCGATCTTCACCGGCTCGGTTGTTGCGTGGTCACCCCGCAGGACGGCTGGTGCAGCGCCGGTGACGAAACTCGCGGTCGTCTGGTACTCGCCGATGACCGGGTGCAGGGTGTCCGCATCGACCACACCCCAGCCGATGTGGTCGCCGGTTTTATAACGAGCGACGTTGACCGCCATCAGTCGCGCCCCGCGATCGTTTGCCCCGCGATCGTAAGAAGGGCATCGGGAAGTCCGCCGGCGGCGCCGATGTCGGCCGCCCGGAACGCTACGTGCTGGTCGGGCCGAACCAGCAGGGCACCCGTCGGCTCCACCTCGCAGCACACACGCCACCCCGGGGCTCCCGGCGTATTGTCGCCCACACGGACATGACTGATGGGCACCTCGCCTGCCGCAGCCGCAGCCCAGGCGTCGTGATTGCCGAACGACACCAGCGTCGGCCGGGACACGTCTATCAGGTCAAGTGTCGACCGTCCGCCGATGTTGTCGAGCCAGGCGTGGGGAAGCCGGGCGCCCGGTCGGGCCGACGGCACGTATCGGCGAGGGTTGACGGGCTCGTCACCACCTTCCTCGGCGACCACGGCACCATCCTCGTAGAGGTAGCCGAGCTGTAGGCCAACCAGATCGAAGTGCTCCTCCTGCAGCTCGACGGCTTCGGCGATGGCCGCCGTCCGGGTCTCATCCGCAACGGCACGTAGCAGTTGTTCGGTTGTCGGTTCCACATCGAGGCCGAGCGCCTCGGCAAGGTGGAGCATCTTCATCGCGTTCATCAGCGACTGATCGGAGTTGTGCCGGGCGACCGGAAGCCGCTCCTGCTCATAACTGCGGAGCAGCTTCTGGTCGGCCCAGCCGGCCCTGACGGCGCCGATCCGCCACAGCAACCCGTGGATGTCGGCAACGCCGCTGTTGAGCCCCAGTCCACCGGTGGGCGGGAAGCGGTGGGCCGAATCACCGGCGAGGCAGATGCGGCCGTCACCCATCGATAGTGCGGTCTGGGCGCTCATCCACCACGTCCCTCGGCCCAGGATCGTTGCGTCAACGTCCTTACCGATGGCACTACGGATGATCTCGAGGCAGCGGGCGTCGTCGTAGTCGTCGACGGACTCCGTCGACGGGTCGATGCCGTGCATGAACACCCAGTCCTTGGCCACGTCGTGCTGTACGAAGACACCATCGGCTGCAGGGTCGAGGATGAAGTGGAGGACACCCGGCCGGTCCGCCGTGAGCTCCCGAAGATCGGCTGCGAAGTTGATCGCCAACGTGCACTGGATGAGGGGTGGACCCGCCATCTCGATGTCGAGCAATTTGCGAACGCGGCTGCCTGCCCCGTCACAACCGATGACAAAGCCGCTCCGGACCGTGATGGTCGAGCCGCGCTCGAGGTCCGTGACGGTCGAGGTCACGCCGTCGGCGTCTTGTTGCGACGTCTCCCACCGGTGGCCGTACCGGAGTTCGGCGCCTGGTCGTGACCGAAGCTCCTCGGCCAGGATCGGTTCGAACCGGTGCTGCGAGAGGTTCCGCAGTGGGGTCGGCGTGACGGCGAGGTTCTCGTCGCCCTGCCGCTCGAACGGCATCCGCCCGACGAGGTGGCCGCTGAGGCTGGTCAGGAAGTTGACGTGGCCGGCCTCCTTCGGGTCCTGGCAGGCGTCGGCGATCCGGGTCATGTCGAGGCCGGCCTGGCGGCAGATCTCGAATGTTCTGGCGTTCACGACATGGGCGGCCGGGGACCGTTGCGGTCCGTCCCGCCGCTCGACGACGAGGGAGCGGAGGCCGTGCTCGGCCGCCAGGACGCCACCGAGGAGGCCCACCGGTCCTGCGCCGACGATCAACACGTCAACCTCGATCATCTCGGGCCGTCCGGTGTTGGCCCGGCTCATTTCACTACTACTTCTTTCATTACTGCTTGTTTCGTTACCGCTTGCTTCACTACTGCTCACAGCAGACCTCCGTAGCTCCCGCCGTCCAATTGCAGGTTCTGGCCGCTGATGTAGCCGGCCTGGGCGCTGCACAGGAAGGCGCAGGCGTCACCGAACTCCTGCGGCGTGCCGAGGCGGTTTGCGGCGATCGATTGGCGCATCTTGTCATAGGCCTCCTCGAGGGAGATCCCGCCGATGGCCGAGTGCAGTTCGGCCATCTGGCGCTGCCGTTCGGTGTCGAACCGTTCCGGCAGCAGGTTGTTGAGCGTGACGTTTGCGGAGGCCACGTCCTTCGACAGCGCCTTGGTGAGTGAGGTGAGACCTGTTCTGGCACCCGTCGACAGACCCATCGGTGACAGCGGTGTCTTCACCATCGCCGAGGTTATGTTCACAACTCGTCCGAATCGGCGCTCGACCATGCCATCGAGGACGGCCCGGATCATGAACGTTGGCGCCAGCATGTTCGCGTCAAGCGCGGCCAGCCACTCGTCCCGGCCCCAGTCCTGGAACCGACCCGGTGGCGGGCCGCCGTTGTTGTTGACCAGGATGTCCGGCTCGGGGCAGGACTCCAGCAGCGCGGCCCGTGTGTCGTCGGCCGCAATGTCACCGGCGACCGCAGTGACCGTACGGCCGTGTCGCCGCAACTCCTCAGCGGCGTGGTGCAGCGCGTCGGCGTCGCGGCCGTTGATCCACACGTCGACACCCTCCCGGGCGAGTGCATCGGCGCAGGCGTAGCCGAGCCCTCGGCTCGACGCACAGACGATCGCTCGGCGGCCACTGATTCCGAGATCCATGTCAGCCGTCCCTCGTGGTCTTGGCCGACCGCAGTGTCGACCGGGTTCGTTCGATCTCCTCCGGATTGCCGCCGACCGGCGCCGCAGAAAGCTGAGTGGCACCGGCCAGTTCCAGCCTGCCGATCCGATCGGTGACCTCGGCCTCGGAACCGACGATGGCCAGCTCGCCCATCCCCTGGACCCCTTCGCGCTCCAGCATCGCCGCGTAGCTCGGCAACTCCGCATAACTCGCAAGGACGGCGTCGAGGAAGCCGCGCGCCGCTGGAGGATCGTCTGTGACCCACACCGGGAGCGAGCACACGATCGCCGGATCGGGCCGGCCCGCCTCGGCGGCCGCCGTGTTGATGGTGGGGGCGATGTGATTCTCGATCGTCTTCGGCCCGACGCACCACAGAACCGTGCCATCCGTCCGGCGACCGGCGATGCGGAGCATCTGCTCACCGAGTGCGGCGAGCATGACCTTTGGCGGCGGACCGATCTGTTGGATCTCCCCGCTGTAACTCCAGAAGTAACCGTCGTGTTCAGCGGCCCCGTCGGTGAGGAGCGGTTGCAGGACGTCGAGGAAGTCCAGGATCTGTCGGACCGGTCGCTCCCAGTTGAGTTTCCATCGAGCCTGCACCGTCGGTTCATGCGAGAGTCCCAGGCCGAGGACAAGCCGGTGGCCGACCGCGGCGTTTGTGGTCAGGGCCTGTACGGCCACGGCGTGGGGGTGCACCGTCCAGGTGGGGATCACCGCGGTGCCAAGCTCGGTGACGCCCGTGCCCAAGTTGTCGCCAACACCGTGGGTGGCGTAGACGGTCAGCGCATCGATGCTGCCGGACTGGGCCAGCCAGTAGGCGGCGAACTCGTCGTCCTCCGCTGCGTTGATGTCGGCCCGCAGCGCGTCGAGGTCGGCGCTGAGCAGGGTGTTTGTTCCGTTGATGCCGATCTGCATGCTCAGCGTCCTTCGGCCAGCCGGGCTTCGAAGGCGGCCCGCCAATCACTCATCGGGGCGAACTCCGGAAGTTCTTCGATCTCGGCCTTCGTTGCAGCCGTCACCTCGTCGTCGCTCGCCGAGAGGTCGAGCCCACCGGCGAACGGTTGGGCCACGTGGAAGGGGGAGTCGACGAAGCACTCAAGGCCGTTCCCCTCCGGGTCGGTGAAGTACAGCGCCCAGGCGTTGCCGTGATTGATGGGGATGACCCCGTCGACGCCGGCCTCGTCCAGTTTGGCGGCGACTGCCCGAAGGTTGTCCAGGGAACCGGTTCGGAATGCCAGATGGTCGGCCATCACGAAGTGGTGCTCACCGGCATCGAGCCCGGTGACAAACACGATCTGGTGGTGTTCGGACGGGTCCTGGGAGATGAACGCCATGTCCGAGTCCTCACCGGCGGTGCCTCGGTTGGTGATGTGGAACCCGAGGACGTTGCAGTAGAAGTCCAGCATGACGTCGAGGTCGGTGACCGTCATTGTCGTGTGGCTCAGCTGTAGGAGCGGGGGAGTGGCCATGGTTTGATCGATCTCCTTCGAGAGTGAGTCGGGTGCGTGATGCGACCGGCCGAGCGATCAGCGGTCGGCCGGGAGGTTGATGACAGCGGCGTCGATCTGGTCCTGCGGTACGGGTTGGAGCTGACCGCGGATGTCGCCGTAGAAGGTCTGCTGGACGGTGTGGAGGTTGAAATACAGCTCGCCCTCGGCGGCGATGTGGGCCATGCCGGCGATCGTTCTGTGCCGATCGCCGGGGATCGACCGGATGATCGGGCAGCCGGCGGTGAGCGCACCGACGATGCCCTCGCCCTCGGTTGCGGCGGCGACATCCTTGTTGGTGATCTCGTAGGAGAGGACGCCGTCAGCGAAGTACTCGGAGACGTCACCGGTTGCCCCGAAGTCCACCATGATCGGGCCGAGCATGCCGGGGCGGCCGCAGTGGATGTGTACCAGGTTGATGTCATCCGGGTCGATGTTGGCGATCTCGATGTGGACATAGGCCCGACTCAGCTCACGGTTGAAGGCGAGGGTGCCGTGACCCCGAGACTCGCGCTCCTCCCGGTCGGTGGACGGCTCGGTCGAGAGGAACTGCTCCGGTGCGCCGGAGGGAACGTCCTCCTCTTCCTCCGCCTCCTGCTGGGGCGACAGCCAGGACTGGTAGACCAGGCCGATTTCGTCCCCGGCGAGCGGATCGAGACCGATGTCGAACACGACCGGGACCTCGTCCTTCGGGTCGAGCATGGCGTGGCCATGGCCGCCGCCGGTACCCGGAGGACCGGTGATGACGAAGTAGGCGATGACCATGGCGGCAACACCGGCGACGATGCCGAGGATCGTGAAGAAACCACGGATCGTCGTGAGGAGGAAACGAACGAACTTCATGATGAGTGGACCTTTCGGGGTAACTCAGGAAAGAAGAATTGAGGAACAACTCAGTATTGAGAGTTAGCTCAGTATTTGTTATGGTGCTTCCCATGTCAAGTCCCCTGAGCTCACTCCTCGCCCCGTCACCCGTCTCCAGCCGGGAGACCAGAAACGAACGGATCGGCTACACGGCCATCACCGTGCTGGTCGCGATCGCCATGTTCATCGCCGCTTCCGGTTCCGGATCCGGCGAATACGTCACCGCCGAACCGCCGCCGGACGCCCTCAACATCGCAGGCAACGTGTTCGCGGCGACGATCGGCATCCTCGTCCTGATCCCCCGGACCCGCATCTACGGCGCCATCCTCGCCGTGGGAAACATGTTCGTGTCGATGTACCTGAACTACACCTACGACGGTGTCGACTTCTTCGTCGATCTGATCCCGTACAACGTCATCACGATCATGCTCGCTTCGATTCTCATCGGGCACTACGAGCCGGACCTGGTCCGCCTCACGCCCCAGGGCAGGTCAACCGATGCCGACCCGGCGCCCGATCCGGTCGAGCTGGACGCCTGAACATGACAAGCAAACGAATCGAGCATGTCTTGTCGGTACTCGTTGGCGTGGCCTTCCTCCTGGTCGGGGCTGCAAAGTTCACCGGCCAAGGCCCGTCCTTCAAATACATCGAGTACCAGTCCGGGCTCGAGTGGGTCGATCCGTTCCTCACGCTGGCAACCGGAGCCGGCGAAGTGGCCGCAGGGCTCCTGCTCCTGGTCCCCACGTCACGGGTGCCGTGGGCTCGGGCGGCCGGGAGCGCCCTCGTCCTTGCCATCATGCTGGGGGCCTTCGCCCTCCATCTTTCACCCTGGCTCGGGATCTCAACCCCGACCGAAACCGTCGACGGTGCCGAAGCCCCCTGGACGGCATCGGACTTCGCCGAAGAGCGTTCGTCCCGCCAGTTCATTCTTTCGATCGTGCTCAGCGCGCTTGGCGCCTGGTTGCTCGCTCGGGCATTGCCGGCCGTGCGCAACGCACGGAACCGGTGAGCCTCTCCCGACCCACCACCCAGTGAATCCCCGACCCGCCCAAGACAAAAGGACATCCCATGCCCAGAATCCAACCGCTACCCGCTGACGAGGTCGCCCACCTCGAGCCGCAGTTCGAAACAACGAGGCTGATCCTCGGCTTTGTTCCCAACTCCGCCCCGACCATGGCCAGGGTTCCCGGCCTGCTCGAAGGATTTCAGGAGGTTGGGGCGGCCGTGTTCCTCAACTCCGGCGTCGATCCTGCGCTCCTCCAGATGGTTGCCCAGATCGCATCAAGCGCATCGGGTTGCCGCTACTGCCAGGCCCACACCGCTGCGGGCGCAAACAAGCTCGGGGTGTCCGAGGAGAAGCTCGCAGACCTCTGGCTGTGGGAGACCAGCGACCACTTTGACGACGCCGAGCGCGCCGCACTCCGGCTGGCCTTCCATGCGGCGTCGGTTCCCAACACCACAACCGACGAGCACTTCGCCGACCTCCGCAACCACTTCGACGAGACGCAGATTGCCGGCCTTGTCGGCGTGATCGCGCTGTTCGGGTTCCTCAACCGCTGGAACGACACCGTTGCGACCGAACTGGAGGACGAAGCCCGCGGATTCGCCGATCGCGTCCTTGCAGCTGCGGGCTGGGAGCCGGGCCGCCACAAGCCGGAGTGAAAGAGGCACGATCATGGAAACCGTCTTCGATCAGAACTTCACACCCCGCCTCATCATCAGCCTAATGGCCTTGGCCATCGCGATCGGCCCGATCTTCGCCGACTTCAACAAGACCCACGCAACCAATCCGCTGTGGCCACCCCATGCCAGATTCCACGTCGTGTGGCAGGTGCTCCTGCAGGTCGGCTCGAGCATTTTGGCGCTTGTCCTCCTGTGGCGGAACTCCGAGGACTATCTGTTCCACGTCTATCTGGCGGCCGCAATCATCTATGTGTGGATCGTCACGTTCTACGCAACGCTCTTTTCGATGCGGTTGTTCGACGGTGCGCTGCGCGATGTCAACGGCATCGAACCCTTTCGGTTCAAGCTGCCGGGCCGGGTCCTGGAGGTGGACACCAACCTGTTCGGGGTGACCGTGTTCACCGTCTTGAACACGGTTGCGGTGCTGCTGATCCGGAGCTGATCGAGTAGACGTCGGCTGCGGGTTATCGCAGCAGGCGGACCTGGGTCGCCGTGCCGGCCAGTGTCCCGTTTGGCGTCCATGCGTCGATACGTTCGTCGAGCCACCCGCCTTCGAAGTGGTGGGTGGTCGCATGGAGGAGGATCCACGGTGAGTCCTCCGCCGGCAGGTCAGAGAACAGCCGAACACTCAGCTCGAGCGTCGGGAGTACGGCCGGGTAATCGAGCAGACCGGCCAATGACGGTGCCATGGAGTCGAGCAGCATGATGAGTCGCCCGACGTCCGGTGCGTCATCATCCTCGACCAGTCGGACCCATGCGGAGAGCGTTGGTCGGTTGCCGCCGCGGAACGGCAGGTTGCTGTCGGTCGGGCGGATCTCGAGGTGCTGGGTGAACGGTACGAACTCGATGGGGAAGAGGACAGGTTCGCACTGCTCCGGCGGTCTGACGTCCGGAAACGATCGGGCGACCCCCGTTGCGATGTCGGCACTGACGGTTGGACCCTCGGCGTCCGAGAAGACGGCCGTGGCGGTCATCAGCGTCCTGCCCGAGTCGAGGGCGCTCCCGCGGACCCGGGAGATCGAGCGGCCGATCTCCGGCTCCTCGGTGGCGAACTCGATGGTCCCCTTGGCGGGACGGTGGAACTGCGCGGTCACAAACCGCAGCGGGCGATCGATCCCCGACGCGGCGAGTTCGCCGGTGAGCAGTCCGAGGAGCAGTCCACCGTGGAGGCCCCCCAACCCGGCGAGCGAGGCGCGGTTGGCGGTGGGCAGCTCCTCGGGATTGCGGAGCAGGTGGCCCGGTGCGGAGGGGTTCACGGGATCAGTACGTTGCATCATGAGACGGACCATACTACGTTGTGAGTCCTATGATGCAACCCACTGGTACGGCTCCCGATTCGACCTCCGGTATGGGCGGCGATTCCCCTGTGGCGGCACGACGGACCCTGCTCATCGCTGCGCTGGCCGCGCTGGCCACCTTCCTCGACACCACGATCCTGTTCGTTGCGTTCACCGACATCGCCGCCGAGTTCGCCGATGCCGACACCTCGACGTTGTCCTGGGTGATCAACGCCTACACCATCGTGTTCGCCGCCGTCCTGGTACCCGCCGGGAAGCTGGCGGATCGCCTCGGACACCGTCGGGCCTTCCTCACCGGCTCCGCGGTGTTCACGGCCGCCTCGATGCTCTGTGGTCTGGCCCCGACGGTCGAGTTGCTGATCGCCGCCCGCATCGCGCAGGCGGTCGGTGGTGCGGTGTTGATCCCGTCCTCGCTGGCCCTGGTGATGCGAGCCTTTCCCCGGGACAAGGTGCCGTGGGCGGTGGCGATCTGGGGCGCCGCCGGGGCGGTGGCCGGGGCGCTCGGGCCGACCTTCGGCGCCGCCATCATCGAGTCGCAGGGCTGGCGATGGGCGTTCTACATCAACCTTCCGGTCGGAGTCTTCACCTTCATCGCCGGGCGCCGGGTGCTCAAGGAGTCGACCGATCGATCGGTGCAGATTCCGGCCGTTGCCGGGGTGGTCCTGATCGCCGCCGCCACTGCGGTGCTGTCGTATGCCGTCGTCGAATCCGAGACCGTCGGGTGGGGCAGCAGGCAGACGATCGGAACGGGTGTTCTCGGGCTGGGTCTGCTTGCTGCGTTTGTTGTGCATCAGCGACGGACGTCGGCACCGGCCGTGGATCTGGAGCTGTTCGGTATCCGCAACGTCGTCTGGGGCAACCTGGCCGCATTCGTCTTCGGGCTGGCGTTCTCGGCGATGTTTCTGGGGTCGATCCTGTTCCTGACCGGCGTGTGGGGCTGGTCCATCCTGGAGGCCGGATTCGGGGTCGCCCCCGGGCCCGCGTTCGTTGCACTGCTGGCCCCTCGAGCGGGGAAGCTCGCGGCGGCGATCGGCCAACGCCCGCTGCTGTTGGCCGGCGGCGTGTTCTACGCACTCGGTGGCGCCTACCGCCTGGTCATGGTCACCGAGGAGGTGGACTACTGGGTCGACTACCTGCCCTCGATGCTCCTGACCGGCATCGGCGTTGCCCTCTGCCTGCCCCAGCTGTCGAGTGTGGTGGCTCAGGCGCTCCCACAGAACCGGCTTGGCGTCGGCGGTGCCGTGCAACAGTCGGTACGACAGTTCGGCGGCACGTTCGGTGTTGCGCTCACCATCGCCTTTGTCGAGTCTTCCTTCAGCTCAGCGGGAGCCATCGCCGCATTCGACCGTATCTGGTGGATCATCGTGGTCGGCGGCCTCGTGACCTCGATGTTCGCCTGGCCGCTGCAGACCGGACCGACGGCGCGGGCCTCGGCTAGGGTCGGTGAGGAGGTGCCATGAAACGCAAGAGCTATGCGGACATGAACTGTTCGATCGCCCGAACCCTTGACATCGTCGGCGATCCGTGGACCTTGCTGGTCGTCCGGGACATGTTTTGGGGTTTCCACCGGTTCGAGGAATTTCAGAAGCGCCTCGGTATCGCCCGCAACACCCTGACCGACCGTCTGAACGTGCTGGTCGACCACGGCATCGCAACCAAGGTGGCCTATCAGGACAACCCCACCCGTCACGAGTATCGGCTGACGCCGAAGGGGCGCGCCCTCCACCCCGTCATCGTCACGTTGATGTCCTGGGGGGATCAGTGGTCGGGGATCGAGGAGCCGCCGGTCCAGCTGGTCGAGGTGCCGAGTGGTCGAGTGGTTTCGGCGATTCTGGTCGACGCCGAGACCGGTGAACCGCTCGAGAACCTGCGGGTGCGGGCCAAGCCCGTGGCCGAGGTAAGCGACGAGCCCGACACCGCCAATCCCTCGCCATGACACAGGCAACGGACCGTGCTTCCGCCGATTCGATGAGCATCGGCCGAGGCGCAAGACTGGGCCAATGAAGCTCGGACTCTCTATCGGCTATTCGGGTGCGAAGCTGCGAATCCCGCTCGAGCGGATCCAGCTCGCCGAACACCTCGGCTACGACTCGGTGTGGACCGCCGAGGCCTACGGATCCGACGCGATCACCCCGCTGGCGTGGATCGCGGCCCACACCGAACGCATCCGCCTCGGTACCGGGATCATGCAGCTCGCCGGTCGAACCCCGGCCATGTGTGCGATGCAGGCCCAGACCGTTGACGCCCTCGCCGGCGGCGGTCGGGTGATCGCCGGGCTCGGCGTGTCCGGCCCCCAGATCGTCGAGGGATGGTACGGCGAACCATGGGGCAAGCCGTACTGGCGGCTGCGCGACTACATCCAGATCATGCAAAAGATCAACCGGCGGGAGGAACCGGTCACCCACGACGGCCGGGAGTACCAGCTGCCGTTCACCGGGGAGGGCACCCTGGGGATCGGCAAGCCGCTGATGTCGATCATGCACACGAATCGTGAACTCCCGATCTGGATGGGATCCGGTTCGGAGGCCACGGTGAGGCTCACCGCCGAGCTCTGCGACGGTTGGCTGCCGATGCACTTCGTGCCGGGTCGGATGGACCAGTTCCGACCGTGGATCGAAGAGGGCTTCCGGCGGGCCGGTAACGGGAAGTCGTGGAAGGACCTGGAGATTCTGGGCGGGGGACCGGTTTTCATCACCGACGACGTGAAGGCCGCGCTCGACCGGGTGAAGCCGGGGATCGCGCTCTACACCGGCGGGATGGGTCACAAGGACCTCAACTTCCACAACCAGCACATGGTCCAGCGGGGCTATCCCGATGTGGCCGAGCGGGTGCAGGAGCTGTATCTGGCGGGCCGCAAACAGGAGGCGATCGATGCCATCCCCGATGAGTACGTCGACGAGGCCGGTCTGTACGGATCGGTCAAGCGGATCGAGGAGCGATGGCAGGCGTGGGCCGATTCCGGCATCACCGGATTCCGGGTGCAGACCGACCAGGAGGAAGCACTCGAATTGATGGCCGACCTGGCCGGGACCCGCTCCGGCAACTGAAAGGAGGAGGTGGCCATGAATCCGGATCTCGATCGATTCGAGTGGTTGGCAAAGACCGCGGAGACGGCGATCGACCCCGATCGGGCGATCGTCGACGCGCACCATCACCTGTGGAACCGGGGCGGCAGTACCTATCTGGCCGCCGAGCTGCTGGCCGATGTCACCGGCTCGCACAACGTCGTGCAGACCGTTTTCGTCGAGTGCCTGTCGAAGTACGCACGGGATCGGGACGAACACCTGTGGCCGGTCGGTGAGACCGAGTTCGTCCGACGCGAGGCCGACGCCACGGCGGCGTTGTCCGGTGACGACGGCCCGAGGATCGGCGCCATCGTCGGTCATGCCGACATGATGTTGGGCGAGGCGGTTGAGGAGGTGCTGGCGGCCCACATCGAGGCCGGAGCGGGCCTGTTCCGCGGCATCCGACACGCCACCTCATGGGATGCGAGCGACGCCATCCCCGAAGGGCACTGTCGCCCGTTCTCGCAGATGATGCGGACGCCGGAATTCCAGGCCGGGGTCCGGGCGCTGGCCGCGCTTGGGTTGAGCTTCGACGCCTGGCTGTTCCATCCTCAACTCGACGAGCTCTGCCTGCTCGCCGATGCGGTGCCGGAGGCGACGATCATCCTGGACCACCTCGGTGGTCCCCTCGGCATCGGCCCCTACGCCGGTGACCGGGAGGCGGTCCGGGCCGACTGGCGGGCGGGCATCGCCCGGGTGGCCCAGCGCGAGAACGTGGTGGTCAAGATCGGTGGTATCGGGATGGACTGGTACTACGGGACGGGTTGGTCCGCGGATCCGGCCCCGCCGGGCTCCGAGGAGGTCGCGGCCTACTGGTCGGACGATGTCCGGTTCTGCATCGACAGCTTCGGCCCCAGTCGCTCGATGGCCGAGTCGAACTTTCCCGTCGACCGGTCGACGCTGCCGTATCCGGTTCTGTGGAACGCACTGCAGATCATGTGCGGCGGCTACACCGACGCCGAACAGGACCGCATCTTCTCCGGCACCGCCACCGACGTGTACCGCCTCGCCGGCTGAGGTCACAAAATCCCGCCGACCGGAGTGTGAGGTCCGGACCGTCCGCCGCCGATCGCCCCCGCCGCCCGATCGGCGGTTGGTGGTCAGTGGAGGAGTTCGTGTGTCTCGTGCAGCTGGACGCTGCTCGTTGCGGGGTCCACGGTGAGGCGGTCGCCGGTTCTGATCGTGCGCGTTGCGGTTGTGGTGCCCGTTACCGCGGGTATACCGAACTCGCGGGCGATGATGGCGGCGTGGCTCAGGAGCCCTCCGGTGTCGGTGACAATGGCAGTGGCCAGCGCGGCAATCGTGTTATGGGCCGGCGTGGTCATGGGAATGACCAGAATTTCGCCGGGGGTGAACCGATCGAGGTTGTCGTCGTCGTGGCCGATCACGCAGGCCCGGCCGGTGACGGGGCCGTCACCGATGCCGTGTCCGCGCAATGGCTCGGGTCCCGGCGCAAAGTGCAGAGCGCGGTAGGCGATAAGGCCCTTTGTCATTTGCCGCTGGGGCGTCGGAAGGAGATCGGGTGACGGCGGATCCGGCTCATCTCCGAGCACGAGTGGTGCGTCCAGTCGTTGCCTGCGCTCCATCACCCGCCTGCGCTGATCGGTGGAGACGAGCAGCTGCGGCGCGTGGTCGAGGAGGAGCTTCCGGACTTCGTCCGGTGTGAACAGGAATGCGTCCTCCGGTGACCGGAAGGCGGTCGAGCCGACCAGCCTCCGGCCGACCTCACGGACCACACCCCGCAGCATCCCCAACGCCCACTGCACGTAACCCGCGGTGTCGTCTCGGAGTTCGACCATCGCCTTGGCATCGCTCCAGAGCTCCGGGTCGGCCGCGCCAGAAGGCTCCGCCATCGGCTCGTCGAGGGCGTCGGGCGGGCTTGCGGCCAACGCCAGCACCAGCGAAGGCAGCTCGACCAGGGTTCGAGCGTCGATGTCGAACCGGTGGACGACCCGGTTGCCGAATTCCGTGAGATACCGGTCGAGCGCACGCCGGGCCTCTGGCGAGTGGTCTCGAAGTTCGTCGAGAGAGCCGAACAGGCGGCATTCGGCGGCGTCGGCGAGTTCCGCTCGGAACACGTCCGGAGACCGGGTGGCGCCCGTGCCCACAACCAGCGAGTTCACAACCGCGGCCGGGTCGCCTCCGGCCTCGATTTCGCGCCCGAGAAGGAGTCCCATAACAGCGAGATAGGCGCCATCGTGGCGAAAGTGATGCCGGGCCGCTTCGCCGAGCAGGTCGACCGACCAGCCGATCGCCTCGGCGAGATCGCCCGCTGACAGGTCCGTGAGTTCGGCCGGGCCGCTGATGAGGGCCTCTCGGAGACGTGGGCGATCCTTCGACTGCCACTTCTCGAGGTCGTCGAGCCATAGGCGCTGCTCGACTGCCGCCACCGCCGCCAGCCGCCGGGCCCTCAGTTCCGGGTGCAGCCACGGGCCCAGGCGGACAAGCCAGTCCGGGGGTGGTCGCCGGCCTTTCGCTTCGATGATGGGAATGGCCCGGTGGTACGTGTACCCGTTGACCACCCGCTGATCAACGCCGGCAAGTGGCATTCCGTACCGTCGATAGCCGACGGCGAACCCGTCGGTCGTGGCGGCGGGCAGGATCGCTCCGACGAAGTTTGTGATCCCGGCCGGGTGGTGGACCAGATCAACGGCCCAGCGTCCAGGACCTGGCGCGTCGAAGACGAGTTGCTCCGATGTGTTCATCGCAAGTCTTCCTCATTCGCTCCGGCGTTTTCGAGTACCGACCACACGATCCCCACCAGCGCCTCGACCGCTTCTTCCGGGGTCAGCCCGCCGTCGTCACGGAGGCTGATGTAGGTCCACGGTGTGAACAGGCCGCCGAGTGTGCGACACAGCCGGTCCCGATCGTTGTCATCGAAGTCGGGGAGCGACCGGCGGATGGCGGTGTCCCACTGGGCGTAGGTAGCTGTACGGCGACGGCTCCGAATCTCGTCGATCACCGGTCCGAACCGCTCCACCCGGTAGTGGGTCTCTCGAAGCGCGAAGTTGCGGGCCACCGCCCGCAGCCGGTCGGCGGGATGATCGTACTGGTCGAGCGGGAGCACATCGTCGGCGTTCCGGGAGGCGTAGCTGTCGAACAGGTCCAGCTTCTTCGGAAAGTGACGGTACACGGTCGCCACGCCGACCCCGGCCCGTCTTGCCACGTCGGGTACGGAGACCTCCGCCGGATGGGTGTCGGTGAGTAAGTCGGCGAACGCATCCAGGATCCGATCTCGGGTGGCCTGGGCGTGGGCCTCTCGGAGCGACGGTTTGTGAGCTGCGGCGTCGCTCATGAACGGGTGCCGCCGGACGTGTACCCCGTCGACGATGGTGCGTGTGGCGCAGGCGACGGCGGGACGAGTGGAACCGAGAACCGGTCAAACATGAGTTGATCTCCATCGAGGTGAGATGATTCTATTTAAAGTGAGATGGATCATCTCGTCAACTCGAAATGAGCTGGACAAGCTGCGACCGGGGCGGTCGGCGCCGCCCGGGCGGGCAGACTCACTCGATGAGGTCGAGGAAGGTCATCCACCGGTCTTCCGTCTGGTCGAGCGTGGCGGGAACACCGCCGCCCACCAGCAGGTCCCGCAGGTCCTGGAGGAGCCAGAAGGTGGCAAAGCCGTGGCCACCGAGGACCCAGGCATCGG
>JBCCGJ010000107.1:0-16593 GCA_039029335.1 Actinomycetota bacterium | reverse complement strand
GGCGAGCAGCAGGCCGCGGCGGTGGCCAAGTACCTGTCCGACGAACCGATCACTGCGGTCTACAGCTCCGAGCTGAAGCGGGCGTTCGACACCGGCCGAGCCATCGCCGAGACCCGGGAAGCTCCCCACCAGGTGATAACCGAATTGGAGGAGATCCACCTCTACGGCAAGTTGCCGCAGGACTCCCGGCCGAGCGATCTGCTCGGGGAGAAGATCCTCAACGGGGCGCGGGAACGGTTCGTCAACTCGAAACGCTGGGACAGCTACCCCCACAGCGAGACGTCTGCCGAGTTCCGGCAGCGGGTTGGTATAGCCATGGAGGCGGCCATCGCCGATCACGAGGGTGAAACCGTTGTTGTGGCGTGCCACGCCGGGGTGATCAACACCTACCTGGCGCTGGTCCTCGGTTTGGAGATGGACATGTTCTACCGGCCGGTCCACGCGTCGGTGCACCGGGTCCGGTTCAAGGGGTCGGCCAGGATCATCGACAGCCTGAATGAACGGTCATACCTGGAGGACCAGGGGCTGCTGTCCACCTGACCGACCGCGGTCCTGGCCCGATCCCCGCCCGTCGAGAGCCGGCTCAGTCGAACCCGAGCGAGTCCAGCTGGGAGTGACCGCTTGGCTCGCCGAAGTGGCCCGGTCGACTCGGGCGGCCCGGAACAGATGGCGATGGCCCGTTGAATGCAACAAACGCGGTGTAGCCGGTGAAGATGAGGCCCATCGCCAGCAGGACCAGGATCCAGGGTTCCGTACGCACCCCGGTCATAGCCAGCTGTTTCGGCGCGGCCTCATCGGACTCCGCGACCACCGACCCGTCTGCCGGATCGGCGACGCCGTTCGCCCGGGTTGCCGGAACCTCGACCACCTCTGCGGCGCTCCCGGGGGTCAGGACCCCATCGGTCCCTGCAACTGCGGCCCCATCACCATCGGTGGCCGTGAGCGCCCCGGCCGGGGTTATGGCGCCGGAACCGGCCACGCCGGTCGGGGCGATGAGGTTGCTGATCGGGTTGCCTGCCTGATCGACGGGTCGGGCGCTGACGATCGAACCGACCGCCTCGGGCCGCTCCCCCGCCACCGTGTGGTGGTAGAGCACCACCTGGTCACCGGGGCGAAGCGTCGGTTCTCCGGAGGCGATCGGCAGTTCGGCGTTGACCAGCCCCAGCTGTGGGTCGGTGAGTCGGACGTCGGTCAGATCGGTCGTTCCGAGGTTGGTTACCAGGAAACAGAAGGTTGCCGCCTGTCCGACGGCCACGGGTGCGGCGGGACTGGCCAGACAACCCGCACCGTCAACGGCCAGTGCCGGCTGGACCATGGCCTCCAGCCCGACCGATGCGTACATCGGTGTGACACCATCGGCCAGCACGGCGGCAGCGGAGTCCGAGGATGGGACGGCGACAAGCGCCATGGCCTTGATCTCGACGTTCGCCGCGCTCAGCCGCAGCCCGGCCACCGGGGCTGACCCAAGGCCGAAACGCTGCACGTCGATCACCGAGGACCACGCCGCAACACCTCCAGCCTGATCCTGGCTGTGGCCGGTATTGACCTGATACGGCGCCCCCACCGGCACCGAGATGCCGGCCGGTGCGCCGGCTGCGTCCAGTGCGGTGATCGTCGCTGCCCCATCGCCGTTGCCCTCCTGGAGCAGCAGGTGATCACCGGGACCCAGCGGGCGGTCGAAGTAGATGTCGACGGCGACCGGTTGTCCGGCCTGGTCGGCGCCAAAGGTTGCGAAGTCTGCAATCGCAGCGGAGGTCAGGGCCCCGGCCAGGGCGTCCGTGAACCCGGCATCGGCCGCCGTCGAGGTGGCGCCTGCCACGACTGCCGTCATTGCGGCCGCGTCCGCCTCGGACAGCAGGACGCGCACGGATCCGGGCATCGGTTGCAGGTTGTGCTCGGTCCCGGCCTTGGTCACCACCAGCGAGCGATAGGCGGTCGGTCCCGGCGTCTCCGGGGTGGTGATGTCGAACCGGATCGACTTGACGGAGAGTTCCGTCTGCTGCGCTGCGTCGTCGGAGCCCGACACGATCTGAGCTCCCGCCGCGGCGGGCACCAGCAACGCACCGACGGCGGCAACGACAACCACGGCGGGGAGCAGCGCACCGAGGAGCCGACGACCGAACGACAGACCGGGAAGCGATTGCTCGTACTCGAGATGATGGGTGTTCATGGTCACCCTGGCGGACCGCATCTCAACCTGGGATGCGGCGGTGTCGGTGTCAGCCGGATCGGTGGCGGACGGGTCGGTGTCATCGGCCGACGGTTCGGTCACCTGCGGTTCACGAGGCTCCGCCGACAGCGACTCGGCGGTCGGTAGGACCCGGTCGAGGATCGGCAGCTCGGCGTTGTACCGGTCGGTAATGATGTCGGCGGGGCGTTTCGAGCGCTTTTTGGTCATGCCGGGGCGTCCTTGTCAGGCGCGATCACGGCGGATCACGGCGGGGTAACAGGCGGACGACCAGCCTCGGTCTTGATTCGAATGACCTGATTCGATTGACCTGGGCCGATCGGACTACCCCGTCCTTTCGACAGCCGACGGCGGAAGTTGAGGACTTACAAGCTTCTTGTGTTCTGGACGCTTCGGATTTGCCGCTGCCGCTAGGCGGTGCGAGCTGCGGCCGCCGCGGACATGGCGGTTGCCAACTGCACGTCCAGCTCGGTCAGCCCCCCGGCATCATGGGTTGTCAACCCGACCGTGACCCGGTTGTAGACGTTCGACCACTCGGGATGGTGGTTCAGCCGCTCGGCCTGGAACGCCATCTCGGTCATGAACCCGAAGGCCGTTACAAAGCTGTCGAAGCGGAACTCGGCCCGCAGGTGCTCACCGTCGACCGTCCAGTCGCCGAGGTCGGCGACGGCCGCCGTGACCGCATCGCCGCTCAAACGTTCCAACGCCATGACTTATCCTCCAAATGGCCACAATTTGCGGAGCCGACCGCTCCAGCCGGTGTTTTTGGCCCGTTCCGCATCGATCTGGGCCGTGACCTCCGGTACCGCATTGTTGATGATGTCCTCCGCCGCGTCCAGCAGGGCCGCAACCGACTCGTCATCACCGACGCTCTCCGGGGCATCCGGCGTTGGCGGGGTGATCAGGCTGCCGTGTCGCCAGTTGACGTCAGCCATGCGGCGTTCATAACGTGAGCAATCCTCCGGGCAGTTCCACGGCGCTTCCGGAGCAAGGTCGAGCGAACACTTGCGCATGGTGTCACCGCTAGGATACGACCGGCTCTGGAAGTGCTTACAGTCTTGCCGCATTGCCATATCCCCTATTGTGCCAGGTCAAAACCATGCCGACCCCTCACCTCGAAGCAGCTGACGGCGAATACGCCGAAACCGTCCTTATGCCGGGGGATCCGCTCCGAGCAAAGTTCATCGCCGACACCTACCTGACCGACGTCCGGCAGGTGAACCAGGTCCGGGGCATGTACGGGTTCACCGGGCAGTACAACGGCTCGCCGGTCTCGGTCCAGGGCTCCGGCATGGGCGTGCCGTCCATGCAGATCTACGCCACGGAGCTCATCAACGAGTACGGGGTCAAGAACATCATCCGGGTCGGGTCCTGCGGTGCCATCCAGGACGACATCAACCTGGGTGACGTGGTGATCGCCCTGGCCGCCGGAACGGACTCCAACATCAACCGGGCAAGGCTCGGCGGGCGGGACTTCCCCGCCGTCGCCGACTTCGGTCTGCTTCGGTCTGTGGTCAATCTGGCCGATGAGCGGGGTCTTCGGGCCCAGGTCGGGTCGGTCTTCACCTCCGACTTCTTCTACGAGCCGGAGGGCTTGGACACGTTCGCACTGCTCGAGCGGTACGGGTTCCTCGCGGTCGAGATGGAGGCGGCCGGGTTGTACGGCGTGGCCGCCGAACACGGCGCAGCGGCCCTGACCGTGGCCACCGTCAGCGACCAGATCAAGCGGGGGGAGCACATGAGCCCCGAGGACCGCCAGACCTCGTTCGACGACATGATCCGGCTGGTCCTGGACTCGGTCACGGACTGACCGATTGCCGCCCGACCGGACGGCAATCGGATGACCTGACAATCGGATCGACCTTCGGCCGTCAGCGACGACCGGCGGCCAGTCGAACCAGCTCGGCCAGCTCATCGACCGGGCCTGAGCCGGGTGACAGCGCCTCGGCCTCCTCGACAACCTGATCAAGCGACACGCCGCCGGTGTGCGGGCTGTTCCGGAGGAGCTCGGCGAACGCCGCCGTTGTCACCGCCAGGCGGAAGTCGTCCGCGGTGTCAGCCCACCGATCGTCGATGACGTTGGCGGTCAGCACAAGCCTGGTCTCCCTGACCGTGCGCTCCTCCGGATCCTCCCAGCGGAGTTGGGCGGTGCCCAGCTGATCCCGGCCGGAGACGCCGTTCCGCAGGGTCACCTCGTAGAGGGCGGTGGCCTGGTGGCCTGCGCCGAGTTCACCCGCGTCGACGGCGTCATTGCGGAAGTCGTCGTCCAGGACGGCCCGATTCTCGAAGCCGATCAGCCGGTAGGCGGCAACGGTCTCGGGGTTGAACTCCACCTGGATCTTGCCGTCGATCGCCACGGTCAGGAGGGTGGCGACCAGATCGTCGCTGAACAGGCGATCCGCCTCCTGCTCGTCATTGACGTAGGCGTAAAACCCGTCCCCCTGGTCGGCCAGCTGTTCCATCACAACGTCGTTGAAGTTCCCCATGCCGACACCAACGGTCACCAGGTGGATGCCCCGGTCGGCGTCCCCTCTGATGAGCCGGGCCAGGCCGTCCGGATCGGTGAGCCCGACGTTGGCCACCCCGTCGGAGGCCAGGACGACCCGGTTGATACCACCGGGCTGGAAGGACTCGTTCGCCAGGTCGTACCCCCGCTGCAGGCCGGCCTCCAGGTTGGTCGACCCGGTCGGCTGGAGCGAGTCGATCGCATCGAAGATGACGTCACGCTCGACGACCGAGGTCGGCGGGAGAATCACCGAGGCGTTGTCACTGTAGGTGACGATGGCGACCCGGTCGTCCTCGCCCAGTTCGGCGGTCAGCCGGGTCAGTGCGGTCTTCACCAGGCCGAGCCGATTCAATCGATCCATCGATCCGGAGGTGTCAACAACAAAGGTGAGCGAGGCGTCCGGACGGTCGGCGTTGGCCACCCGTTCGGCTTGCACACCGAGGCGGATGATGACGTTCTCCTCGTCGTACGGTGACGGACCGCCGTCCGCCTGGACGTTCAAGCCGTCTGACGGGGCCAGGTAGTCGTACTCGAAGCTGTTGACGAACTCCTCAACCCGGACGGACTCCGGGGGAGGCATCTGGCCGGCGGTCAACCATTGCTTGGCGATCGAGTAGCTTGCGGTGTCGACGTCAAGGGCGAAGGTGGAGAGCGGGTCCCGTTCCGTTGTCACGAACGGGCGGACGCCGTAGTCCCGGAAGGTGTTGTCCTGATCCAGGTCGGCCTCCTCGTCGACAACGTCATCGGTGTCCGGTTCCGGATCGTCGAAGAAGCCGCTGTCCGGGGCTGCCGACGGTGCAGACGACCGCTCGGCGCTCTCGGTACCCGCAGACAGCTCGGCGGTTTGTTCCGCCGCCTCCTCCATGGCCTCGTCCTCCATGGCATCCTCCGCTTCCTCGAAGGCTGCGTCGTCGGCCGAGCCACCCGCCTCCACCTGCTCCGACTCGTCCGCTGCATCACCGGCCCCGACGTTGGACGAGGTGTCCGCCTCATCCGACTCCGAGTCGTCATCGGCCGAGGCGTCGACACCGGTTTCCTGGGCCTCCGCGCTTGTCGAGTCGGCGTCGTCCGAGCCGCAGGCCGACGCCACCAGCGCCAGGGTCAGCAGCAGGACCAGGAACTTCCGGGACAGGGTTTTCTGTAGCAGTCGCACGTTCATGGTCGCTTCGACGGTCCTGACGACGGTGCTGGTTCCCGCCGTCATGGATTTGTTACGACCGGTTCCCCTACTGCCGGAAACCCGGCGCGACAATTGGGGCCGGTCGAGCGTCATACACCTGCGACGCCAAGAACCCGGTGACAACCGAACCGCTGGACTTGGGACGCCGCACGACCCCCGCCGACACATTCACAAGACCGAGAACGAACCGAGTACGAGGAGTTCAGCAATGGGAATCATGGACAACGCCAAGGACATGGCCGAAAAGGCCAAGGACGCCGCGGACACCGCAAAGGACCTGGCGGACGAGCACGCCGACAAGCTGCCCGGCGACATGGGCGACAAGGTGAGCGACCTGGCCGACAAGGCAGACGAGCTGACCGACAAGATCCCCGGCATGGGCGACTGAGCGACCCGCACAATCGATCTACGGAACGGACGGTCCGGCCTCGGCCGGGCCGTTCGCCCTTTTTACTCGCTCGGACCCGCCGACCCATCGACGACCGCGGCGCACCGGTCCTCTACTGTTGCCCCGTGTTCTTCGACCCCTCGGAAAGCAATGTGAAGCGGCTCCTGGCCAGAAACATCGAAGGCCCGGTCGTGATGTTGAACCTGGTCAGGTTCAAATCGATCGCCGACTACCGGGAGTATCCGGACATCGCCCCTGATCTCACGGTGTCCGGCCGGGAGGCGTACGACCTCTACATGGCCGCAACCCTGCCGCTGCTCGAGGCGAGCGGCGGTTCGCTGGACTTCGTCGGGGCGGGGGGACACTGCTTTGTCGGCCCGGACGACGAGCGATGGGACCTCGCCCTCCTTGTCAAACAGGCGAGCGTGGAGAGTTTCTTCCAGTTCGCCGAGAACCCCGACTTTCTCGCCGGCGTCGGGCACCGATACGCCGCACTCGAGGACAGCAGGATCCTGCCCCTCTCACAGCGCTGACCGGAACCGAACACCGGTTCCATCGATCCACCGGCGCCACCGATCTGCCTGCGGCGGCCAAGCTCGGGCCCGTCCGGGGTTCAGCCGATGGCGCCGCGGAGCTGCAGTTCGATCAACCTGCTCCATTCCACCGCGTACTCGGTGGGCAGGGTGGCGATGATCGGCTCGATGAAGCCGTCGACCACCAGTGCCGTGGCCAGGGGCCGGGAAACGCCGCTGCTCATCAAATCGAACAGGAGGTCATCATCGATGGCCGCCGTACCGGTCCGCCGAGTGGCGGTGATGGCCGACGGCTCCTCAGGCACGGCCACCCCGACCACAACGTCGGCGCCGTCGTCCAGCGTGAGCGCGGACCCGTCGATGTCCGCGGTGCAACCACCGGTGTCCCCGGCGACGCCGATCGTGTCCCGGTGGTGGATTCGACCGCCGCGATCGGCGACGGCGCGGGAACGCAGCGTTGATCCGGTCCGGGACGCCTCGTGGCTCACGGCGGTGACGACGTCCTGGAACTGGCCGTCCCCGGCGTAGCTCACCGTCCGACAGTCCGCGGCGGCGTGGTCCCCGAGCAACCGCACCTCCGAGCGCCGCACGGTCCTCCGGGCGCCGATCGTCCCCGCCGTCAGCACCAACCTGCCCTCCCGGTGGACCGCAGCGGCCGTCGTGGCCACGTCAACAACATTCGGCGACCAGTTCTGGACCGTGGTGTAGCTGACCTCTGCCGACGGTCCGACGAAGATCTCGACCGTTGCGCTACGGAGCGGATCGACGGTGTACACCGGTGAAACGCAGCCGTCGATGTACTGGACCGAGGCACCCTCATCGGCCACGATGACCGTCCGGTGGAACCGGGTCGGGCTGGCGGACCGAATCCGATCGAATGACTGGAGCGGCACGTCGATCCGTCGCCCGGCCGGGACGTACAGGAAGGTCCCGCCGGACCAGACGGCCGCCGTCACCGCAGCCAGCCTGTCCCCGTCCGGTGGAACGAGTGAGCCCAGGTGGGGCCGAACCAGATCGCCGTGTTCGGTCACCGCCGTACCGAGGTCGCAGAAGACAACACCGGAGCGGGCCAACGCCGCCTGCTGCTCCGCAAACACCCGGGCCGCATCGAACCGGGACGCGACGGCCGCGTTGCGAAACCCACCGGACCCGTCACCGGTCGATCCGGCACCGCTGGATCCGTCACCGGTCGATTCGGCATCGGGGGAACCCGTAGCGGCGGGCGCCTCCGGTGGTGGGTGGCCGGTCCCCCAGCGGGCCTCGATCTCAGCCGCAACGGCAAGGTTGGCCGGATCGAAACCCGTGGGCTGGTCCCACCAGTCCGGATCGGACAGCTCGGCCAGCAGCCCCACGGCGTCCAGCCGGGATCGGGTGATCCACTCCGGTTCGTCACGGCGCGTGCTGATCTCCTGAACCAACCGCTCATCAACCCCCGCCGGCTGACCGGGCGGCTTTGCGTTCACAACAGAGATGGTAACCGGGGTCGGTTCGCGGCGGTCAAAACAGCATGAACCCACTCGCTGCGACGGCCATCCCGATGCCGGACCCGCTTGTCCACTACTGGACCATGTGGAACGAGCCTGATCTTGGGCTGGTCCGCGGTCACCTCGATCTGGCGGTCTCCGAGGATGTGCTGTGGACGGACCCGCAGCACGCCCATGTCGGCCGGGACGCTCTGGAGGCAAACGTGATCGGGCTCCGGACCGCCAAGCCGGCCTACCGGTTTGTCATCGCTTCGGAGATCGATGCTCACCACGACCGGTACCGCTACCACTGGCACATGATGCGCCGTCACCGGGTGCTCCTGCGAGGCATGGACATCGCCACCGTGAACAGCGCCGGGTTGATCTGCAGGGTTGACGGGTTCTTCGGCGCGGCGATAACGCTGCAGGACACCAACTCCGGCGTGCCGGACCGGTTTCGGTTTGCTGCCGCCGACGCCGGAGGCGGCTGATCAGTCCAGCCTGCGCAGCTGGGCGCGGTACTGCCTGGCCCGCTCGACGTACTTGCCCATGGCGTCCACGATCATCGCCGGGTCCGCCGCTCCCTCCCGGATCTTGGCCGGTACCCCGAGGGCCAGCGCGCCCGGTGGCACTTTTGTGTCGTTGGTGACGACCGCGTTCGAGCCGACGACCGCACCGGTGCCGATCTCCGCCCGGTGCAGCACCACCGAGGCGTTCCCCACCAGCGCCCCGTCGGCGACCACACAACCTTCCAGGTGGACCAGATGTCCGACGACGCTCTCGCTCCCGACGATCGTCTCATGCTCGGCGGTCACGTGGAGGACACTGCCGTCCTGGATGGAGGTCCGATCGCCGATGCGGATCCAACCGTGGTCACCCCGCAGAACCGCCTGCGGCCAGATGGACGACTCGGCACCGACCTCGACCTTGCCGATGATCGTGCAGTCCGGATGTACAAAGGCGGTTGGATGAATCCTCGGTTCGTCACCGCCGAGCGCATAGATGGCCATGGCGTCCCAAGGTAGCGGCCGGTATCGCCCCAAGCCGAATGGGCGGGTTAGAGCAGGTCGCGGATGTCGAGGACGAGGGCGCTGACCGACAGCGCAACGAGCAAACCGACGGTGAGGTAGGCCAGCGGCAGCAGTCGAGCCACGTCGAAGCGGATGGTCCGGTCACGCCTGACCCGCTGCCACACCCACTCCGAGGCGGCCACGGCGGCGTGCGAACCGTCGAGCGGCGGGAGCGGTAACAGGTTGATCGCCCCGATCGCCGCCGAGAGGATGGCGAACCACTGCAGGCTGGTGGCCAGGCCGAGACCCACCGCCCGCCTGCTCACGTCCGCCTGGGCAACCGGCGACAGGAACCTGACCGGCGCCGCGGTGTCACCGGAGCCGTCGATCAGCGCCGCCCAGTACCCGCCGACGTTTGCCGCCCAGATGGCCAGCGCTTCGCCCGTCGCCGCGATCACATACCACAGGTCGGCCATGCCCTGGCCGAGCCCGGCGATGGTGGAGCTCCCGCCGAGCCACGCTGCGGCCGAGAACGCCAGGAACGCCATGACCAGGTTCACCGCCGGTCCGGCAAGGATCGTCAGGAGCCGCCCGCCGTGCGACGCGGCCCGGAAGGTCCCGGCCTCGTCGAAGTTCTCCGGGACGGTCGAGCCGGGGGTCATCCCCTCAAGCCGAACGTACCCGCCGAGGAACAGCGCCTTGATGCCGTAGCGGCAGCCGCCGACCTGCACCGCAACCACCTCGGGGCCGAAACCCCAGAAAAACTCGGTCGGTGTCATCCCGGCCCGCCGGGCCATCACGTGGTGGCCCGCCTCATGGGCCACGATGATGACGCCCAGGAATCCGATCAGATAGAGGCCACTCGGAGCGAAGACGGCAAGCGCCGCCAGGGACAGGATGGCCGCTCCCGACCACCACGGGTTGAACCGGATCTCGATCGGCGCGGCACGCCGGGCGGGGGCATCCAGCCGTCGTTCATCGCCAAGTTGCACCGCCACCTAGAACCGCCTTGTCACTCCTCGCCATAGTCATGTAACCACAGCGAGGAGACCGGGCGGTTGGGTGGAATCAACCGCCGAATGATCCGTATTGCCCCTTGTAGAAAACCATGGGTGATGCGTCCCGCAGGGTCTCCATGGCCAGTACCCGGCCGACGACCAGGTTGTGGTCGCCGGCTTCAACGACCCGGTCGATCCGGCAATCGATCATGGCGTGGACGTCCGGCAGGACCGGCGCGCCGGTCGCCGGCGCAGCCGTGTAGTCGACACCGTCGAACTTGTCATCGGCCTTGGACGCCATGACGCCGCACAGCGGCATCTGGTCCTCGCACAGGACATTCACACAGAAGTGACCGGCCTCCTCCATCGGCTGCCAACTGCCCGACTGTGTACCGAGAAAGAACCCCACGAGCGGCGGATCGAGCGAGATGGAAACGAACGAACCGATGGCGACGCCGACCGGCCGGTCGGCGCCGTTTGCGGTCACCACCGTCACCCCGGTCGGGAAGTGTCCGAGGACGTTTCGGAAGAGCCCTGACTCGATCTGCGGATTCTCGTCCTGGGTCATCGCTGGAGCCTTTCGAGAGGAGACCGCACGAGCCTAACCGGCCGGCTCGGGGCTGACGAGGTGAACGGGACTGTCCGCCGGTAACGACGGACAGTGCCGGGTTCAGCCTTTGCTGTGCAGGACAAGACCCTCGTGTGCGGGGATGACCTCGCAAGCAGAGCCGGCCAGATCGATGGCCATGGCCGATGCCTTGTCGACCCACTCGTCGTTGTGGCCGGGATCGTGATGGAAGAGGAGGAGCCGCTTGGCCTTGGTGGCCTGCGCCACCGCCACGGCGTACTCGACCGTGCAGTGCCCCCAGTTGAACTTCATGGCGAACTCATCCGGGTCGTACTGGGCGTCGTGGATCAACACATCGACGTCCTTGCAGATCTCGACAACCGTCTCGGAGACGCCGAGGGAGCCGTCGTATGGCTGCTGATAGTCGCTGATGTACGCCACGGACCCACCGGCTGCATCGATCCGGTAGCCGTTTGTTGGACCCACATGGGTGACCGGGAAGACCGTGATGGTCGCCGAGCCGAGTGTGAACGTGCCGTCGGAGATCTCCCGAAAGGTGAACGTGCCGGGGAGTGCGTCCAGGCCGACCGGGAACAGTGGTGGCGCCAGTGCCTCGGCGAACGCCTCGGCGAGGGGCCTGCTGTCCTGGACCGGCGCGACGATCTCCAGGTGGGCGCCGGGTCGCAGTACGGCGGGGAAGAACGGCAGGCCCTGGATGTGATCCCAATGGAGGTGGCTGCACAGCGCGGTCCCGATAAACGGCTCGTCTTCGGGGATGGACAATCCGAAGTATCGGAGCCCGGTCCCGAGGTCACAGACGATTGGCGACTCGCCCGGGACCTGCACCAGGACACAAGAGGTGTTCCCTCCGTATCTTGCGGTGTCCGGGCCGCTACACGGAGTCGATCCCCGCACGCCGAAAAATGTCACCTCGAGCATTAGGTTTTCTGCGCGCTTCCCTATCTAGGTCCCCCGGAGATGTCATCGGAGGGTAGTGCATAGACAAGGGCTCACGCCGCTTGGTGTGAAGAAGGTCTCTTTTGAGCCGGCTGGTACCGACCGAGGATCGGTTTTCGCCGGGGTGCTCCGGCCGGAACTCGACCGGTGCCGGGAGGACCGAATAGGTTGGTGATCATGATCCAAAAGCCGAGTGGCACGTGAGCGTCACCGAGCGGGCCGAACAACCCGGGCAGGATGACGGCGCAACGGTGCCTGTGCTACCGGACGGTTTGGTCGCGGTTGTCAAGCGCGACTGCCCGACCTGCGAGCTGGTGGTGCCGGTGCTCGAGCAACTGGCCGGCGGCGACACACCACTCACCGTCTACACCCAGGACGACCCGGACTTCCCGTCGGTCAGCGCCACCGTCATCGACGACACCCAGCTCGGCGTGTCCTGGCATCACGACGTCGAGACCGTGCCGACGCTGCTCCGGGTGGCGGATGGGAATGAGGTCGGCCGGATCGTCGGCTGGTCCCGCGAGGAGTGGGAGCGGTTCACCCGCACCGACCAGCTTGGCCCGGGGTTGCCGGAGCAGCGCCCGGGCTGCGGATCGCTCTCGGTCGACCCGTCGATGACCGATGTCCTGAACGTCCGGTTCAGCGGTTCCGCCCTGTCCGGCAGACGAATCACGTTCGCGGTGCTCGAGGACGAGTTCGAGGCGGCATACGACCGGGGATGGTCGGACGGCCTCCCGGTGATCCCACCGACCGAGGCGCGGGTTCTGCGGATGCTGGAGGGAACCGACCGGGCGCCGTCGGACGTGGTGGCAACGATCCCTCCGGACCTCAACGAGGTGACCGTCGAGCAGGTGGCGATCAACGCGGTGATGGCGGGCTGTAAACCGGAGTACCTGCCGGTCGTCCTGGCCGCGGTCGAAGCGGCCTGTTCCGAGGCGTTCAACATGCACGGTCTTTTAGCCACCACCTACTTCTCCGGTCCGGTGATCGTTGTGAACGGCCCGATCGCCCAACGGATCGGCATGAACAGCGGGCACAACGTCCTCGGCCAGGGCAATCGGGCAAACCTCACCATCGGCCGAGCCCTGCAGCTGGTGGTCCGGAACCTCGGCGGCGGGCGGCCGGGCGGCATCGATCAGGCGGCGCTCGGGTCTCCGGGCAAGCTCGGCTTCTGCTTTGCGGAACGAGAGCACGACTCACCCTTTGTGGCCCTGGCAACCGAGCGAGGGCTGGAGCCGGACACCGACGCCGTCACGTTGTTCGCCGGTCACGGACCGACTGCGATCGCCGATCAGCTGTCACGAACACCGGAGTCCCTGGCCAGGTCGTTGGCCGCTTCACTTCGGAACGAAATGCACCCGAAACTGGCGATGGCCTTCGATGCGATGCTGGTCATCTCACCCGAGCACGGCCGCATCTTCCGTGACGCAGGCTGGGATCGGGCCCGTCTTCGCCAGGAGCTCGACGAGCTCCTGCTCATCCCCGGTGCGGGCATGGTCCGCGGTGTCGACGGCATAGACGAGGGGCTCCCCGAGGCGTTCGCCGATTCGCAGATACCGAAGTTTCGGCCAGGCGGCCTCCAGATCGTCCACGCGGGCGGAGACGCCGGGCTCTTCTCGGCCATCCTCGGCGGGTGGGTCGCCGGGGCGAAGGGCAGCGAACCAACCACCGTGGCCATCGGTGGCTGAAAGGCCGCCGGACCCGATCTCATCCATCAGTCATCATTCATCGCAAGACCGGAGCAACGGAGCAACCATGACTCGAGACAACACCACCTCACAACCCACCGAGTCGGCGGCTCCAACCGTTGTGCTCGACCCGACCGCAGGCAAGGCCGCGGCCAACATGGCCGCGGCGGCCCGGGTCCCCGACATCAAGGGACTGACCGTCGGCCTGCTCGACATTTCCAAACCCCGAGGGGACGTGTTCCTCAATCGGGTCGAGGAACTGCTGACCGATCGGGGGGCCAGTGTCGCCCGCTACATCAAACCGACGTTCTCCAAGCCGGCCCCGGTCGATCTCCGACATGAGATCGCCAGCAACTGCGATGCGGTGATCGAAGCACTCGCCGATTGAGGCAGCTGCACGTCGTGCAGTGTGCACGACACGTTGAATCTCGAGGCGGCCGGCGTGCCGAGTCTCTTCGTCGCGACGACGGAGTTCATCGACGGGGCGAACGCCCAGGCGAAGGCCTTGGGCGCGGAGCCCGAGGCCCTCTACATCGCCCATCCGATCCAGGACCGAAGCGACGAGGAGATGCGCGCGCTCGCGGACGGCGCGATCGAGGAACTGCTCGCGAAGCTCGTGGCCTGAGCCGGAAGGGTCGAAGCCGAAGGGCGCGCGGGACAGGACCGGCCGCGTCTGCCAAATTTGGAGCGGGGCCGCGGGCGGACGGCGGTCGATCGCGCCGAGATCGCTCGGCGCAGGCCGGTCGCCGATGCGCCCAACAACACGACGGAGTGCGTTCGTGCAAGCTCATTCTCATTCCAAGACGGCCGCAACCCCCGCATCGGCCTACGCCGCGCCCACCGAGGTCACCGAGGCGGTTCGCCTGCTCGCCGCGGACGGCGGCGCGCGGGTACTCGCGGGCGGCACCGACCTGCTGGTGCAGATGCGTACGGGCGGAAGACGACCGCCGGTCTTCGTCGACATCAAGCGCATCCCGCGCGCCGCGACCCTGACGGTCGATGCCGATGGCGCGCGCGTCGGCGCCGCCGTGCCGGCCGCCGAGATCTTCGAACACGCCGAGTTCCGCAGGCGCTGGCCCGGGCTCGCAGAGGCCACCGATCTGATCGGCTCCACCCAGATCCAGGGCCGCGCGACGCTGGCGGGCAACCTCTGCAACGCCTCCCCGGCCGCCGATTCGGTGCCCGCACTGATCGCCTGCGGAGCCGCGGCGGTGGTGGCCGGGCCCGACGGAGAGCGGCACGTCCCGGTCGAAGCCTTCACCACCGGCCCCGGCCGCACGGTGCTCGGCGCGAGCGAGCTGCTGGTCGAGATCGAAGTGCCGAACCCCGCGCCGCGGAGCGCCGACGCCTACTTGCGCTTGATTCCGCGCACCGAGATGGACATCGCCGTGGTCGGCGCCGGCGTGCAGCTGGCACTCTCCGACGACGGTGAGACGATCGCGGCGGCGCGCGTCGCACGCGGCGCGGTTGCGCCCCCGGCTTTGCTCGTGACCGCAGCCGCGGATGCGCGGGTCGGCTCGCGGGCCGACGACGCCGCGCTCGAGCGCGCGGGCGCCGCGGCGAGCGCAGCCGCCGATCCGATCAGCGATCGCCGCGGGACGGTCGAGTACCGAGAACGCATCGCCGCCGTACTCACGCGGCGCGCGGCCCGCATCGCTTACGAGCGCGCGAGGGCGCGCGACTGAGAGGGAACCCCAAGCCGCGACTTCGCTCGAAACCCGGAGTGCCAGGAGCCCCCAATTCCATTGCCGAAGATCCACATCGAAACCACCATCAACGACGAGCCGAGTGAGTTCCTCTGCGAGGGTCAGACGACGCTCCTCGAGGCGCTGCGCGACACGCTCGGTCTGACCGGCACCAAGGAGGGCTGCGCCACCGGCGATTGCGGTGCCTGCTCGGTGACGATCGCAGGACGGCTGGTGCCGTCCTGCCTCGTACTCGCGGCGGAGGCACAGGGACAGCGCATCCAAACGATCGAGGGCATCGCCGACGGGGACGCGCTGCACCCGGTTCAGCAGAAGTTCCTCGAGCACGCCGCGTTGCAGTGCGGCGTGTGCACGCCCGGGTTCATCGTCGCCGCCAAGGCGCTGATCGAGAAGAACCCCGACCCGAGCGAAGAGGAGGCCCGCTATTTCCTGGCCGGGAACCTGTGTCGCTGCACGGGCTACGACAAGATCATCCGCGCGGTAATCGACGCCGCCGCCGAAGTGCGAGAAATGGGAGGAAACGCGGCATGAGCACTTCCAATGCGAACGGTTCTTCGGGTGCGAACGGTGCTTCGGGCGAACGCAAGTTCAAGCAGGTCGGCACACGGCCGATCCGGCACGACGGCCTCGACAAGGTGACCGGACGCGCGAACTTCGGCGCCGACCTCGCCCTCCCCGGCATGCTGCACGGAGCGATCGCGCGCAGCGAGCACGCGCACGCGCGCATCGTCCGCATCGATACGAGCAAGGCCGAGGCCCTGGAGGGCGTGCACGCCGTCGTCACGGCGGCCGACTTTCCGAACATTCCCAGCGAGTGGAAGGGGTCGCCCGCGCAGGGCACGGATGCCGGCGAGCTCTCGCGCAACATCCTCGCGCGCGAGAAGGTGCTCTACCACGGGCACGCGCTGGCCGCCGTCGCCGCCGTGACTCCGGAGCGCGCACGCGAGGCGGCCGAGCTCGTCGAGGTCGAGTACGAAGTTCTTCCGCCCGTACTCTCGCTCGACGACGCCGTGGCACCGGGCGCCGCCATCCTTCACGAGAACCAGGCACCCATCGGCGCCGATCCGCTGCCGCAGGAGCCGACCAACATCGCGCGGCGCATCGTCTTCGGCGGCGGCGACATCGCGGCGGGCTTCGCCGATTCCGAGATCGTCGTCGAACGCGAGTTCGAGAATCCGATGGTCCACCAGGGCTACATCGAGCCGCACGCCTGCGTCGTCGATACGCGCGAGGACGGCAAGGCCGAGATCTGGTGCTGCACCCAGGGTGCCTTCGCGGTGAAGGCGTCGACGGCCCAGGTGCTGGAGATGGATCCAAACCTACTGAAGGTGACGCCGAGCGAAATTGGCGGCGGCTTCGGCGGCAAGACGACGATCTACCTCGAGCCCGTCGCGCTCGTGCTCTCGCG
>JBCCGJ010000106.1:0-16649 GCA_039029335.1 Actinomycetota bacterium | reverse complement strand
GCCTGGGCCGAATGCGGTGCCGGGGGGCTTCAGGTGGACCAGTACCTGACCCTGCTGGCGGACTGCGGACTGGTCGACGGATCGATCGAGCTGACCCACGAGACCGGACCGGGACTTCATGCCGCGATTGTTCGAGCTGTGAAACCCGCCGACTGAGCGTGGTGGTGCCGATCACCCGGCAATCCTTGACCGCAGCGCGCTAACGGCCGGTGGGCGGTCGGAGGTTGCCGTCACCCCGATCGGACGGAGGACCGAAACTCAGACGGCCGCTGCCCGGTGCGCCGCACAAAAAACTTGGTGAAGTTCGTCGGTTCGCTGAACCCGAGATTTCCGGAGATCGCCGCTGCCGCCATGTCGGTGTGGGCCAGCAACCGCTTTGCCTCCAGGACAAGGCGCTGGTCCAGCACCCCCTTCGCCGTCAGGCCGGTTGCCCGCTGACAGGCCCGGCTGATGGTCCGTTCCGCGTACCCAAGGGCCCCGGCGTACTCCCGGACGTTGTGGCTTCGGCCGAGATCGGTCTCAAGCGCCAGGCGGAACGCCGTGTAGGGATCGGCGGTGGCTGCCGGCTCCAGGATCTCGGTGGCCCGATCGAACAGTGCTCCCAGTGCGGTGTAGAGACCGATCAGCAGACGGGTTGATGGTTCGTTGCCGTCGAACCTGGCCTGTTCCCGACGGAGGGCCGCGACGATGTTGTCCGCCGTCAGCAGTTCGTCATCGTCGAGGTCGCAGTAGGCCCGATGGCCGGGAAACCAGGCGGAACCGGTCTCCGGCACCGGTCCGGCGATCACCAGGGATGCCTGGATGTCGGCTTCGGTGTCCCAACTCTGGACCTGGCCCGGCCTGGTCCGGATCAGCCGACCAGGTCGGAGGGCGATGGTCTCGAAGTCGACGGTGTGGGTCCCGGTGCCGTCGTGGATCAGCAGCAGGCCGTCGAACGCCGGCCGGTCCGGCCGGTCGAAGAAACGGGCCCCGAAGCGGGTGATCAAGTCGGCCCGGTTGAGCACCTCGACCGGCACACCGGGATGGGCCCGGCTGTGGAATTCGACCTGGCGGATCCGCCGCGGTGCCGCATCGTGTCCACTATTGACCATCACGGTCACTCTACGGCCGTCGGCTGACCGTCAGCGCCCGGTCACCCGCAGCTCCTCGAGTCCCCGGATGACAAACGTCTGGTGGTAGCGGGGCTCCTCCACCAACTGGAGGTCGGGGAATCGCTCGACGAAACCGGCGAGCGATCTGGTCAGTTCCTGACGGGCCAGCGGCGCCCCGACACAGAAGTGGATCCCGCCGCCGAATCCGATGTGGGCCGGATCGTTGCGGCCGACGTCGAACCGGTCAGGCTGGTCGAACCGTCTGGGGTCACGCTGAGCGGACCCGAACAGCATGGCGATCTCGTCGCCGACGGCCAGTTCCTGACCGGCCACCACCACACCTTCCTCCAGGACCCACCGCTCGAAGAGCTGCAGGGGCGGGTCGAACCGGAGGAGCTCCTCGATCGCCGCAGCCGGGTCGACCTCGCCGCCGGTCAGTCGTCGCCACTGGTCGGGATGGTGCAGCAACGCCCGGAAGCCGTTGCCCAGGGTGTTGACCGTCGCCTCGTGACCGGCCTCGACCAGGACCATGGTGGTTGAAACGATTTCGGCCTCGGTGAGGATGTCACCGCTGTCCTCGACCTCGACAAGCTGGGAGACCAGGAGCCCGTCCGGGTTGGTCCGCTTCTCGGCGATGACGGACCTCGTGTAGTCGATGTACTCCCCGGCGGCCCGGTCGGCTGCCGCCTTCACCTCGTCCGAAGCGGTCAGCTCGTACATCTTGACGATGGCGTGGGACCAGTCCAGCAGCTGCTGCGCATCGGTCCGGGGCACCCCGAGCATCGAGCAGATCACCGCCACCGAGTACGGCTGGGCGTAGTCTGCGATCAGGTCGAACGAGCCCCCGCCGCTGCAGCGCTCGACGCAGCGGTCAAGCAGTTCGTCGGAGAATCGTCGGATGTCTTCGGCGAGGGCTGCCACCGCCCGAGGGGTGAACACCTTGGAGATCAGCCGTCGTAATCTGGTGTGGTCTGGCGGTTCGAGGCACAGCAACGACCACCGCTCATGCTCGTTGAAGGACGCCCATCGGTTGTCCGGCTCCGGTTTGCCCAACTCGGCATGGTTGAACCGGTGGGTGTAGTCCCGGCCCATACGCCGGTCCCGCAGAGAGGTGGCGACATCCTCGAACCGGGTCACCATCCACTGGTTCGACGCCTCGTTCCACCAGATCGGTGTCTCCTCCCGGATCGCGTTCATCACCGGATAGGGGTCGCTGATGAACGCCGGATCGGTCGGCGCGAATCGGCCGATCAGCTCGTCCAGTCTGCTCATGACCGTTTAGGCGGGCCGTTCAGAGGGGGAGCAATCAGGTCTCGCCCCGACGGTAGATCTCGCCGAGAGACCGGGGCATCTGCAGGTTCTGGCTGGCGAAGACCAACACCAGCAGCACCAGCGCGTACGGCATGGTGTTCGGCAGCCAGTCCGGTGCTGCGTCGGTCAGCAGGTACCAGAGCAGGGCGATGGCCCCGACGGTAAACGCCAGCCCGGCGTCGACCCGTCGGCCGTTGCGGAACGCCCAGACCGTCACTGCGGCAAGGGCGATGGCCACGACCAGCAACAGCGAGCGGGTGGCCGAGCCATCGAAGTCGCTGAACGACAGGCCGAGCGGATAGCTGAACAGCAGCGCTCCGAACAGCACCCCGGACGCTCGCCAGTTGCCGAAGATGACCGCCGCCAGGGCGATGAACCCCCGGCCCTGGGTCTGGCCGCCCCGGTAGATACCGGTCAGCTCCAACACGATGTAGGCCCCCGCCAGCCCGGCGAACGCACCGCTGATGATCACGGCGATGTAGCGTTGCCGGTAGATGTCCACCCCGAGCGACTCGCCGGCGTTGGGGTTCTCGCCGGAGCTTCTGAGCCGAAGGCCGAGCGTGGTCCGCCACAGGACCCAGGACACCAGCACCGCCAGGAGGAGGCCGAGCACCGTGAACCAGCGGAGCTGGAACATCAGCCCCCGGAGCATGCCGGCCATGTCAGACAGCCAGAACCAACTTCGATCCTCGATCCAGCCGAGCAGATCCGGTGACTTCCAACCGCCGAGGTTGCCACCGGCCAGGAACGGCATGGTGAACTCCCCGATCCCGTCAACCCGGGGCGACTGGGTCTGGGAGCCGCCGTCGTAGTTGACGAAGATCCGCTCGCTCAGATAGCGGGTCAGCCCCGGTCCGAGGATGTTGATGGCAACGCCGGACACGATCTGGTCGACGCTGAACTGGACGGTGGCGATCGCATGCAGCAGTCCGCCGAGACCACCGGCGATCAAGCCGGTCAGCAGGCCGGCCCACGGGCCCCAGTTGAACGCCCCCCACGCCCCGGCCCAGGTGCCGAGGATCATCATGCCCTCAAGACCGATGTTGACGATGCCGGCCCGGTCCGAGACAAGACCACCCAGCCCGGCCAGCAGGATGGGCATCGACCACTTCAACATGGCCGAGGACGACCCGCTGGAGGTCAGAAGCGTGGTGTCACCGGCCGACTGCACGATCGACAGGACCAGGATGCCGAGCGCCGCCAGCAGCGGCCACCGGAGCCAGGCCGGACTGTTCTTGTAGGCCTCGATCATGGCGCACCTCCGTTCGCTGCTCCGACAAGTGGCTCGTCATCGTCCGGACTGTTGCCGTTCGTTTCACCGGTGGCCAGAGCGGCCCGCCGTATCTCGTCCTGCTGTCTGATGCGATTCACAACCTCGTAGGCCACCACTGCGGCCAGCAGGATCACCGCCTGCATGATGACCACGATCGACGCCGACGCGTCACCCTGGACCTGCAGCACTGCGGAGGAGGAGTCGAGGAACCCGAACAGGAGCGCAGCGACCCCCATGCCAGAGGCCGAGTTGCGGCCGAGCAGTGCAACGCCGATGCCGCCGAATCCGAGCCCACGAACGAAACCCTGGTCGTAGGAGTGGTTGTCGGAGAGGATCTCCGGCATACCGACAAGACCGGCGACGGCACCGGACAGGATCATGGCGATCATGACCATCCGGACCGGTGGGACGCCGCCGGCCCTGGCGGCGAACGGGTTCATGCCGCTGGCCCGGAGGTCGAACCCGAACCGGGACCGGTTGACGATGACGTGATAGGTGGCGCCGAGCAGGATGGCGATGGCGAACATGCCGGTCAATCTCCTGCCCTTGCCGATCTCCCTGGTCACCAGCTCAAAGACGCCGTTGAGATCGGGTAACCAGCCGGACTCGGAGATCTCCGGCGTACCGGCGTTTGTTGCGTTGCTGTCGTCGATGACACTGGGGAACGTGGCGGCGATGATGCCGCCGATGGCGATGAAGTTCAGCATGATCGTGCTGATGACCTCGTTCACGCCCCTGGCCACCTTGAGCAGGCCGGCCAGGCCCGCCCAGAGCGCCCCGACCACCATGGCGGTGACGATGATGACCAGGATGTGGATGGCCCCCGGCAGCTCCACGTTGGCCCCGACCACCGCGGCGACGAACGCGGCCAGCACGTACTGGCCCTCGATGCCGATGTTAAAAAGGTTCATCCGGAATCCAATGGCGGCGGCGACACCGGCGATGAACAGCGGGGTTGCCCGGTTAAGGGTGTCGATGAACGTCTCCAGCTTGAGGCCGTTGTCCAGCATGACCTCGTAGGTGTTGAAGGGGTTGCTGCCGGAAATCGCCAGTACAAGCGACGAGATGACAAACGCAAAGGCGACCGCCATGGCCGGTGCGGCGAGCGCGAGCAGGAGGGAGCGGGGGTTCAGTCGATTCATGCCGTCTCCTCCGTCGCCCCGTCGGCTCCGGCTCCGTCGCCCTCCAGCGCCGCGCCGGTCATGTAGCTGCCGAGGGATCTGGGCGTGACCTCGGCCGGGTCGAGGGTCGCCACCAGCCGGCCGTGGAACATGACCACGATGGTGTCGGAGAGGCCGATGAGCTCGTCCAGGTCGGCCGAGATGAGCATGGTGGCCAGGCCGGCCGCCCGGGCCGCTCGGATGTCGTTCCAGACCTCGGCCTGGGCGCCGACGTCGATACCCCTGGTGGGGTGGGCGGCGATCAGCAGCGACGGTTCGGCGGTCATCTCCCGTCCGAGGATCAGCTTCTGCTGGTTGCCCCCGGACAGCGCCCTGGCCGCCACATCGACGGAGGGGGACCGGACGTCGAACTCCTGTCTGATCGTGCCGGTCCGTTGTCTTGCCCCCGACCGGTTGATCCAGAACCCGCTGGCGTAGGGAGTTTGGGTCTGATGCCCGAGCGCGGCGTTCTCCCACAGCGGCGCATCGAGCAGCAGCCCCTCCCGGTGGCGATCCTGCGGCACGTAGCCGATGCCGGCCTCCCGGCGCTGCCTGACCGACTGCTCGGTGATGTCCTCCCCGAGCAGGGTGATCGTGCCGATGTCGACCGCCCGGGTCCCCATGATGGCCTCGACCAGTTCGGTCTGGCCGTTGCCTTCGATCCCGGCGACCCCGACCACCTCGCCTCGCCGGATCCGCAGCGAGACGTCTTCGACGATGGCCCGGCCGTCCGGGCCGTTGAGGGTCAGGTTACCGACCTCAAGCGCAACGTCGTCGGTGACGGTCGAGTCCGTGGTTTCCGGCGTTGGCAGCTCGGAGCCGACCATCAGCTCGGCGAGGTCACCGGCCGTGACGCTGTCGGCGGCGACCGTACCGACCGTCTTGCCCCGCCGGATGACGGTCACCGTGTCGGAGATGTCGAGGACCTCCTGCAATTTGTGGTCGATGAAGATGATGGTTGCGCCGTCGGCCTTGAGCTCGCGGAGGTTGCGGAAGAGTTCCTCGACCTCCTGGGGGACCAGCACGGCGGTCGGTTCGTCGAGGATCAGGATCTTGGCCCCCCGGAACAGGACCTTGATGATCTCCACCCGCTGCCGCTCGCCTACCTCCAGGCTCTCCACCAGGTCGTCGGGGTCGACATCCAGCCCGTACGCCTCGGAGACCTCCCGCAGGTGCTTGCGGGCCTCGTCGAAGTCGATACGGCCGCCGGAGAGGGTCGGCTCGGAACCCAGGATGATGTTCTCCAGCACGGAGAACTGCTCGGCCAGCATGAAGTGCTGATGGACCATGCCGATGCCCCGGTCGATGGCGTCGGTCGGGGAGTTGAAGGTGACCTCTTCGCCGTTGACCAGCATGACGCCCTCATCGGCCGGCTGCATGCCGTAGAGGATCTTCATCAGCGTTGACTTGCCGGCGCCGTTCTCCCCGCAGATCGCGTGGATCTCGCCCTCTTTCACCGCCATGCTGATGTTGTCGTTGGCGACGACCCCCGGGAATCTCTTGGTTATGCCTTTGAGTTCGATGGCGTTGGCCATACCGCACCCCTACGACTCGAAACCGTCCCTTGCGAAAAACGCAAGCGGGACCGGACCATAGCCCGATCCCGCTTGTCGTTCACATGCTTGTGTACTGCTTGTTACGGGACCGTCGGCCTACGGCTCGGTCGGAACCGTGACGTCTCCGGAGACGATGGCTTCCTTGGCAGCTTCGAGGTCATCGATGATGTCATCGACGAACCCACCGGACGTGGAGTAGCCGACCCCGTCGGCCGACAGGTCGTAGACGGTGTTGCCCGCCTCGAAGGTGCCGTCGGCGTGGGCCTGGGTGATCTCGAAGACCGCGCTGTCAACCCGCTTGAGCATCGAGGTCAGGACGTACTCCTGGACCTCGGGGCTGACGGTGTTGTACTGGTCGGAGTCGACGCCGATGCCCCAGACCTTGGAGCCGCTCGACTCGCTGGTGGCCTTGGCCGCTTCGAACAGACCGGCACCGGAACCACCGGCGGCGTGGTAGATGATGTCCGCGCCCTGGTCGTACATTGCAGCGGCGACCTCCTGAGCCCGGTCCGGGGCGTTGAAGCCGTCGAAGTCCGGGAACTCGGTGATGTACTGCGAGACGATCTCGATGTCGGGGTCGACCGATGCGACACCGGCGGCAAAGCCGGCCTCGAACTTCTCGATCAGGCCGAAGCCGCTGACACCGCCGATGAACCCGACGGTGCCGGTTTCGGTCTTGAGGGCGGCGGCAACGCCGACCAGGTAGGAACCCTGCTCCTCGGCGAAGGTCATGCCGGCGATGTTGTCGCCGAGCGGCACGCCGCCGTTGTCGAAGTCCAGCATGGCGTCGTCGACGACGGCGAAGTTGACTTCGGGGTTCTCGGCGGCGACGGCGGTGACGTCGCCGGCGAAGAGGAACCCGACGCCGATCACCAGCTCGCTCTGATCGGCCTGGAGCTGCAGCAGCTCTGCACGGTTCGAACCGTCGGCGTTCGGCTCCGCTTCGGTGAAGGTGATGCCGATTTCCGACTCGGCCCGGTCGATACCCTCGGCCGCCGAGTCGTTGAACGACTGGTCGCCACGGCCACCGATGTCGTAGGTAAGGCCGACGTTGAAGCCGGCATCCGCAGTTTCACTTCCACTGCCGGAGCTGCCTGCATCCGTTTCGGCATCATCGGACCCGCACGCCGCAGCGACGAGGCCCAGTGCCATCAAGACGGCAAAAAGCCGCAGTAAGGACTTCATATCTGATCTCTCCCGATCTTTGACTCCCTCGCAGAATGCGAGTCCTAACCCCAACACGCTACAGGGAAACGGTCGAGCGGGCTTGGGAACTGCCGCTTCGGTAACGTGTGTGACTGCTATGGGAGATTCACCGCAGGCGTTGACCATCCGAAACTGTGACGCATTGATCGATGGTGACGTGGTGCCGAAGCGGGATATTCACATCGTCGACCGCAGGATCGCCGCCATCGATGCCGCGGCCGAGCACGAGGTCGAGAACGACGTCGCCACGGGGGATTCGCAGGTGATCGACGGGTCCGGTTTGCTGGCCATGCCCGGCCTGATCAACGGGCACACCCATGCGGCGATGACGCTGTTGCGAGGCGCAGCGGAGGATGTGCCGATCGAGTCGTGGTTCAACGACCGGGTCTGGCCGATCGAGGTCAACGTTACGGAATCCGATGTGCATCTGGGAACGCTCCTGGCCTGCGCCGAGATGATCCAGGCCGGGGTCACGTCCTTCGCCGATCACTACTTCCACGAGCATCACGCCGCGAGGGCGGTTGTCGAGTCCGGTCTGCGGGCGAATCTTGGCATGACGTTTTTCTCCAGCCAGGGCCGGGCCGGGTTGGACGCCTCGATCGAGTTCGTGGACACGTGGCATGGCGCAGCCGATGGTCGAATCACCGCCTCGCTGGCACCCCACGCCACCTACACCTGCACCGACGACGATCTGCGGGCCGCCGCGGAGGCGGCATCGGCCCGGGGCGTCCGGGTCCACATCCATGCTGCGGAGAGCCTCGATCAGACCAACCATGCGCTGGCCGAACGGGGGATCACGCCGATCGGCACGCTGGCCGAGACCGGCATCCTCGACACCGGGGTGCTGATCGCCCACGGCTGCGGCATCGTCGAGTCCGACCTGGCCCTGCTGGCGGGCAACGCCGCCAATATCGGGGTTGCCCACTGCCCCAAGACCTACATGAAGCTGGCCATCAACCCGCTGACGCCGATCCGGGAGCTCCGGGAGATCGGGGTGGCGGTCGGGCTGGGAACCGACGGCCCGGCTTCGTGCAACTGCATCGATCTGTTCGAGAACATGCGGCTGACCGCGCTCGCCCAGAAGTACAGCGCGGTGGACGCCACGTGGTTGACGGTGGCCGAGGCGTTGCACCTGGCGGGGCCCGAGTCCGCACGGTTGATGGGGGCCGAGGTCGGCCGCGTGGCCGTCGGCGCCCTGGCCGACATCATCTTGGTCGACCTTTCCGGGCTGCACTGCCAGCCGGTACACGATCCGCGTGCGGCGCTGGTCTATTCCGCCAGGGCCGCCGATGTCCGCACCACGATCGTTGCCGGGGAGCCGCTCATGATCGATCGGGAGCTGCTGACCATCGATGTGGCCGAGCTTCAGGCTGCGGTACGGCAGCGGGCCCCGCAGCTCATGAACTTCGACGCCACCAAGTCGATCCAGACGTACAACACCTGAGCGATCCACCAGTTCGGGCCCTCGGCCGGCGCGGTCGGAGCGATTGCGCCCTCAGGCCACCGGCGGTCCGCAGCAGCCGGCTCGGTCGGGGCTGGGCTCCGCCCGGGGATGGCGGTCTATCGTTGTGTGTGGCCAAACCGGACGGGTCGGGGGACCGAGGGCAGCAGGCGGAGGTTGACATCGAGGTGCTTCTCGACGGCCCGGCCATGGCCGATGAACCCGCCGAGCCCGACGACGCGGCGGCCGACCTGGGCGACACCGCCGGTTACTCGGCCCGGTTGTCCGGTGAGGCAACGGTCGGCGGCAGCCGAGCCAGGCTGCTCGCCGGCACCGGCGTTGTGGCGGTCCTGGTGGCAGTGGTCGGCCTGCTGGTGGGCATCGATCGGGCCGCTCCGGAACCGGAGCCGCCGCCGATCACCCGTCGCCAACCGTCCGGCCTGGTCACGACAACGACACTCTCGGCCGCCGAACGGAATCGGGTTATCACCCTCGCCCCGACCGTGCCGCCGACAACGCTCCCACCGGGTGAGTTCCTGCTCGGTGAGGAGACCGGACTGTGGCTGTTCGTCGGCGGCGACGGCACCCTGCAACGCCTCAACCTCGACAACGGCGAGCTGGTTGACTACGGGATCCGAGCCGCCCCGATAGCGAGCTCGGGGGCGGACCTGGTGCTGTACGCCCGCATCTCCGGACTGGTCGGCTGGATTCCCGCCGCGGTCCCCGGTCAGCAGCCGTTCGCCTGGAAGCCCGGGTATGCGGCCCCGCCGGACGAAGCCGGTCGGTTGTGGGTGCTGGACCCCGGTGACGACACCCCGCATCCCGCCGGTGTCCCGGTCGGTTCCGGCAGTTGGGAGCTGTTTGACACCGTCTCCGCGACCGCCCAGGGACTCGGCACACGCCCCGGAGATCTGTACGAATCGGTTGAGGCCCGACGCCCGTCCGCGGATCAGCTGCCGCCCGCCGCTGCGGCCATCCGCCCCGGACCGGACCTCAGCGTTCGGCCGGACGGTGTGGTGGCCTACACGGACACCGGATATCGGTCACTCGTCGACGGCCCGGTCGATGTCCTGGCCGCCTCTGCGGACCGGATACTGATCAGGACGTGTTCGCCGGAGCCGTGTGCACTCACCTGGCTTCCCGGCGTCGGCGGTGATCGCTCCGAAGCCGCGGTCGAGCCGACGCCCGATCAGTTGCCAAACCCGGACGTCCTGTGGGCCGGGTTTGTGGCGGGTGGAAGTTGGTTGCTGGCCTACTACCCGGGCGGCGAATCGGAGCTCATCGCCCTCGATGCTCCCGGGCGATACCGATTCTGGGCGGGAGCCAACCCGGCCATGTCCGAGGACGGTCGCCTGATGGCGGTGCAGACGGGCGGTCAGTACGCCGTCGTCGACGTCGTCACCGGTGAGGAGCGCTACCGGTTCGGTGAACCGGCACCGGACGGTCCGCCGGGTGATCCCGGTCGGCCGGCCGACAACGGGCTGCTGTTCGTCAGCCGGGGGTAGCCGGAGCGGACCGCCGGGCGGTGATGCGGGCGGTACTGCGGCCGGCCGGTCGGTCGAGGCGCTCAGCCCAGAATGGCGTCGAGCCGCTTGTCGATTTCCGGTGCCTGCGGCGGCACCGCGGCGATCCGACTCAGCAGCGTGATCGACGCCCGATTGTCCATGACCACCGACGAGTCCGTTCCGGCCGGCTGGTCCGGGTGCGGCGCCCATTCCTCCTCGACGCGGAACCGGCCAGGCTGGTCGTCCTTCTCGACAAGCTTTGCGGATTGCACGGCCCACGGCGGCCGGAGACCGACCTCCGCCCACTGCCAGCCGCTCATCTCCGCCACCGGCAGATTCGGCACGTTCAGGTTCAGGACGGGGCAGTCGCCGAAGTCCGTGTTGAGCATCCCGTCGACCACCTCAACAGCGACATCGGCCGCCGAGTCCCAGAGCTGTCGACTGACCCGCTCGTCGTAGTTCCGCCTTGCGTCGTCGCTGTCCTCGAGCGGCTCGGCGAAACTCTGACTCACCGCGATGCCGGGGATCATCCCGTTCCGGCCGGTCAACGCCGCCCCGATCGTTCCGGAGTGGTACACCGCCCGGCCGACGTTGGCTCCGGGGTTGATCCCGGAGACGATCAGGTCCGGCACAAAACCGAACGCTCCCATCCTGGCGTAGAACACACAGAGCGCCGGCGGGCCGCTGACCGTCCAGGAGGTCTCGATCCCGTCAACCGTGGCCCGTACAACCTCCGGATCGGCGATGTGGAGGGCGCCGATCGATGCCCCGGCCCCCGAATACTCGGTATCCGGACAGACGACGGTCACGTCGCCGAACCGCCGCATCGACCGGGCCAGGACACCAAGCCCCACCGAGTCGATGCCGTCGTCGTTGGTGACCAGTATCTGCCTCTCGCCGTCCATCACAGCCACAGGCTATCCGAGGGTTCGGATCAGTCGGAGCGACTCGTCGGCCAGGTTCTCCACCTCGACGCGGTACAGGTCAGTGTCGACCGTGTCGTCGGCCATGACACCCTTGAGATACCGGGCGAGGACGCCCTCGACGATCGCCGCCAGCCGCCAGTTCTGGAAGGCCCGGTAGTAGTTGGCGTTTGTCACCTCAAAGCCGGTGTGGGCCGAGTACGCCTCGATCAACTGCTCACGGGTGGTGAACCCGCCGTGCATCGTGGGGTAATCGGTGGCACCACGAAGGCTGTCCTCGCCCGGTTGGACCCAGTTGTTGAGGATGTACCCGACGTCGGCGAGGACGTCGCCGAGGGTGCACAGCTCCCAATCGAGCACGGCCGCCACGTGACCGGTCGCCGGGTCGGCCAGCATGTTGCCGAGCCGGTAGTCACCGTGGACCACCCCGGTGTACCGCTGCTCCGGCTTGGCCTGTACCAGCAGCTCGTACGCCTGCTCCATCGCCGGTAGATCCCGCGTCTTGCTCTTGTCCCACTGCCCCGCCCACCGTTTGAGCTGCCGGTCCAGGTAGGCCTCCTTCCGGCCAAGATCGCCAAGGCCGATGTCATCCGGGTTCGCCCGGTGCAGATCCCCCAGGACCGTCACCAGTGATGCGGAGAGGTTCTGCCTGGTCTCCGGGGCGGGGACGGCGGCGTCGGCCGTCTCCGCGTCGTGGAGCACCACGCCGTCGACGTAGTCCATGATGTAGAAGGGGGCGTCGTTGACCGAGTCGTCGGTGCACAGCCCGAGCGCCTTCGGCACCGGTACCGACGTGTTGCCGACGCCGGAGATGATCTTGTGTTCCCGACCCATGTCGTGGGCGGTGGCGAGCACGGCCCCGAGCGGCGGCCGGCGAAGCACCAGCCGTCGGCCGTCGGCCGCCGTGACCTTGAAGGTCAGGTTGGAGTGGCCGCCGGTGATGAACTCGAAGGTGAACGGGGGCACCGCACCATCGATGTTGGCCGCCAACCACTCCGTCACGGCATCGCCTCGAATTCCCTTGAGGGGTTGATTCATGGTTCCCGTTGTACTCCAAGACCGCAGTCGGTTCGAGCCGGCGAAGGCCCTCGGTGAGCCGAGCGTGATGGCGGTCAACCGGTACCGGACGGGTACTGTTGCCGTATCTCCTCCTCCCTGAACCTTCGGCTGCTCGCCGCGCTCCTCGGTGCCGCGATCGTTGCAGCCGCCTGCTCCGCCCTTCCCGAGGAGCTCACCGGCCCGGACCAGGACCCCGCTGCCGCGGACGGGCCGGACACCGGCGGTGCCTCGGAGGACAACGAGGGGACCGGCGGCGACCAGAGCGGCGACCGGAACGAGGCGGACGGAGACGAGGACGGGACCGGCGGATCGGAGCAGGGTGAGGACGCCGACGGCGGGCCGGGGTCCCTCGGGTCGCCCGTCCCGGCCCCGGAGAACCCCACCCTCACCGACCGGGAACTGACCGAGCGCCTGTCGGAGCTGACCGGGACCCTCGCCGTCGGCAACGCGTTCGAGCTTCGGGTGGTTCGGCCGGATGGCGCCGGCTCGCTCCTACTGGGCGGGTCGGAGTCCGAACTGGCCAGTCAACCGACCTGGTCCCGCGACGGGGAGCGGCTGGCCTGGGCGTCGGCGTCCGCGGAACGGCAGGCTGTTGTCATCCAGGAGTTCGGGGCGGACGGTCTCCCGGACGGCTCCGCCGCGATCTCGAACGTGGCAGGCAATCCGGTCTTCTACCTGCAGTGGAATCGGAACGACGAACGGCTGCTCTACATCCGGAACTCCGAGAACCGGGGGCTTGTCGAGATCGGCACCGTCGAGCCCGGCGCTCCCGCCGTCCCCGCTGGGGAGGGGGCTCCGTTCTTCGTCTCCTGGGCACCGGAGAGTGATCGCATCGTCGGCCACGTCAATGAGCGAACGATCGACCTCTACCGGTTCGACGGGTCCGGCGATCCCGGTGAGGGTTTTGTGACCGTGCTGGACGCCGGTGGTGGTTTCAGCGCACCGGCCTGGGTCGACGAGGAGCGGGTCCTTGTGGTCATCGACGGTGAACTGGTCTATCTGACCGTCGCCACCGGCGAAACCGAGTCGATCACCGCAGTGCCGGAGCCGATCCGGTTCGTGCTCAGTCCGGACCGAACCGCGGTGGCCTATCGGGCAACCGGCGTCGAGGGCGGGCCGTCCCTGGCGTCCGCCCCGTTCTCGCAGCGGGCCGAGCAGGCCGGTCTGATCGTGCTGGATCTGGAGACCGGGGAGGAGACGCTGGTCACCAATCGCGCCGCAGCCGCCTGGGAGTGGAGTCCCGACAGCACGAAGCTTGCGTGGCTCGACGTGGCGGTCGCCGGTGGTCGCCCGACCGGCACCTGGGGATTCTGGTCCGCCGAGGATGAGGCCGCCGAGGCGCCTGCGACGTCGGCCACCCCGGCCTTCAACCTGAGCAGCAAGTACGGCCGCAACTACCTGCCGTTTTTCGCCCAGTACGCCCAGAGCGTCACCGGCTGGTCGCCGGATTCCTCGGCCTACGCCTTCGCCGGTGCGATCGGCAGCGACGGTGGGATCTGGGTCCAGTTGGTCGACGAGGTTGTTGCGCCACGGTTGGTCACCCTGGGGGACTTTGTGACCTGGGGCCCGACGGACGTTCCGCTCCCGCCGTCCGCCGGCCCGTCCGCGGCGTGAACCAGGGCTGGCGGTGAACCGGTACACCACCCGGCCAAGCACCGTGGGCCGGCGGTCACTCAGTCGGCGAAGAGGGCGTCGGGGTTGTCGGCCAGCCAGTCGGCGGCCGGGACCGGCTCACGCTGCTCGTAGCCGACCGGGATCCGGAGGAGCCCCTCGGTCGACAGGAAGTAGATCTCCCAGGCGTGATAGCCGTGGTAGGCCTGCTCGTCGGCCATCAGCACGTTGGCATACGCGGTGACCGCGTTCACGTAGTAGTCCGAATTGTTGTAGCCCCAGATGGCCCGGTCCATGTTCTCCGGACCGCCTCGGATCGTGAGGTACTTCGCTGCGCCGATGATTGCGTCCTGGGGTGTTGTCGGGTCACCGTCGCAACACTCGGCCCAGGTGGTCGGCAGGAACTGCATCGGACCGATCGCCCCTGCGGACGACACACCCTGGATCCGCCCCATGCGGGTCTCGATCAGGTTGATGCCGGCCAGGAATTCCCACTGGATGCCCCACGCCTCCTCGGCCTCTTTGTAATAACCGATCAGCTCCTCCGCCGGTGCGGGCGGTTCGACCCGCCACGCCGGCAGTTCGTCGTGCAGCGTTTCGGTGGCGAGCAACAATGACAGGTTCTCCCTGGCCGTCCAGTTCAGCTCCACGGCGCCTCGAATTGCCGGGTCGGTTTCGGCCAGGACGGTCGGGACCCACTCCGGGTTGTTGGCCAGATGGCGGTAGAGGGACTGCTGCCGCCGACCCCACGCCGCCCGATCGGCAACGGTCTGTCCACCGTCACGAACCGCAAGTTCGGCTGCGTCAAGGGCCGGGACCATGGCCGCCGCGGACTCCGGCAGCGGGCGACGGTCCGGCGCGACCTCCGGTTGCACGTCCGGTTCGGGCTCGGGCTCCGGATCCCCGTCCGGCTCGTTCGCGGCGTCGGTGTCCGGCGTGTCGATGACCGAGATGACCACGTCGCCGTCTTCCTCGGACGTGGTCGTTGTGGCCCGACCGGCCGCATCCCCGGCTTTTCCTTCCTCAACGCTCGACGAGCCACACGCCGCGAGCAGAAACACCACCATCGCAACGGGCGCCGCAACGACCCGCGCCGTCATCGGGACCGCGGGACCCGAGTCGGGTTCGGTCACGAATCGATTTCCCAACCCAACCGGCCCTCACCGATCGAGCTGGGGTAGAAGACCATCACCCACCAGGTGCTCGGCCCGGCCTCCACGTCGATGGCCGACCCGTAGTTGCCGTCACCGCTGAACAGACCGTTCCACCGGTAGCTGGTAACCCCCGGCGGCAACTGGCCGGACGCCATCGTGAGGTACGTCCGGGTTCCCACAACGGTCTTGATGCCGGCCTGGCTGACCGCTGCGCCCCCGTTGTGGAACATATAGTCAGCATAGACAGCAGGTTCGGTCAGCGGTTTGATCGGTAAATCGTCCCGTGGTCCGACGCCGCAATACCAGTGCGTCCCCATCGGATACTGCCGGAGGAACCCGGCCATGGGGGCGGTTGTCCTGCTGACGTTCACCGCCCGGCGGGTTTCGGTGACCGCCACGGCGAACGCCCCTCTTGATCTGCCGCTGTCCAGCGCTCGGACCCAGGTTTCGAGATTCTCTTCGGTGACCGGGCCACCGTGGGAGTTCAGATAGATCTGTTCGACGAACTCGACGTTGTCGAGCGGTCCGTATCGCTGGCGGAACAGGTCGGAAGTGGCCAGCTCCTCGGCGATCATCTCCAGATCGGCCTCGCCGGAGCTGTATCGGTTGACCGATCGGCTGAACTCCGCCTCGTTCGGGGGCCGCTCCAGGAACGCCAGGTAGAGCCGGTCGATTGAATCGGTCATGACCGGACAGCGGAGCGACTCGCCGGAGGCGTCGGCGACCGGCGGGTCAGCCGTTGGACCGGCAGGCTCACGATCTCCGGACTGGCCGGCAACACCGACACCGCTCTCGCCGATGGCGGTCTGGTTGTCGTCCGATCCGAACGGGTTGAGCACGCTCAGGATCAGCAAGCCGGCTATGAACAGCGCGGTGAAGGCAACCAGAAGAAAGAGGATCTGCCAGCCGTTTTGACCGAAGGCGCCGTGAGGTCCCGGCCCGAACGTCTGGGCGTTCTGTCTGGAGCCGGGGGTCGGGGGCGGTGGCTGCGCGGCGGGGCCCGCCCCTATGGTCATGTCGCCTTCCTCATGGGTAACACGTCGGCGGGTCCTGGTTGTCGAACGGGTGGTTCGACAATCATAACCCCAGATGTTCGGGCGCTTCGCCTAGTCCCCGGCCAGGTACCGGTCGGCCATCTGGTCGACGATGGCAAAGAACTCCTCGGCACATTCGGTGATGATGTCGGCCACCGGCCGCACCGAGTCGATGCGGCCCATGACTTGACCCGTCAGAGCGATCGCCGCCTCCATGTCACCCCCGAAATAGAGGTCCTGGGCGTTCCCGAAATCACCGAACACGTTGTGCTCGGCGAACTGCAACGCCGTCGATCGCTCGGTCTTGAGGGCTCGCAGCGCCGGG
>JBCCGJ010000105.1:0-16684 GCA_039029335.1 Actinomycetota bacterium | reverse complement strand
CGATCGGTCCTATCGTCTTTCCCATGAGCGAACCAGATCTTCAGCAGGCGGCTTCGGCGATCGAGGCGGGCGCCACGGTGGTCCGCGCCGCAACGAAGCAGTTGGCGGAGACGAGTTCAGTCGATGCGGACCAGGTCCTCGCCTACGACCTCGCCCACGCTGCGGCAGCCGTCGAGACGGCTCGTTCGATGATCGACTACGGCGCAAAGGGCGACCTGGAGGCCCGGCTGACCTGTGTGTTCGTCGCCGACGTCATCGCCGAGCTGGCCACCAGGATCTGGGGCCGGGAGGACCTGTGGGGAATCGAACGGGGCGCCCTTGACGGCGCCGCAGCCTTTGTCACCACCTGGCGGGACCCGGCGCTTCTGGCCGACCTGGCGTTCCAGGACGGACCGCGCCACCTCGACGACGAGTTCAACCTGGTCCAGGAGACGTTCCGGCGGTTTGCCGAGGACCGGGTGATGCCCAAGGCCGAGCACATTCATCGGGAGAACACCGACATCCCCGAGGAGCTCATCGACGGGTTGGCCGAGATGGGGCTCTTCGGGCTTTCGATTCCCGAGGAGTACGGCGGGTTCGCCACCGGCGGCGAATCCGACTTCTACGGCATGGTGATCGCCACCGAGGAGCTGAGTCGAGCGTCGCTCGGTGCCGCCGGTTCGTTGATCACCAGGCCGGAGATCCTGGCCAGAGCGCTCGAGGCAGGCGGGACGGAGGACCAGAAGCGGACGTGGCTGCCACGGCTTGCCGCCGGGGAGGTCATGAACGCCGTTGCCGTCACCGAGCCGGACTATGGATCCGACGTGGCCGGGGTCAAGGTCACCGCAACCGAGACGGACGGCGGCTGGCTGCTCAACGGGGTCAAGACCTGGTGCACCTTTGCGGCTCGGGCCGACATTCTGATGGTGATCGCCAGGACCGATCCGGACCGCTCAAAAGGACACCGAGGCCTGTCGATCCTGATCGTGCCGAAGGACCGGGCGGACGGTGAAGGGTTCGATCTCACCCAGGACCAACGATCGGACGGCACCGTCGGTCGCATGGAGGGCCGACCGATCGACACGCTCGGCTACCGGGGTATGCACTCCTACGAGCTGGCGTTCGACAACTGGTTCGTCCCCGCCGAGAACCTGATCGGCGAGGATGACGGCCAGGGTCGTGGCTTCTACTACCAGATGGCCGGATTCGAGAACGGCAGGCTGCAGACCGCGGCCAGAGCAGTCGGGGTGATGCAGGCGGCGTACGAGGCGGCAAAGGCCTACGCCGAGGATCGGGTGGTGTTCGGCCAGCCGATCGCCGAGTACCAGCTGACCAGGGCGAAGCTGACCAGGATGGCCGCGATCATCCAGGCTTCCCGCCAGTTCTCCTACTCGGTGGGCCGGATGATGGCCAAGGGCGAAGGCAAGATGGAGGCCTCGATGATCAAGGCGTACGTCTGCAAGGCGGCCGAGTGGGTCAGCCGGGAGGCCATGCAGATCCACGGTGGCATGGGCTACGCCGAGGAATACCCGGTCAGCCGGTACTTCGTCGACGCCCGGGTGCTGAGCATCTTCGAAGGCGCGGACGAAACGCTGTGCCTCAAGGTGATCGCCCGGTCCCTGGTCAACGACCACCAGCAGTAGCGGCCGCGGTCCGACCGACACCGGCACCGCCGCTGGTCGCGGACCATCGGACGCCAGCCGCCGAAATCGATGCTCGATTGGCTCATGACCCCGGTGCGGGCCAGGATCGTTCCATGAGCACGAACAAACTGCCCGCCATCTCCCTCGCCGCGGTCCCCGGCCGCCGACCGGCCACGATCGAACTGGCGACCGAGATCGAGCGTCGGGGGTTCACCGGTATCTTCTGCCCCAGCCTCGGCGATGCGATGTCGCTGTGTCTGTCGATCGGCCACGTCACCGAGACCATCGAGTTCGGTACGGCGATCCAACCGATCTACTTCCAGCACCCGGCGGTCCTGGCCAACACCGCCGGCTACATCAATGAGGTGTCGAACGGCCGCTTCCGGCTTGGGCTCGGCGTGACCCACGGCCCGGTCCACGAACGCATGTCGTTTGCGGTGGGAAAACCGCTGGCCGACATGACGGCCTTCGTCGAGGCGATGCGAGGAGCCTCCGAGGGGGCAGGTGGCCTTCCACCGATCACCCTGGCGACGCTGCGGGACAAGATGGTGCAGCTGTCGGTCGACATCTCCGAGGGTGCGGTGTGGGCCAACGCCTCCCGGTCCCGCATGGAGCATTCGCTGCGGCTGATCCCCCGGGATCGGGTGGACGGCGGTTTCTACGTCGGCAACATGATCCCGACCGTCATCGACGATGACCGCGAGGCGGCTGCAGCGAGGAACCGGGCGACCCTGCGCGGCTACGTCGCCCTGCCGAACTATCGCAACTACTGGAAGGAGGCGGGGTACGAGGAGGAGATGACCGCGGTCGAGGCGGCCCTGGCGGCCAACGACAAGGATGCGTTGACCACCGCCATGTCGGACCGGTGGCTGTCGGACTGCACGCTGTACGGCTCCGTCGGCGAGGTTCGGGAAGGCGTCGAGGCGTGGTTCGACGCCGGGGTCCAAAGCCCGATCCTGGTGCCGTCCTCAACCTCGGGCGGTCAGATGAAGGCGTTCCAGGAACTGTTCGCCGCGTTCGAATAGGCGGAACCGGAAACCGGCCCCGCCGAGAAACCGTCGGCTCAGCCGGGAACTTCGGAGAGGACGGTGTCGGAGCGATGCTCCGTCCAGGCCGTGCCGTCCCAGTAGCGGTAGATCGCCTCATCGTCGGGGTCGTAGTACCAACCGGCACCGGCGTTCACCATGTTGTCCGCCGCGCTCTGCTCGACCGGGTGATCCCCGGTCCGCGCGGTAGATGCGTTACCCATGAGGGTGACACTAGCTCCCTGCGCCCACACCGATGGTGAATGGCCCGATGTCACCCGGTGGGATCCGACCCGCAACCGGCTCTGGTCCGCTTCCGCAAGGGCCTTTCAGGGTGAGATTGCAGAATTGCGACAACCCGATGGACACGGCGACACGACGGGTCGCTCCAGCCCGTTGCCGGATGCGGACAGTCGCTCGATACAACTCCTAGTCCAACGCCACCAGCAGTTCGGAGGCGAACGGCATCTGGGGCGGCGGGACCTCCGCAGGCAGCGCGGGCCCCGTCGGCCCGACGAGCCGATCGACCAGGCCCATGGACAGCACCTCCTGGGCGGCGAGGAACGCCGGTTGATCCGGTTCGGCGGTGCGCTCGGCCACCGCCTGCCAGTACTGCTCGATCAGGATTCGACCGACACCGGCGACCAGCCAGACCGGTTTGTTCAAGGCCTTTGCGGTTGCGGCCAGCCCGACCGAGCCGACGTCGACGAGGGCTGCGGCCGTGCCGACGGCCGCCGCTTCGACGATCACCAGATCCGACTCCTCGACGATGCCTGCCAGCTTGGCCGCGTCAACATCCTCGGCCTCGATGTCCTGGCGGTCCAGCCGACGGACGACCGACGGGCCCTGCCCCTCCACGTCGACCACCAGGACCCGGACGTCGCCGCGCCGGGGAAGCGCCTCGACCGTCAGGTCCGGCCAGCCGGCAATGGCGACGGTCCCGCCGTCCGGCAGGTTGGCCGCGAGCTCCCGGCTGGTTCGATCGCCCCGCAACTCGTCGATGACCGAGCGGGCCTCCGCCCTGGCGTCGCTGCAGGTCACCATCCTGGCGCACATCCACCACAGCGGACCGACGCCCGGTTGGCGGGTCAGGAGCCGCCGGCAGGCCGTCAGCATCGCACCGGGATCGTTCCCGAAGACCGACAGAGCGGATGCCGCCTCCTGGACGAGGAGCCCGGCGTCGGCCCCGCTGGCCCGCGCCACGTACCGGAGCTGTTCGATCGGATGCATACCTGGATCGGTATAGCAGCTCATCGGTCCGATCCGCCGATCGTGATAACCGGTTCGATCCGCGATAACACCTCGCCGGTAGGATCGCTTTGATGACAAATTTTGTCGAACTCCCGTCCCCGGTTCGGAGTCCGGACGGATCTGCGCTAGTCTCGCCGCCCGTGGCCGTTGCTCCAGCCGATTTGGTTCTCGACTCGCTTCGCGGCGATGGATACCCTCTTCGGGACTGGCTTACCTCGTACTCGCTGTGCCTGGTCGCCATCGATCCGTACACCCACGAAAGCGCGTGGATCCTGGAGACGGCGGGTCGGATTCTGGAGCACTACTCCCCCGCCGACATCCGGGTCGGCTGGTTGGCCACCACCGACGACGACGGGTGCCGGGCGTTTCTCGGCCCGTGGGCCGAACGGTTTCTCACCTTCCCGGATCCGGAGCGGGAAGCGGTCACCGCGCTCGGTGTCGAGCGGTTGCCCGCCCTGGTCCACGTTCGCAGTGATGGCCAGCTCACCGTGGTGAACGGCTGGGATCCGGAGGGCTGGCGGGCCATTGCGGAGCAGCTGTCCCGCAACCTGGCGTGGACGCGGCCGAACATCCCCCAGCCCGGGGATCCGACCCCGTACCTCGGCACCGACGTCAAGGGCGACTGATCCACCGCAGGCCGTCCGGCCGCGTCGGCGGGCGGCCGCTCCGAACCAACTCGTCACCGGCCGACAGGAGGCCCGACCCACTGCGGGAGGTGCCCCGGCGAGGCAGTAAACTTTGGGCACGATGGTGTTCGCCACGCAGATAACCCGGGTAATCGACGGTGTCCGCCGCCGCAGAGGCCAGGTGACCGACACGCCGATCCCGGTCCATCCGGACCTTCCGGAGAGCGGCTGGAAACGGCTGAAGGCGGAGATCGACGCAACGGTCGATACCAGGGGTGGACCGGTGGCCGCCAGACGGCGGGCCACGACCATCGGCCTCACCTATCGAGAGCTGAGCGCCGAGGGGCGGCTCCGGTTCCTCACCGGACTGGGAGCCGAGTACGGCAACGACGACGAGGCCGTCGATCGGGCCATCGACGCGGTCCAGGCGGCGGAGGACCAGGACACAAGACGCCGGGCCGAGTCCGAACTGCGGGCCTGCCTGGAGACCAAGCGCGAGGTGTTGCTCCGACGGTTCGCCGGGCCGGACGGCGGACTACCCCTCCTGATCCAGATGCGGGCGGACCTGCTCCCTCACCGGCAGACGTCTCCGGAGTTGGCCGCCCTCGAGCGGGACCTCCGGTCGATCCTGGAGGGCTGGTTCGACGTCGGCCTGCTCCGCCTCGAACGGTTGACCTGGTCGACGTCCGCATCCTTCCTGGAAAAGCTGATCCAGTACGAGGCGGTGCACGCGATCGAGTCCTGGGCCGACCTGAAACATCGGCTCGGTCCCGGCCGACGGTGTTATGCATTTGTCCACCCGGCGATGCCAGACGACCCGCTGATCTTCGTGGAGGTTGCGCTGACCAAGGACATCGCACGGGATCTCGGGCCGCTCATGTTGCCGGCCGCCCAGCGGCCTGCGGCCACCGAGCAGAACGTCGACGGGTCCGACTTCGACGAGTCCGACTTCGACACGGCCATCTTCTACTCGATCTCCAACTGTCACGACGGCCTGGCCGGGGTGTCGCTCGGCGACTTCCTGATCAAATCGGTGGTCGAGGAGCTGTCCGATGAGATGCGCGATCTCCGCAAGTTCGCCACGCTGTCCCCCATCCCCGGTTTTCGGACCTGGCTGACGGAACGGCTGGCGGCCGGGGACCTCGAACTGACCGACGACGACGGCCCGTTGGACCCGGCGGGTCTCGAGGAGTTCACCGCCCTGGTGTCCGGACCGTTGCCTGGGGCCGGAGACCCCGGCCTGGACCGGTTCTCCCCGACGCTGGTCGGTCTTGCCGCCCGATACCTCATGACCGAACGGTCACCGGGTCGAACAAGGGCGCTTGATCCGGTGGCCCACTTCCATCTGTCGAACGGGGCGCGGGTCGAACACATCAACTGGCTGGCCAACCGCAGCGCCACCGGCTGGGACCGGGGCCTGGCGATGATGGTCAACTACCGGTACAGCCTGCGGGACATCGAGCGGAACCACGACCGCTATGCCGACACCGGCGAGGTGGCGGCGACCGACGGCGTGAAGAAGCTGCTCGACGGGGGCTGAGGACGGACGAACCGGCGGGTGGGTTCCGATCAGGCCGCGGGGTCGCCCGGGTCCTCGGCCACATCGGTTTTGTGCCCCGCTCCCGGCCCGGCCGGTGTGCTGGCCACGCCGAGCGGAGTCACCGCGGTCGGCGGGGTCTTGAAGGCCTCCGCCGCCCGCTCGTGGGACATGATCTTGGTCACCACCGCATCCCTGGCCCGGTCGAACGACTCTCGGTTCTCGATGACGTGGGTCTGGGATCTGCGCAGCGGGTTGATCAATCCCCGGACCTCGGGGACGACGTAGCGACCCACCAGATCCCAACTTCTCCGGGTGTTCTCAATGTTGGCCCAGTCGTGGGCGAAACCAATGACCACCCCGAACCCGCCGGACAGTTCGTACAGATCCCGAATCCGATCGACAAGATCCTCCGGCGTGCCGATGACCCCGGTCGCCCCTTCGGAGAACCCCACCTCGTCGACCGCATGGTCCGGTGAGTCGTAGGCGACGGCCCCGGGCCGCTGGAGCGTGCCGACGTTGTACTCGTTGTGCCACCGCAGCAGGCCTTCCTTGGCCTGCTCCCTGGCCTCTTTGCGGGTCTCGGCAATATGGAATTGGATGACGATCCGCCAGTCTTTGCGGTCGACGACGGTGCCGTGCTCCTCCGCGGCCTCCTCGGCAAAGCTCCACTGGGTGGGCAGGGCCTGGATACCGGCCGTGGACATCGAACCGATCGACAGCACACCGATGCCGTACTTGCCGGCCAGGGTCATCCCCGAGGGGGAGATCATCGACGCCGTGGCCATCGGCATCCGATCCTGCACCGGCAGGATCTGCAGGGCCGCATCGTTCAACTCGAACCAGTCGGAGCGGTGGGTAACCCGCTCACCGCCCGCCAACAACTGCTGGATGACCCCGATGGCTTCGTCCTGGCGGTCCCGCTGCACCATCGGATCGATACCCATCGCGTGGGCGTCGGAAGGCAGCGCACCGGGGCCGGTGCCGAACATCGCCCGGCCATCGGTCATGTGGTCCAGTTGGACGATTCGCTGGGCGACCAGGAACGGGTGGTGGTACGGCAGCGAGACGACACCGGTGCCCAGTTTGATCCGCTTTGTCCGCTGACCGGCGGCGGCCAGAAACATTTCCGGTGAGGCGATCGTCTCCCAGCCGGTGGAATGGTGCTCGCCGCACCAGAACTCGTCGAACCCCAGTTGGTCCAGCTGCTCCGCGTGGTCCAGATCGCGTTTGAACTGGAGGGTCGGGTGCTCACCGATCGGGTGGTGGGGGGCCAGGAAGGAACCGAAACGAAGTGACTTCACGAACCGAGACTAGATCGGCGGGTCGGGCGGTGTGAAAACGACCGCCCGCCGTAAAAAGGCAAAGGCCGACTGCGAAAAGGCGAAGACCGACGGCGAAAAGGCGAAGAGGGATGGTGAAAACGGCGAAGGCCGCCGGGTGGACCGGCGGCCTTCGCATCGATCGGCAGGTGGTCTACCTGCCGACGGGTTGTGTCGTTCGGGTTCTAGAGAGCCCGGACGTTCTTTGCTTCCTCGCCTTTACGGCCGGGGGCAACGTCGAATTCCACACGCTGTCCCTCGTCCAGGGTTTTGTAGCCCTCACCGACGATGTTCGAGAAGTGCACGAAGACGTCGTCAGCACCCTCACGGGAAATAAACCCGAAGCCCTTCTCTGCGTTGAAGAACTTCACTGTACCTGTAGGCATGACACTACTTTCGCTTTCAATGACCTGGCCCTTGTGGTCTGATCATCCATCACCCTAGATCCGAACGCGGCGGATTCCGCCCAAACTTGTCGGACAACGTCAGCTGCTCTTCCCAATGCCTCCGGGAGTTCAGCCTGACGTAAGGTTTCGGGTCAAGTCAGCGCTCCCTGAATGGCGGTCGCCCCTTCGACAAGCGCCGCTCCCTGGGCGGCGTCGAGGGCACCGTAGGGAACGGCCATCATCCGATCGGTAAGCGTGTCCGCCTCGGCCAGAAGCGCCACTTCGTGCTCGGTCACCTCCGGGGTCGTCTCGTATCCGAACATCTGCACGTCGTCCGGTCGACGGATGACGTGGGCCGATGTGTTGTCCAGGCCCACCGCGGCGATGGCCAGGAGGTGCACACTCCCTCGAAGCTCCCGCAGCACCGCGGTCTGATGGATCGCCTTCCCCGGAAGATCGTCGGGGACGGGCATTCCGGAGATGCCGGCAAAGAGGGTCAACCCCGCGGGATGGGCTGCGGCGATGACCTGCTCGGCCGCATCGCAGTACTCGGCCAGACCGGCAACGTCCGCCAGCTTCTCCCGGCCGAGATCGGCATTTGCCCCGAGCAACGCATCAGCGGCGGCGCGCGGCTCCACCCGCTCCTTGGCGGACGTCCAGATCTTGTCGATCATCGGAGCGTTGAAATAACCGAAGGCGCTCTGGATCACCCTGGCCGACACGTCGCCGAGTACCCCACCGCGACCCAGGAAGTAGAAGCGGAGGCCGTCGAGTCCCAGCTCCTTCCCCTTGGCCAGCGTCGCGGGGTGGAAGTAGTGAGCAGCGCCGGCAGCGCCCATGGGGCCGGCAACAGCGGTAACGACTTGAGCTGTTTCCACGGTTTGTACCTCGATTCCATTCTGAAGACTGCGAGTGCCGGAAGGATAGGAGCCGGCGGCATGACGGTGGTAGTTTCGCACCCGTGGTATTCGACCTGGACGACCTCTCGCCGGATGTGTTTCGATTCCTCGACGAGCGTCACCTGGCGACGCTGACCACGCTCCGGGCCGACGGCGGCCCGCAGGTCACCCCGGTCGGCGTCACCTATGAACCGGAGACCCGGACGGCCAGGGTGATCACCTGGGCGGACTCGTTCAAGGCCAGGCTCGTCGCCGCGGAGCCCGGTCAGCAGGTGGCGATCTGCCAGGTCGACGGCGGTCGATGGTTGACGATCTACGGTCGGGCGACGGTCACCGACGAGCCGAACGCCGTCGCCGAGGCGGTTCGTCGATACGCCGCCCGCTACCGGCCACCGAAGGAGCGCGACGACCGCGTGGTCATCGAGGTCGCGGTCGACCGGTTGGTTGGACGGGCCTGAGTGCCGGAACGGCGGGTCATCGGCCTGACCGGCGGTATCGGGGTCGGCAAGTCCACCGTTGCCGCCATGCTGGCCGAACGCGGCGCGACGATCGTCGATTGTGACGACCTCGGCCGGCAGGTCGTCGAGCCGGACGGCCGAGCGTTCGGTCCTCTGGTCGAGACGTTCGGTCCGGGGATCCTCGGACCGGACGGGCGGGTCGACAGGCCGGCACTCGGCGCCATCGTGTTCACCGATCCCGGGGCCCTCGCCACGTTGAACGAGGTGACACATCCAGCGATTGACGTGGAGATCGGTCTCGCCATCGACGCCGCAGCCGGCAGGCCGATCGTTCTGGACATGGCGGTCCTCACCGAGTCCGACCTCGGGAAAGGGCACTACCACGAGGTCCTCGTCGTCGAGGCGCCGCTTGCGGTTCGGCTTGAGCGGCTGCGGACGAATCGGGGTATGGCCGAGGAACAGGCGATGGCCAGGATCATCAGCCAGGCCACCGATGCGCAACGTCGGGCGATCGCCGATCACCTGTTGATGAACGACGGGACAGAGGCCGACCTACGGGCCGCGGTCGGCGCGCTGTGGGACCGGGAGGGGTTCGGCCGATAGCCGGTCCGCAAGCTGCGGTCTCAAGGTTCTTCCCGGTCGAACCGAAACAACCGGTGAGTCGTCTGAATCGATCGGCCCGGCCAGCGGCGCACCCGTTGGGCCGGATGGACCGTTTCAGCGGCCCACGGACAAATTGGGCGAAATTTCCCAAACGCCGGGAGCAGCCCCTTGTCGGTGATGTAGTCTTTTGCCAATGCAGCTCAATGGTGCGCTGCGTAGGAGTAGAAAAATCATGCATAGCACGACGGATCCGACGATGATGCTCGGCCGCCACTCACGGGTTCAGACCGCAGGCGGCGTCATCAGCGGCACTATTCTCGCAGTTGGAGCGAAAGGCGTTTCCATCGCCGTCGACCGACAGGTCGTGCGGGTCTCCCCGGCGGAGATCCACCAGATCAGCGCCGCGGGCTGACCGCGGCAGCGCCGCATCGTCGCGGCGCCGACCCCGGAGACGAACCGAACCGGTGGCCCCGGCCGCCACTGACGCGCCCGGCGGGTTCGCGTAGTTGCGCTCGGGACGAGAGCGGTTAGCTTTGTTGCTGCGAACCCGACCGCAGGGGGTTCCGAGGAGATTGAGACCGCTTGGCAACCAAGGACACCCCGCCACAGCGTCCTGAATGCTGGAGGCAGGGCCGATGACCGATCTGCATATCACCTGGCCCGAAGGTGAGGGCCGGTTCTCCCCTGCGGATTCCCCGGTTGCGATCGGCCGCGCCTCAACCGCCGCCGTTCCCCTCACCGAGGGTTCGGTCTCCCGCCAGCATCTGTCCGTTGAATGGACCGGATCGCAGTGGTCGGTTTCCGATAATTCGACCCACGGAACCTTCGACACGTCCGGGGCCCGCATGGCCCGACAGTGGCTGCTCACGTCCGAGGTCGCCCTTCGGCTGGGCGGGACGGAAGGGGTCGTGGTCCAGATCACCACCATGAACGACCGACAGGACCTGCAGGACGCGGCAACCGCTCGGGCGATGCCCGATCAGCGATCGGACCGCTTCGGCGGTCAGCCGGATGAGCAGCGGGGGCCGGCGCTGTTCCCCGCGGAGTCGCCGGCCGGCGGCGGTGGCACCCCACGCCCGCCGGAGGGCTTCCTGCAGTCCGAGCCGGACAGCGGGTCCTCCCCGTTCCACTTCGACCGGGTTCCGTCACCGAACTTCGGCGACGGTTTTGAGGAGGCGGCAACCGACAGCCGGGCTGCAACACCACACGGCGAGCGGATCGACCGGGACAGCCCACCGCCGGCCCCGCGGGTCCGGCTGGAGACGAGCGCGCGGACCGGCCCGGATCGACTCTTTGACGCCGCTCCGGCGGGCGGCGGGCCGCTCGGCGCAGAACCGCCGCCCGATGCGGCCGGACCGGATTTCGGACCGGCACCGGGCGCGGCCCGCAACGTCGGCCCGAACACCACCATCATCAGCGACTCGACACTGCGGCTGAACGTCGCAGGCCAGGACTATTCCTTCCTGCCCGGCGCCGAGGTGACGGTCGGCCGGGACCCCGCCTGCCTCGTCCAACTCGATGAGCAGCATTCGCTGGTGTCCAGGCGCCACCTGCGGATCACCTTCAACGACGGTAACTGGTGGCTCGAGGACTTCTCCAGCAAGGGGACGTTCATCGACCACCGACAGATCAAGGGTCCGTACAAGGCCGAGGGGGCGTTCATCGCCAACCTCGGTGACGACGACGCCGGAACCGCAATGCGGATCATCACCGCCGGCGAGCACCGTGTCCCGAAGAACCGGACGATGCTCATCCTTGGTGCGCTCGCTTTTGTCGGCCTGTTGGCCCTCGGTGCGCTGGCCATCAGCCTGGCCAACCGGGGGTCGGACACCGTTGCCCCGGATCTCGAGGGGGCCAAGAAGTCGACGGTTGTGCTGTTCGGCCTGGAAGGCGGGCAGGGGTCCGGCTTTTTCGTCTCCGACAACCTGATCCTCACCAACCAGCACGTCGCCGTGCTCTCGCCGCAGATGCTGGTCGGCGTTTCCCGGGAGCTCGACGCCCCGGCCCAGATCGAATACGCAACCGAGCTGGTGGCCAACCATCCATTCCTCGACATCTCGGTCCTGCGGGTGTCGAACCGGGCAACGATCACCGCCGACGGTCCGAACATCTCCGCCGGGCCGGTCGGGGAGATCGGCCTTCCGGCCGTGACCATCGGCGACTCCGAGGACATCACCATCGGCGATGCGGTATACAGCACCGGGTTCCCCGGCAGGTTGACCATCACCAGCACGGACGAAAGCGGCGCACTTCGGCTGCCGTCCGTCGTGCTGACCAACGGTGAGGCGGCCAACTTCACGATCTGGCCCGGTTGCTCCAACCCGGAGTTCGCCGCGTTCATCCCCGCCGATTCACCGCCGGGCGTCGCCTGTTCCGGCGAGGGTGACATCGAACGCGGGGTACTCCTGTCCAGTTTCTCCAGCGGGCAGGGCGCGTCGGGCAGCGCGGTGTTCCGCAACGACGAAGTGGTCGCCGTCGTCTACGCCGGGGCGGCGAACGAGGACAACGCCAGCCTGAACATCACCACCGCAGCGTTCGCGTCCTGGCTGGAAGAGATCATTCGCAACAACCCCTGAGCCCGCCGAACTTCAACGCCGGGACCGACCGCCACGACGCCTCCGATGCGACTAACGTCTTGTCCATTGGGCCCCACCGTTGTTGCTACGCGCCGTGATGTGCTGAACACGGCCCGTGCCCCAATACCCTCAAGCCTGCGGACTACAATCGTCCGGGTCGGGATGGAGGACCTTTGACTCTCAGCGTGAGCAATCTAGGAATCGAGGGGCTGGAGGACATCCAGCAGATCGGCGCCGGTGGGTCCTCGCGCGTGTATCGAGCCAGGCAGGTCGACCTGGACCGCATCGTTGCGGTGAAGGTGTTGAATCCCGGTCACGACCAGAACGTCGCGAAGCGATTCGATCGGGAACGCAAGGCCATGGGCCGCCTCTCCCTCCACGAGGGAATCGTCCCGGTGTACAGCACCGGCCTGACGGCCCACAACGAGCCGTACCTCGTCATGCCGTTCTACGCCAACGGTTCGCTGCAGGACCAGATCGACGCCGGGGCGCTGGAGTGGGAGACCGCGGTCAGCTACGTGGACGTGGCAGCCGAAACCATCGCAGAAGCCCACGACGAGGGTGTTGTCCACCTCGATCTCAAACCGGCGAACATTCTCCTCACCAACGGCGGCGCACCCCGCATCGCCGACTTCGGCATCGCCAAGCTCACGTCCGGCCAGGGGGCCAGCGCGGGCACCACCCAGGGCGCGGCGTTCACCCCGGCGTACAGCGCACCGGAGACCTTTCTCGACGGGGAGACCGGTCCCCCGTCCGACGTTTACGGCCTCGGCGCAACGCTGTGGGCCCTCCTTGTCGGCCACCCGCCCTTCCTGACCCCGGGTGATGACACCAACCTGATGGCGGTCATCGGCCGAGTGGTCAACAACCCCGTCGGGGATCTCCGCCACTTCACCCCGGGCCCCATCTGCGACGTGATCGAGCGGGCCATGGCCAAGCGTCCGGAGCAGCGGTACCAGACCGCCCGGGAGTTCAGCCTTGCGCTGAAGAGCGCCGCCGCCGCGGTCTCGCCGGAGTTCCGGCAGCAGCCGGAGCCGAAAGGCACTGCGTTCTTCCCGCCGCCTGCCGCACCTGCGGCGGGTTCGGCGTCCGAGCAGACGCACGTCCAGACCAGGATCGACGCCGTCGACCTGCCGCGGTCCATCGCCGTCGGGGCCGCCCCCGCCCCACCCCAGAAGCCGCTCCTCCAGCAGGAGGCCGACCAGACCTCGGTCGCCGTCGGCGCCGCGCCACCACTGCAGGGAACCCCCTTCCTCGACATCGACCGGTTCCGGTTCGGTCCCATACTCATCGGGGTCCTGGCGTTCCTCGGTGTGATCGGCTTGGCCTATTTCGGGCTGAACCGGTCCTCGAGCACCGCCGCGGACCAGGACGTCGCCGTCACGGTCACCGTGCCGGCGGGCCCGGCCGTCTCCGAGGACGGAGAGGCAACGGACCAGGATCCCACCGGGTTGGCCGGTGACGGCTCGGTCGTCTCCCCCACCACCGCCGAGGAACCGACCACCACCACAACCGAAGCTCCGGACACCACCGCCGCAGCCACACCGACCACGGCAGCAGAGGTGACCACCACAACCGAAGACGACGGAGACGCAACAACCACCACCGAGGACGAAGACGCCACGACCACCGTCGAGGACGACTCCACCACGACCACCGAGGACGACTCCACCACAACGGTCGAGACAACAACCACCACCGAAGAGACAACAACCACCACCGAAGAGACCACAACAACCACGGAGGCTCCCGACCCGGTCGGCGCACCCACCGGACTGGTGGCGTCGGTGTCCGGCGACGAGGTCTCCCTCAGCTGGTCAGCACCATCCAGCGGACCCGCTCCCACCAGCTACCGGGTCTACCGCAACGGTGGAACCGCCCCAATCGGCACCAGCAGCACCACATCGTTCACCGATTCGGGCCTGGATCCCGGGAACTACACCTACGTCGTTCGTTCGGCGGACGGAGATGGCGAGACCTCCGACCCAAGCAACACCGCCTCGGCCACGGTCGAACAGGAACAGTCCAACCCGGACCCCACATCGGTGACTGCCTCCGGCGTCGCCAGTGCCAACAGCGTCTCGGTGACGCTGAACGCGGACAACTGCTTCACGTCGTACCGCATCAGCGCAATACCCACCGGCAACAACATTCAACCGCTCCCGGTGATTGTCAACGGGGCCCCCTGCGAAACCACCGCATCAAACTCGATCACCGGGCTTGAGTCCGGAGCCGAGTACACGGTTACCGTCGTGGCCTGGTCCTCCACCTTCGCCAACGGTGCCGGTGACAGTTTTGTCGTCACCACGCCCAACAGCTGAAGACGTCCGATTGGAAATCGTCACCACCCGGCGATGGATCGCGACTAGTCTGCTCAACCCACACGCGTGTTTGTGCATGCCTTCAGACCGCGACCCCGAGACCTGTCCATGTCCGGTAAACAAGCTTGGACAGCGGCGCTACACCAACCACCCCGAACTGTCACGTGAAGATTTGGTGGTGATTGGTTCGCGTTTCCGTGGCCCTTCGGACACCGCCGGATCCGACCAGTACAGTCGCTCTGGGCAGAATTCCAGCAGAGACCAAGAGGTGCAGAACCGGATGGGCACGAAGACGGCAGCGATCGAGTACTGCGAGGACCACGGCGAGGTTATGGCGGCTTGCCTCGAATGTCTCGCAATGCCGAAGAAGGTCACGCCTCCGCCACCCACCACTCCTCGGGCAACCAAGAATCCCAGCTCGGCCAAGGACAAGATCTCTCCGCTCGCCGGTGAGCTTGACATGTCCATGCCGGTCGCCGACGTCGGTGACGTCATCGGCCGCGAGGTTCTGCCGGCCAGGGCCTTCCCCCACTACCTGCGCCGGTCCGGCTGGATCTACCTCCGGTCAGAGGATCGTCTGCAGGCCCGGGTCAAGGCCACCAAGGTGGTCTGGATCGACGAGCGTATCGACCTGGCCGATCCCAGCCGGGACCTCGGCCCCGGCATCGGCATCGAGGTAGATCCGAAGAGTTGGGACGACGACGTCAAGATCGAACTCGGCGCCCAGGCCGCCCGCCAGCGCGACGGATTCCGCTACCTGAAGACGAACGACGACGACACCGTCACCCACTACCTCGGCGGCAAGCCGGTGCAGGAGCTGGACGACGATGATCTGGATGAGATCGACCTGACCGACTGATCGGCCGCCCGGTCAACCGGCCTGCGGGCCGGACACAAGAGTTCTGTCACACGGAGCCACCGGCCGGTGGCTCCGTCGCCGTTTTGTCCGGCTCTGCGCTGATCACCGGTCCGTCCGCCGCGCCGACCTTGGCCAGCACCAGCGCCCCCAATGCCACCAGGGTCACCAGTATCCCCCCGACCTGGACGGCGGTTGCCGACTCGCCCAACCAAGCCCACGCCATCGCGGTGGCCGCGGCCGGGATGAGCAGGGTTGTTGTGGATCCCAACCAGACCGGGATCCTGGTCAGTGCCCAGTTCATGAGCAGGTGGGCACACAGCCCCGAACCGAACGCCATGGCCCCGAGCAGCACCCAGTCCCGGGTGGCTGGCCAGGAGAGGTCCTGGGCAAAAAGCGGCGCCAGGATGGTGGCCCCGACGGCCGAAATCAGTCCGGTGATGGCCGTGTACTCCAGCGGCGTGACTTTTCCCTGGGTCGATTTGGAGAAGAAGAGGTACCCGGTCCACGCGATCAAGGCACCGACGGCCAGCAGATCCCCGAGCGGACTCCACTCGTCCTGGCCGGAGGAGCCGAAGACCAGAATCCCCACGCCGGTCAACGCAACGATGGACCACAGGATCTGGCGAAGGTGTACCCGTTCGCCGAGCAGCCTGGTGCCCAGGTACATCATCAGCAGCGGCTGCATGGCGGCCAGCACGGTTGCGTTTGCCACCGTCGTCAGCTTCACGGCGCTGAAGAACAGAGCGACGTCGGCGGCCAGCGCGATGCCGCCGGGCAGCGCCACGCGATAGGTCTCCCGGCTCGGCAGGCGCCCGGTCAGGAAAAGGAAGAAGAAGAACACCACGGTGCTGAGCCAGAACCGGTAGGCCACCACCGCAAGACCGCCCATGTCGATCGCCTTTGCGATCACCCCGGATGCACCCCACGCCGTCGCCGAGGCGAAAGCCCCCGCGATCCCCAGATTCTGTGCGCCCGGTTGAGCGGTTACGTTCACCGCACGACCATAGGGGGAAACCGGTGCCAAGCCAGAATTGCCGGGCGGGCGGTACCATCGGGGGCCATGCCCGTGCCACGCTCGCGCCACCTGCTGCTTGCGCCGTCGTTTCCCGACGACGGGGCCGGGTGCACCGGTCGGCGCCGGGGCCGGCCGATCATGGCGGCGGTCCGTCTGCCGCTGGTGGTCCTGGCCGCACTGCTGG